>OMHY01000102.1 GCA_900298985.1 Streptomycetaceae bacterium
AAATTTCCCCAACGATCAGCCTTGAAAGCGCTTATTAGTGCAAAATCGGCAAATATCGGATACTCCAGAACATATTTTTTCCCATTTATAATTTTTTGCTCTTTGCCCTCAGAAAGTTGAGTATCAACACCAGTTGGTGAATAAAATGCTCCAATGCCGGCACCGGCTGCTCTAATTCTTTCAGCTAAATTTCCCTGAGGAACTAATTCCAATTCTATTCCTCCCTTTCGATACAAATCATCGAAAAGGTATGAGTCACTTTGCCTTGGAAAAGAGCAATAAATTTTCCTGATTCTCTTGGCACCTACCAGGGCCGCTAAACCAGTATCCCCATTGCCCGCATTGTTATTCACAACGGTTAATTCTTTTGCACCATGCTCGATTAAGGCATTTATCAATTCCACCGGCTGTCCCGCTCTGCCAAATCCACCAATCATTATGGTATCCCCATCTTTTATATCGGAGAGTGCCTCTTCCGCTGAAGGTAGGATCTTGGAAATCATAGGAAAAAGCATAACTTTTTTGGACTAGTGGAAAATAAAATCTTGGAATCCAAGGTGAGAAGAACTGTTGCAAAATGAGCCTTTTACATCTCAGAGTGAGTTTAGCGCAAGTCAGTTTATATACCAGAATTAATTAAAGTCGCTGATTGAGGGGAGTATTGATGTGGCAAAAAAAGCTTTGATTATTGGTGTAACCGGAATGATGGGATTAAACATTGCAGAGAAACTGGTTAAGGAAAATTGGGAAGTTTATGGAGTTTCTCGCAAGGTTAAATATCCGATTAAGGGCGTTAAACATATTACTGCTGATGTAGAAAATTTAGTTGATCTAAGAGAAAAGTTAAAAGATATTGAATTTGATACTTTGTTTTATGGCACCTGGAAAAAACATGACACTGAAGCAGAAAATTGTCGAGTTAACGGAAATATGTTGCAAAATACTTTTGATGCAATTTCCGGCAAAAAATTTAGCCGAGTGGTTTTAATAACTGGCTTAAAACATTACCTGGGACCATTTGAGGCATATGCTTCAACTCCAATGGATACTCCATTCCATGAAACTCAGAGTAGATTGAATATAGAAAATTTTTATTATACCCAAGAAGATATTTTGTTTGCTGAAGCTAAAAAACAAAAATTTGATTGGACAGTACTTCGTCCACATTCCATGATTGGATATGCATTAGGGAATGTAATGAATATGGGAGTAACTTTGGCAGTTTATGCCTCGTTGTGCAAAGAATACAATCAACCCTTTATCTTTCCCGGATCAAAGGAACAATATAATGGAGTAGTAGATTTAACAGATGGCATTTTTATTGCAGAACATGCATTCTGGGCAGCAACTTCTGAAAAAGCCAAGAACGAAGCATTTAACTCTGTAAATGGAGATGTAATAAGGTGGCGACAAGTTTGGCAAGTTATTGCTGATTATTTCGGGTTAAAAAATCCGGGTTATCCTGAACAATATTCTCCTTTAGAACCCCGCATGGGAGACGCCGATGAGAAGTGGGAAAAAATAGTTGCAAAATATTCATTAGAAAGATTTAAAGCTACAGAACTAGCTTCTTGGTGGCACACCGATGGAGATTTAGGAAGACAAGTCGAAACCTTTGCAGATATGGGTAAATCTAGGAGAGCAGGATTTGGTTTAGTACATGTAAGTTTTGATTCCTTCACAAATTTATTTGACAGACTAAGAGCGGAGAAAATAATTCCTTGAAAATTTCCCCTGGAAGCATTTATTTAGCAAATCCAAAGAGAACACCTTTTGGAAAATTTAATGGTGCCTTGTCAAATATAAGGCCAGATGATTTATTGGCAGAAGTCTTTCGATGTATTCGCCAAGAAACCTCTCCATTTTTTGAAATCAATAAAGTAGATGACATTGTTATTGGAGATTCAAATGGATCAGGAGAAGACAATCGAAATGTCGGCAGGATGTCTGCGCTCTTAGCGCAATTTCCAGTAGAAATTCCTGCTGTAACCGTAAATCGATTATGCGGCTCAGGTGCTGAGGCAATTATCCAAGCAAGTAGATTAATTAAGACCCAAGAAGCACACTGTGCAATTGCAGGTGGCGTTGAAAGCATGTCAAGGGCTCCCTGGGTTGTCGAAAAAGAACTTGAAATGCCAAAGGAACCAAAATTACATCAGACAACAATTGGTTGGAGATTAGTAAATCCAAAAATGCCTTCCCAATGGACCAATTCTTTGGGGCTTTGTGCGGAAATGGTTGCTGTAAATCTGGGCATCTCGCGAAAAGAGCAAGATGAATGGGCGTTGCGGTCTCATCAATTTGCAAATCAAGCATGGGAAAACAATTTTCATAAAAGTTGGTCAATACGAATAGGCAATTTAGAAAAAGATGAATGTATTAGACCAGGGAGTTCGATTGAAAAATTATCAGAGCTAAAATCTGCATTTTCAGAATCTGGCCCAATTACCGCTGGAAATTCCTCGCCAATAAATGATGGAGCGGTTGCAACTTTTGTAATCTCTGGAAAATTCGCGCACGAAAATAACATTGAACCAATTGCTGAAATTGTGAGTTCACAAGTGGTGGCAAATGAACCACATCTATTTACCCAAGCCCCGGTAGCTGCAATAAAAAAACTACTCAGTAAAAATAATATAAAAGTTGAAGATGTGGATATTTGGGAGATAAACGAGGCCTTTGCAGCAATGGTGCTTACTGTATTGCGGGGAATTCCAGAGATAAGTCAGGATAAAGTGAATTTAAATGGAGGTGCAATTGCAATAGGGCATCCTATTGGAGCATCTGCTGCACGGGTCGTCATCGATTGCGCACGCGCCCTTCAAATTCGGGGTGGTGGCATTGGAGTAGCCGCTGCTTGCATCGGAGTTGGGCAGGGAATCGCAGTATTGATTAAAGTTTAATTTCAAATTTGGTTTTCGTAGTTTACTTTGCAATACTCAACTATGGAAAATTCAAATTCTACTAGAGGTTCAAAGACGTTACTTGAATTTGAAGCCCTAAGCTTTGACTGTTATGGAACACTAATTGATTGGGAAGCTGGAATTTCAAAGGTCTTGATGAAGTGGGCGCAAAATAACCAAGTCAATCTAAGCCAAGAAGAATTACTGGAAATCTATTCAAAACATGAAGCTAATTCTGAAAGAGAATGCCCAAGATTGCTCTATCCAGAAATACTTTCCATGTCTTTTAAGGCACTTGCACTTGAATTAGATAAACCTGTTACCGATGAGGAGTTAGCGGAGTTTTCTAATTCAGTTCCAGAATGGCCGGCATTTGGTGATTCACAAGATGCACTTGCAAGATTAGCAAAACACTTTAAATTGATAATACTTTCAAATGTAGATCATGAAGGATTTGCTGGATCTAATAAGCATCTAAAAGGGAATTTTTCCGCCGTGCTAACAGCCCAAGATATTGGTTCTTATAAACCTTCAATGAGGAATTTTGAAGCTTTGGAAGTTAAAATTGCGGAGCTTGGTATCGAGAAAAGCAAGTTATTACATGTTGCCCAGAGTTTATTTCATGATCATCTTCCAGCTAAGCAGATAGGTTTGCCAACTGTATGGATTAATCGCAGACATGACACACCAGGTTGGGGAGCTACCCCTGAGCCAAGTGCGCCTGTTAAGCCGGATTGGGAATTTAAATCTATGAAAGATTTTGCAGACGCTGTTGATAATACTTAATTACTTCAATCAGGAGTTTTACACTTACATATTACACAGAGATTAAATATCATACCTTGGTGAGCGAATCGCATTTGAGAACAATAAAAATTCCTATGTGGTTCACTGCCACTTTTTTGATGTTTCTAGGCAGGGCAATGATGTACTCAACTTGGGTAAGTCGTGGGCCTGAAGTAAAAAAACTACTGCATTTAAACAATTTCGAATTTGGTGCGTTATCTATTCTTTATCCACTTGGAGGCTTGCTTATTATAAAGTTTGCAAGTGCACTAGTGCATAGATTTTCTTCCCGAATAGTCTCTAATATGTGCTACACCCTTGGTTCTCTATCTTTCATTGCAATTGGGTTTTCAATAATGCATGGTAATATTTATGGAACTTCTATTTTTCTCGGTTTGCTAGGTTCAGCTATGGCTACATTAGATTACGTGGGAAATTATGAAGGTAATTTGGTAGATAAAGCCTCCAAGCGTTCAGTTTTTTCAAGTATACATTCCGCATATGGACTGGGAATGATGACAGCGGCTATTTTTGCAGCATTTCTAAGTAATCGTAAAATTAGTTTGCAAATAAATTATTTGATTGTAGCTATCGTTGCTTTTGCCTGCGGAATATTTACTCTTATAGCAATTCCAAAACATCATGATATTGAAATAAACAATGAAATTAAACTTCTACATAAAATCCAAAACAAGCAAGCTTGGAGGGGAAAAAGAAATCGTTTAATCGTCATGGTTGCAATCGCATTTATGATGTCGGAGTTATCAGCTGGAATTTGGGTACCAATTGCGCTAACTAATACTGGATTTTCTTCAGGTAAGGCAGCTTTTGCCTTAAGTATTTTGTGGGTAATCATTACTTTTTTTAGAGCCATAGGCGGAGTAGTAGTTGACAGAATAGGTAGATATCGCGCAGTTAAATATTCCGCTTTAGTCACGGGTATAGGAATTGCATTATTCATGGCAAACAAGGAAATATCTTTACCTTATTTATCACTTTTTATTTGGGGTGCGGGAACTGCAATCGGATTTCCAATGTGTGTTTCAGCGTTGGGGGACAATCCAGAACTTTCACCGGCAAGAATCAATATGATTATCACAGTTGTATATATAACGAGCATTTCAGTGGGTCCAGTACTTGGCGCGGTGAGTCAATTTATGGGGGTTTATTTGTCCTTTATTATTCCAGTATTACTCTGTGCAATCGCATACAAATTCAGTTATGCAACCAAAAAAGAAGAATTATTCAAAAATTAATCTTGTGGATAAATCACGCCAATTTGTCTTCGAACTTCATCTAAAACTTCCATAATTCTTATACTTTCATCCCAAGTAATGATTGGGGACTCAAGTAGCCCATTATTTATACATCTCTCAACTTCTAATGCTTGAAGTTGTCTGCCAGTACCTTTTAGATCACTAGTCTTTAAACCTTCATACTTTTCAATAATTCTATTATCATTATCAAAAATGTTGAATGTAGTCTCTCCATAAAGTGGATAATCCAATTCTAATCGGCCTCTGCTTCCAAGTATTGAAAGTCTTATGCTGGAATAAGTGGAAATAGTGGTGTTAATCATCGCTTGATTACCATTTTGATAATTGAAAATAATGGTATCTGTTTCATCGACACCGGTATCTGTTAATTTACCAAAAGCGGAAATTTCAGTTTTCACAGGTATTCCAAGATAGGAGGAAGTGAGTGAAATTGGATATATTCCCAAATCAAGCAGTGCGCCCCCTCCATTTTCTCTGTCCCAAATCCTAGTTTTAGTTTTTCGATCTGGAGCCTCTCCATAATCAGCAATCACTTTAAAAACTTTGCCAAATTTTTCCTCTTTTATTGCCTCTCGAATTTTAAATTGAACTGGCAAAAATCTTGTCCAAATAGCTTCCATAAAAAATCTGTTGTTTGCTTGTGCAGCTGCAATAATTTCTCGTGTCTCTTTAGCATTCATTGCAACTGGTTTTTCACATAAAACATGTTTTCCAGAATTTAGTGCTTTAATTGCAATATCTTTATGGGCTGAATTAATTGCTGCAACATAAATAATATCCAGCTCAGAATCAGCTACTAGTTCATCAATTGTTGCAAAAGTTTTTGGAATGTCCAATTTGTGGGCAAAATCTTTTGCTCCTTCATAGTTTCTCGCAGCGACCGCAAGAATCTCCATATCAGTTAGTTTGAAATCCTGTGCTAAAACATTTGCTATCCAGCCAGTTCCAGCAAAACCCCACTTAAGTCCCATGGGAAAAAGATAATCTATCCCTTTCTTACACCCTGCTTACCATGGAATACTATCCGGACATTGCCATTCAATTAGGAAGGGTACTCAATGGTACGGGTGGGTTTGATTGGAGCTGGAATCATGGGCTCAGGGCATGCACGTTACATAACTAATTTCACCCCGAATGGACAAGTAGTTGCTATATCTGATGTAAGTGAAGATCGTATGAATTCTTTAGCAGCAGAAATAGGTACAGTAAAATTCATGACTAAAGATCCCCAGGAAATATTTAATCACCCCGATTTAGATGCGGTTCTAATAGCTTCTCCTGATCAATTACATGCGGAACATATTCGACTTGGAATAAAGTCTGGCAAAGCAGTTTTATGTGAAAAGCCAATGGGAATTACAATAGAAGAAGCCAGAGCAGTTGCCAAGGAAATAGAAGAGCACCAAGAAAAGGTTGGCAAAAAATTATTTTCTTTTGGTTTTATGAGAAGGTTTGATCCCGCTTTTAGAAAACTTCGGGAAGAAATTAATAGTGGCAAATATGGCAAACCATTATTTGTCCAAGTCGTTGCGAGAAATCATGAATCTACAGTTGTGCGCTCCGAAGGCTTACTTACAAATATGGCTATTCATGATTTTGATATTTATCGATGGATGTTTCAATCTGATTGGAAAAGTGTACAAACTTTTTATCCACCACATCATGTAGCTACACCGGAAAAAATTGGTGACCCATTGATTTTTGTAGCTACTCTAGAAAATGGCGTTATTTTAGTGGAAGATGTCATGGCAAATGGTTCTGCAGGTTATGACACTCGAGTAGAAGTAGTATGTGAAAAAGGCAATATTGCCATTGGTATTCATGGAGATGTTGCGATTAGAACTTTAGAAAATTTTGAAGTTAATAAAGGTGGAAAAATGTCTATCAACTGGATGGATAAATTTGAAACCGCATATATTGAAGAGATGAAGGCGTGGATTAATGAAGTGGATTCTGGTGTCACAAATCCTGATCTAGCCACTCATATTGATGCCTTGCGTGCAAATGAAGGCGCGGAGCTAGGTGTCTCGACTATGGGAAAAATAAATTAAGTTTAATAATGTTGGAAAATAAATGACCAAAGTTGCGATTACTGGCTCTACAGGTTTTGTTGGTGGGAATATTGCACAGGCACTTATCTCGTTAGGATTTGAAGTAGTGGGATTAGCCAGAAACACCACCTCAGAAAATATTCCATGGGAAATAAGAGTAGTTAATTTTCTAGAGGTAAATTCAATTGCAACAGGTTTAGTTGGATGTGATGCAGTAATTCATTGTGCGATTCATAATGATTTTAATAAATTAATCAATGATAGAGAGTTTGCTTATGACTCATATGTTGGTATGACCTCAAGAGTAACTCGTGCTGCTAATCAAGTTAATGCTCAAACTATTTATATTTCTTCCGACTGGATATTAGATGGACAATCTCACTATACCGAAGAAACAGATCCGGGCAATCCCATAAATTTTTATGGAGCATTAAAAGCACTTGGAGAACAGGTTATTAGAGATTTAGCTCCCCAAACTGGAGCAATATGTCGAATCGGTGGAGTGATGGGTTTTCATCGAACTAAAAAAGAAATGCCCCGAGGGCAAGATGTGGGTTTTGGATATTTTGTTGCTTCCATAGTTCAAAATCTGCAAGAACAAAAAGAATTTGTAGTGTGGGGTGGAGATCGGGTAAATAAAATCGCAACACCTTCCTTGGCATCAGAAATAGGTGCACAAATCTCTAGAATTATTGATTTGAAAGTTGGCGGCACCTTTCATTTAGTCGGAGATGATGCAGTAACTCGAATGGAGTTGGCGCTGGCAACATGTGAAGTTTTTGGCTTAAATAAAGATCTTTTGAAAGCAGGCGAGCCTCCTCAAGATGCTCTTTTTCCCAGCGGCGTGCCAGTAGATTCTTCTCTATCAAACAAGAAAACTAAGGAAATATTGGGAATTGGACCGATGAGTATTCAAGATCTATTAAATGCCTTTAAAAAAGAGTGGGAAAGTGGCAAAGTTTCCCCTATTACTCAGAGAAAAATGAGGAAGGAAACCAATTGAGAGTATTTGATGGCAAACTATTAATTGGGGGTAATTGGGTAAGTTCAATTTCTGGTCTTTGTGAAGAAGTTAAATCACCTTACAATGGAGAAGTTGTTGGAATTGCCGCAGTTGCAAACGTTGAAGATATAGATATGGCAATTTCTGCAGCAGAAGAAGGTTTCGCCATTTGGAGACGGACGCCGGCTCACCAAAGAGCGGCAATTATGATGAAAGCTGCTGCATTAGCAGATGAAAGAATTGAAGAAATTGCGCAAATCATTTCCAGCGAAAATGGAAAATCTTTATTAGAGGCCCGAGGTGAAGCTGGCAGGTGCGGCGAAATAATTAGGCTTGGTGCTTTTGAAGGCTCACAACTTTACGGGGATTCACTCCCACTGGATGCTAATAAAGGCACTGGTCAAGAAAAAATTGGATTTACTTTAAGACAACCAGTTGGTGTAGTTGTTGCGATTTCCCCATTTAATTACCCAGCCCTATTGGTGATGCATAAATTATCTCCTGCACTTAGTTCAGGCAATAGCGTGGTATTGAAACCTGCACAATCAACGCCTCTAACTGCGCTTGCACTAGCCCAATGTTTTGTAGATGCAGGTTTGCCCGCTGGAGTATTAAATGTAGTTACTGGTTCAGGAACTCAATTGGGAGATGCCTTAGTTAGAGATTCCAGAGTTCGAAAAATATCTTTTACCGGATCAACTGCTGTTGGTACCAGAATTACTCAACTTGCTGGCGTAAAAAAATTATCTCTAGAGTTAGGTGCATCTTCTCCGGTTATAGTTATGGATGACGCCGACTTAGAATTAGCTGCAAGAGCAGTTTCAATTGGTGGATATATAAATGCTGGCCAAGTATGTATCTCAGTTCAAAGAGTAATTGTTCATGAGAAAATTAAAAGAGACTTTTTGGATGCGCTTAAACCTTTAGTTGAAAAAATAAATGTTGGAGACCCAAAAGCAGATGGAACTGAAGTTGGAACTTTAATTAATGAAAGAGAAACTAATCGAGTAGTTGCTTCCATTAGAAACGCGGTAGATCAAGGTGCAGTTTTAATTACAGGTGGTGAGAAAAATGGAAACATAATTACTCCAGCTATTGTTTCTGAGGTAGATCCAAGCTCTAACATTGCACAAGAAGAATTATTTGGACCAGCGGTGGTAGTGTCTACAACTGACTCTCTGAAGCAAGCCTTGCATATTGCAAACTCCACCCCTTATGGTTTGGGTTCAGGTATATTCACTCGAGAGGTAAACTCTGCAATACAAGCAGCTCGGGAAATAGATTCTGGTGTAGTTCATGTTAATTGGACACCACTTTGGAGAGCGGATTTAATGCCTTATGGAGGTTTTAAGGCAAGTGGCATTGGAAAAGAAGGAGTTCGTTCTGCAATTGAAGAGATGACAGAAGTAAAAACAGTTATATTACATGGACAGTCTTGGCAATAGTTTTAAGTATGAAAATGATAATGGAGATCTAAATGACACAGCCTAATTTGAATAATTCAAATCGAAATAATCCTAACTATGGCAAAACAGTTCGTCTGACTGTTGCTCAAGCGGTATTGAAATTTCTTTCAGTTCAATATTCAGTTTCAGATGGGGAAAGAAGAAGATTTGTGCCTGCAGCAATGGGAATTTTTGGACATGGGAATGTTGCAGGTCTTGGTCAAGCATTAGATCAATATAGTGACATACTTCCTTTTGTCCAGGGTAGAAATGAACAAGGACTTGCACATGCAGCAACTGCTTTTGCAAAACAAACCAAAAGAAAGCAAGTAATTGCAGTAACCGCTTCAATCGGACCTGGTTCAATGAATATGGTAACTGCTGCTGCACTTGCTACTATTAATCGGGTTCCGCTATTACTTTTACCAGGTGATTCTTACACTACCCGCCGACAAGGTCCGGTTTTACAACAATTAGAGCATCCGATGGATCCAGGAATCTCAGTAAATGATGCATTCAAACCAATTTCCAAATTTTTTGATCGAATTACTAGACCGGAACAATTGTTGTACTCATTACCACAAGCCTTTCGAGTATTAGCGTCTCCGGTAGATACAGGTGCAGTAGTAGTTTCACTTCCACAAGATTTACAATCTCACGCATTTGATTGGCCAGAAGAGTTCTTTAAAGAAAGAGATTGGGTAATTAGGAGACCAAATCCATCTATTGATGATTTAACTGCAGCAGCAAAAATTATAAGCAAAGCTAAACAACCAGTAATTATTGCAGGTGGTGGTATTACCTACTCCGATGCAACTTCAGAATTAGAAGCACTCGCAAGCGCTACTGGGATTCCAGTTTGTGTAACTTTTGGCGGACAAAATGCCATTCAAAACCCAGGGGACTGGTATATGTATGGGATTGGATTGGAAGGGGCACCACACACAAATCGGCTTGTAGAACAAGCAGATGTAATAATAAGTATTGGAACTAGATTAACTGATTTTGCCACCGCATCACAATCAATATTTTTAAATCCCGAAGTTAAATTTGTTTCAATTAATGTCACCGAATTGGATGCATTCAAGCAAGGTGCAACTGCAATTCTAGGAGATGCAAAACTTTCCCTTCTGGCTTTGAGAAAAGAGCTGGAAAATTATCATGTTCCGGCGGAATGGAAAAATCTGGTAAAAGAAAAGATAGCAGAGTGGGTAACTCTTAGAG
>OMHY01000103.1 GCA_900298985.1 Streptomycetaceae bacterium
ACTAAATCCACTGTGTAATTTTCTGGATCAATTGGAGCTGCAATGGTTTTGATTCCATATAAACCGGCAGCACCTGATTTGTGGTGAGTGATGTGGCCACCAATTGCAGGGGGTGGTGCAATTATGGTATCTCCCGGATTACAAGTTGCCATGAAACTATAAAGATTTGCTAATGCACCTGATGCAACTCGATATTCAGCATAACTTGCTTCAAATACTTCACAAGCTAAAGTTGAGGCGATGATTTCAATTTTTTCAATCGCATCTAAACCTACTACATATTTATCTCCTGGATGCCCTAATGAAGCGCGGGAGGATAAACCACCAGCCAATATTTTTTCTGCTCTGGGATTTAAAATATTGCTTGCTGGATTTAAATTGATTCCTTTTACTTCATGAATCTCTTTACTTTCTTGAGTTAACTCTTCAATCCATTTTTGGTTTTCATGGGCTGAATTAGCCTCCACTTTTTGGGAGATATCATTTAGAAGTTCACGTGTGGCCGGAGTTGCCCAATCAAGAAAATCGGAAAGTTTGGTCATTTAATCAAGCATACTTATTTGTTTGGGCTACTAAAAGTCCAGTGGGCCCTGTCGGGATCGAACCGACGACCCACGGATTAAAAGTCCGTTGCTCTACCGACTGAGCTAAAGGCCCCAATTCCTGCTGGCTTGAGCCAAATGGCTGGCCAAAGGAGCGCTAAGAATACCATTATTTAATCAGGCCTAGAATATGAAGTGTATGCAATCAGAAAAAAGGCAACCTATCTAAGGTATTTAGTATCACCTTTTATCCAGGCCTGAAAATAATTATTAAGAACCTTGAAATTTAAGCGAAGATTATTTGGATAGTTCGCCTTGGGCGATAGCAACTTCATTGGCATAAAAGCCTCGGCGATTTCTAACTACTGATTCTCGATAAGATTGCAAGACCTCTAATATTTTAGAATCATTTTTGATTGAGCGATTAACAATTTCCTGTCCAATAACTTTTGCACGTTTTGACATGAGTTTGGTGAGTGTGATTACTAAAGATCCAAATAAGAATGCTAAGAAGAGTGCGGTAATAACATCATAGGCAACTAGGGAAACAATAATTAAAACCAATAATGAAAGGTCTGCAATTAAACTTGCATAGGTTCCAAGCAATCCAAGTAGTAGGTCTCTTACCGAACCCGTAACTGTTGCCAAAGTTTGTTGGCTAGGAGTTTTTTGAATTTCAATTAAGTCTTGAGATAAAACTTTCTTCAGTAAATTAGAGGTCAATACCGAACTTCTAAAACTTAGAAATCGGAAAATTTTTCTTTGAATAAATACCGAGATTAAAGATTTACCAATTAGAACTGAGCAAGCTATTAAACCTAATATTGCTACATCGGTGGAAAGTGAAAAATTTTGTAGATGAAAAAGCTTTAAAATAAATTTAACTCTATTTCCCGCAGGTTTGCCTTCAATGATTTGGATTGCTAATGCCCCTATCGCCCCAATCATTAAAATTCCATAGATATCAAAAAGCCCAATAAAGATTTGGAAAGCGGTCATCAAACCTAATCGGCGGCGATCCCGGGGAGTTAGAATTGCTCTAGCCCGAGCGATAGTGGGATATGAAGGAATTAACTTACCCAGAAATTTTTTAGGTATATCCTGCACTTTGTAATAATAACTGCAAGAAAAGCAATTTATTTAATAAAGAAAAAAATATGAGAATTAAACTAAACTACTTTTAGGATATTTGAAAGGTAAGGGATGCAAAGGTTATTAGAAAAAGAATTAGAGGATGAAAGTAATTTCAATGCTCTGATCTATGCATTCAAAGCAGGGGAAATTTCAGTGCTTCCTTTCTTGCATACCCATATTCTGATTGCAGATGCATTCTCTCATCGTGCAGTTAATTTAATTCAAATCATGCGCCAAGTTAATGATGGGTCTGCGCTCGGGGTTTTAGTTTCTTCAATGGAAATGTTAAATGGGGTGGCACAAAATATTTCATCTGAATCTGCTTTGCTAGGCAAAAAATTTTGGCCTGGTCCACTAACTATGATTTTGCAAACAAATGAAATGTTGAATTGGGATTTAGGTGATGGTGGTGCAGGTGAGTTTGTGGTTCGAATTCCGGAATCAGAGTTGCTGCGAAAAGTAATTAGCAAGGTTGGTCCGGTAGTTTTTGCAAATGCTAATTTAATTGGTGCTGGTCCAATTAAGGATTTAAACAATCTGGCATTTGATAGTAAGGATTTAGCATATATAGTCCAGGGTGAAAACTTATTGGATCAGGAAATTAAATCTACATTAATAAAGGAAAACCGCGGGGTTGCGCAAAACATTGAAATAGTTAGAGTTGGGAAAATTCCTGAAATTGAAATTGAGAATTTTTTGAGTACCTTGGATTCTACAGATCCAACGTAAAAAAATTAGATTTGTCGGTATATTTCTCGGCGATGTCCAACATTTATGACTAAAACTAATAACTTTTCATCTTCAACTTTGTAGAGAATTCGAAAATTACCTACTCTTACTCTGTATAAATCAATATTGGATAGCTTTATAGCTTTTGGCGGATATGGGAAATCCTGTAAAAGAATAAGGGCGGAGGTAACTCTCTTTAGGTCTTTTTTATTCAGGGTTTTTAGGAATTTCAGGGCTTTAGGAGATATTTCAACCCCATATAACGCCACTAAATGCCAAGATCTTTCATAACTTCTTTCAAAGGAATAAATTTTTCCTTTGAACTAATTACTTCATCATAAATCTCCAAATCTTCTAGATCTTCCATCGCAGCTATAGCTTTTTCATATAACGAAACGCTCATCAGAATTGCTACATCTTCTCCATGGCGCGATATAGCAATTGGGGATTTGGGAAGGGATTTAATTGCTTCTGCAATATCTGAACGGAATTCTGATATGGTCAAAGATTTCATAGGTAGATAATAACATTTATTTGTACAAAATTTCTAAATTTTTGTACTTTTTTATAAAACTAAATCACTTCTAGTAAGCAGCGCGCTGTAAACGATCTCGAATTGCTACCGCTAAACCATTTCCTTCTGGTTGTTGCACAACTACTTTGGTTAAGCCCCTTGCATCCGCTTCCCTTAGTGATGCATAGAGAATTCTGGCAAATTCGGCAACTGTTTTGGGAGATGCTAATCTAATAACTCCCTCTGGAGTTGAGATATTTTCTAAAGCAATAAAACCATCTCCTGAATTTGGTTGTTGATCTAAAATAACTTTAGCTTTCGGAGAGTAATGTGATTCAAGCGAACCACTTACTCTAATCTCATCTACACTTTTATTAGAAGTTTCTATTCCGATAGATTCTGCAATTAGTTCAGCAGTAATTGCTCCAGAGCGCAAAATTATTGGTTGTTCATTTCTACAATCAATAATGGTTGATTCCACACCTACTAAACAAGGACCACCATCTAAAATTTGATCTTCATTTATATTCAAATAAGGTAGCAATTCTTCTGCCACCGCATTTGCCGAGGTGGGAGAAACTGCGCCAAATCTATTTGCAGATGGGGCTGCAACTCCACATCCACTTTCTTGACCTGACTCGGTAAAATTTTTTAGCAAAGCGAGCGCAACTGGATGAGCGGGAATTCGAAGCCCTACGCTTTCTTGACCACCTGTTATGAAATCTTTCGCTAAGGAACTTCTTTTTAGAATTAAAGTCATTGGCCCTGGCCAAAAATCTCTCGCTAATTGAATTGCATAAGGTTTAATATCAACTGCCCATTTTTCTAATTGGTTAATATTTGCAATATGTACTATTAATGGATGATTTTCCGGTCTACCTTTTACTTGATAGATTTTTTCCACTGCTTTTTGATTTGTAGCATCTGCTCCTAATCCATATACAGTTTCAGTTGGAAATGCCACTAAATTGCCATTTTTCAATTTCTGGGCAGCGGCAGCAATCATCTCCTCAGTACAACTGGACAGCATCACCCGCATATTCTCTCAAATCAGTTTTTTACAATCACGCTTTTCCGGTATCCTTAAGGGCTTACTTTTACTGTCCCCATCGTCTAGCGGCCTAGGACATCGCCCTTTCACGGCGGTAACGCGGGTTCAAATCCCGTTGGGGGCACCAAAAGTAATCAGGTTTTAAAATATTTTTAGGATTTGGAAAATGTTATTAAAATAAGTTTTCCAATTATTTTTAAAACTTAACAGAGCAAGGCCCAGTAGCGCAGTTGGTTAGCGCGCCGCCCTGTCACGGCGGAGGTCGCGGGTTCAAGTCCCGTCTGGGTCGCTATTTTTTTCTTTGACCTTAATTTATGTTTTACTTTTAAGATTTTCTAAATATAGATTAAATAGAAAAAAATTATTGGCTGGGTAGCTCAGTAGGTATGAGCGCGCGACTGAAAATCGTGAGGTCGACGGTTCGATCCCGTCCCCAGCCACTATTTATTTTAGTAATTTTTTAGAAGTCGATTGAAAACTTTATTTAGAAATCAGCCACCAGATTTACGGCGAAACATTTTTGGAGTATTAGCTCCACTTTCACCATGAATCTTGGAAGATGCTGAAGTTCCTTTACCACCTGCATGACTAGATTTATTTTTCTTTTCTAATGCAGCAAGCATTTTAGATTTAGTGTCATCTACATCTTTGCCAGTTTTTTTAGCAGGTTTGTTTTCAGCCATAGGTAAATATTATCTTACCTATCTCTTCAAAAAGAACTACAAAATTCAAATATTTATTTCAAACCACTTGCTTTTAGTAATAAATCTACTTCAGATTGTTTGTAGCGCCTATGACCACCCAAGGTTTTTACTGCAGTTAGTTTTCCTGATTTGGCCCAACGCGTAACTGTTTTTGGGTCGACGCGAAATAGTTCCGCAACCTCGGCAGGAGTAAGCAGCCGATCTTGATTTTTATCCATGATATCCCCTCGTTGGTAAGCACGAGTCTTAAGTTGTAGATTGAATAGTATTACATAGATTGTTCAATTGTCGCTAATCTGCGCCAACGTTTAATAAGTCTTTCGTAACCAATTCCGGCTTGAGTTCCATCACCAGATGCAAGTCCAGCTAAAGAATTTTGTAAATCATCAACAGACGAATCGTCTATTAATCCTCTTTCTCCGGCATCTAGTAAAGATTTCTCCAAATAATATGCAAGACCACCATAATCTAACTCCACAATTGAATCAGGATGAAAAGATTCAAGCCACAATAATAAATTTTCAATTTCTTGTTCTATGGGACCATTGCCAAAAGCGTTTACAACGCTGTTATGACTAAAGCGACAGCGGTCAATAGCATCTTTAATTGCTGCTCGGTAGTAGACAAAAGGTATTGAATTTATTGCACCTTGGGTTCGCTCGTTGTTATTGAATAATGCAAACCACCGGGGTGGAATCATCCAAGTTTCTTCTAAGGCATAGGGGGTGGTGTATTCAATTAAATCTGATTGCGCGCTTATTGCATTAGCTAAGGAATTAGGCACAAAATATGGAAGTAAAGATTGAGGTATTTCATTTTTAAAACTTTCATAAGCACGCAAAGTTCTAATTGCGCTTTTCCAAGGAGATATATATTTAACAGAATTTTGTTCAAAGATATGTACCCCATCTTCTGCAATTTTTGGTGCAACTCCCAAAATTGTTCTAATTAAGGTTTGTCTATCTTCTGCAAGATAAGAATCTGGATTTGCTGATAATTTTTCATAACGAGAGCGTTCTTCCTCATTAAAAGAAGTAATTGGTTCATAAATACGCAATGTAGCCCGGTAAGGAATAGGTCTTAATAATCCGGTCATGAACTACTCTTTCTAATAATCTATTATCTGAATCTAGAAAGATTTATATTTGGCAAAGCGCAATTAAGCGCGTCGAATATAGTTTCCTTCGGCAAATGGATCATCATCATTTTCTTCAGTTTGCGCGGCAAATTCACCATGCAATTCTGCTGATAATCTCTCAATATCAATTTCCTGTGAGGAATATTTTAAATCTCTTGCAACTTTAGCTGCTTTAGCTTTTTGTCGGCCTCGCCCCATTACGCGTGACCTCCTTATGGGTACTTATGGAGTTAATAAAATTTCTTAGTTCTCATATTTTACTTACTTTTGCCAACTCTTACTAATTGATTTACACAGCCGCCCAAAATATTAAGGGGATTCTTAGAATTCCCGCAGGTCAAACCGACAGGTAGAAAATGTGGAATTATCGCTTTTGGTAGTTGCCCGCAAGCGAAGCCTTGGCTGAGGGGTAGTTACCATTGTTGGCATTAATGACTTCTCCGCAGACCCAGGCATCCATACCCCGGGCAAAAAGGGATCTAATTGCTAAATCTGCATCATTTGGTGCAACAATCGCAACCATTCCAATTCCACAATTCCAAGTTCGCTCTAAATCAGCCAATGGAACTTGCCCGATTTTGGCTAAATATTCCATTTCCAAAGGAAGCGCCCAAGTAGTGCGGTCAAATCTTAAATGTAAATTATCTGGCAACACCCGAGCGGTATTTTCTGCTAAACCTCCTCCAGTGATGTGAGCAAATGCATGTAAAGATTTACTATTTTTATATAACGAGTTATACAAAGCTAAACAATCTAGCGCATAAATCTCGGTGGGAGTTATTAATACTTCACCTAAAGTTTTTTGTAATTCAGGAATAGTAGTATCTAATGACAAATTAAAATTTTTCAATATATATCTAATTAAGGAATAACCATTCGCGTGAAATCCAGAAGCTGGCATAGCAATTGCGACATCTCCAGCTTTTACTAGATGTGAGCCCAACATATTTTCTCCATCTACAATTCCAGTTGCAGCACCTGCTAAATCAAATTCATCTTCTTCCATCAAACCAGGATGTTCTGCAGTTTCACCTCCAATTAATGCAACTCCAGCTTTTCGACATCCGCGTGCGATGGAAGCAACTAACTCTGCAATTTTTTCCGGAATTACTTTACCAACCGCTATGTAATCAGTTAGATACAAAGGCTCTGCCCCACTCACCACTAAATCATCAACCACCATGGCAACTAAGTCTTCCCCAATATATTTATGTTCTTTCAATGCTTGTGCAATTGCAGTTTTAGTTCCAACTCCATCGGTAGAGGTTGCTAATACTGGTTTGTTAAATTTTTTAGCATTGCTAATATCAAAATAACCTGCAAAACCACCAAGACCGCCTATAACTTCTTTGCGATTAGTTTTGGCTATTGATGATTTCATTAATTCAACTGCGCGATCACCTGCATCGATATCAACACCTGAAAGAGAATATGTACTCATTTAATTATTCCCCTTTTCCGAACTGACTACCTCTAATAAATGTTTACCAAGAGATAAATCCACCGGCACCGCTATCGGGTAATCGCCGGTAAAACAGGCACTACAAAAGGATTTTTCAGCCAATGTGGTTGCTGCAATTGCACCTTCATGAGAAATATAGCCTAGGGAATCTGCGCCAATAGATCTTTTAATTTCTTCTACTGAAAGCTCAGCCGCGATTAACTCAGCTCTACTAGCAAAATCTATTCCAAAATAACAGGGCCATTGAACTGGGGGTGATGAAATTCGAACATGGATTGCTTTCGCGCCAGCTTCTCGTAACATTTTTACAATTGCTCTTTGGGTATTTCCTCTTACTATTGAATCATCAACCACCACTACTGACTTGCCTTCAATAATTTCCTTTAATGGATTTAGTTTCAATCTAATTCCAAGTTGTCTAATTGTTTGACTAGGTTGAATAAAAGTTCTTCCGACATAAGCATTTTTTATTAACCCTAAACCATAGGGAATGCCCGATGCCTGTGCATATCCAACTGCTGCTGGCGTACCAGAATCTGGAACCGGAATAACCACATCTGCTTCCACCGGATGTTCTTTGGCTAATTGTGCACCTAGTGCAACTCGAACTTGATGTACATTTACTTGAGATATTTTAGAATCTGGGCGAGCAAGATAAATAAATTCAAATAAGCAACCTTTCACATTTGGTTCTGCCCAAATTTGGCTGCGCATTCCATTTTCATCTATCACTATAAATTCACCAGGTTGAACTTCTCTTTCAAATTTAGCTCCCACAATATCTAAACCAGAAGTCTCCGAAGCGACCACCCAACCATTTTCTAATTTCCCAATTACTAATGGCCTAATACCATGTGGATCTCTCGCAGCATATAGTTTTTTCTCATCCATAAATACAATTGAAAAAGCACCCTTTAATTTCTTTAAGACTTGAATTGCACTTTTTTCAATATCAGTATTTGACTCTAGTGCAATTAAGCCAGTCATGATTTCAGAATCGGTGGTTGCTTTTAATTTCGCAACTTTTTCTCCTTGTGCAATTCTTTCCTGTATTTTTTCCGCTAGCTCTGCAGCTAGCTCAGGTGTATTAGTTAAGTTTCCATTATGAGCTAAAGATAAAGCCCCGTACTCACTTGCGCGCAATGTTGGCTGGGCATTTGCCCAGGTAGATGAACCAGTCGTGCTATATCTGCAATGCCCAATTGCTAATTTCCCAGTTAGGGTAGAAAGTTCAGTTTCAGTAAATACTTGCGAAACCAATCCCATATCTTTGTAAATAACTATTCGCTCCCCATCGGCGGTAGCTATTCCAGCTGATTCTTGGCCCCGATGTTGCAAAGCATATAAACCATAAAAAGTTAATTTTGCTACCTCTTCACCAGGTGCATAAACTCCAAATACTCCACACTCTTCTTGGCCCGCGGCATCGTCCATCAATAATTGATGATTTAATTTTCCATCACCGCCGCGCTTCATTTTTGAATTCTACTTTCAACTTTGAGCAAGTCAAAAATATTTTCTAGATTAGATCTTTGGCCTGAGGCTTGAATCTGTCCAGTCTCGATAGCGGTATTCCAATCAATTTCCCCAGTAACTAAATCAAAAAGAGTTTGCGATTGCATCTCAACTACATTTGGTGGTGTACCTCGGCGATGGTTCAAACCTTCCACACATTGAATAGCTGCATAGGGTGGAATTCTAAGTTCGACTGAATTACCAGGTGCAATAGTTTCAATCTTATTCAAGATATTCTTAACTTTAGCCAAGGTCTCGGGATCTCTCATTTTGAATCCACCGCAAAAATTTTAGTTAAACCATTTTTATAAGGTTCAAATAATTGTTCAATTTGAATATTAACTTCCGATTCAAGGTTTGTATGGGTGCTAGCAAAACTATCTTTTTGAATTTTCCCAATTGCATAAATTTTTTGATTAAATTTATCAGCTAACTTTTCTAACTGAGTTAAATTATTTGGATTTAAAGAAACCAAGGTGCGACCTGAGGTTTCAGCAAATAGAGCAGCTGCCAAATTTGAATTGATTTGAGTTAAATCTAATTTAGCACCTAATTTATTAGGTATAGAACTTTCAATTAATGAAGTAATTAAACCACCATTAGAAATATCATGTGCGCTACTAACCAAACCTTGCATCGCTAGCAAAAACTCAATTTCATTTTTTAAAACTTCATAATTGACCACAGTGACTTCATTACCCAATTGACCGTGCAACGATGCCCATTCCGAACCAGAAAAATTAGAATCTGTTTCACCAATTACAACAATCAAATCCCCCGGATTTTTAAAATTTGAACTGGTGCGAGTACTGACATCTGAAATTACCCCTAGTGTGCCTATTACTGGAGTAGGCAATATCGCTTGTTTTCCAGTTTGATTATAAAAAGAAACATTGCCACCAGTTACTGGCAAGCCCAACGCCAAAGCGATATCTGCTAAACCAGTTACAGATTGTTCAAATTGCCACATTACTCCCGGATCTTCCGGCGAACCATAATTCAAACAATTTGTTAATGCTAAAGGCCGGGCACCACTGACAGCGATATTTCTACAACTTTCCGCAACTGCTTGTTGTATTCCTCGATAAGGATGTAAATAAACCAATCTAGAATTACAGTCAGTTGATATTGCAATTCCTAGATTGCTTTCTTCATCAACTCGAACCATTCCACTATCTTGTCCATATGCCAAAATAGTATTTCCTTGAACATATTTATCATATTGAGAAGTCACCCAGGTTTTATCAGCAATATTGGGAGAGGAAATTAATTTAATTATGGAATTTATTAATTCCGATTCATTGGTAATCTTCGGAAGATTATTGACTTCTACTAAATTATTCAAGTAATCAGGTTTAGAAATTGGACGTTGATAGACTGGACCATCATGTGCAACTGTTCTTGGTGGTACATCTACAATTAATTCTCCATTAAAAGTAATTTTTAATCTTTCTCCACTAGTTACCTCACCAATTACAGTTGCGGTTACCTCCCATTTTTTACAAATTGCTAGGAATTTATTGATATTGGCCGGTTCCACAATGGCGCACATTCGCTCTTGCGATTCACTCATCAATATTTCTTCTGGGGTTAAAGAGGCATCCCGTAAAGGAACTTTTTCCAATTGAATATCCATGCCCCCAGTACCAGCAGAAGCTAATTCACTAGTCGCACAAGAAAGTCCAGCACCACCTAAATCCTGTATACCAACTACTAAATCCTGGGCGAAAATTTCTAAACAGCACTCTATTAAAACTTTTTCCGCGAAAGGATCTCCAACTTGAACACTCGGTCTTTTTACTGGTTTAGAACTATCTCCAAAACTTTCTGAAGCTAATACTGAAACTCCACCTATTCCATCACCACCAGTTTTAGCTCCAAATAAAACTACTAAATTTCCGGCACCAGTTGCTTTAGCTAATTTAATATCTTCATGTTTCATTACCCCAACACACAATGCATTAACTAAAGGATTTCCTGCATAGCTTTCATCAAAAAATATTTCACCACCAATATTCGGTAGTCCTAAACAATTTCCATATCCACCAATACCTGCTACTACACCCGGCAACAATCTTTGAGTATCTGGAGCTTCTGCTTTTCCAAATCTAAGTGGATCCATAATCGCAACTGGCCTAGCGCCCATAGTTAAAATATCTCTAACTATTCCCCCTACACCTGTGGCTGCTCCTTGATACGGCTCCACAAATGAAGGATGGTTATGGGATTCAACTTTAAAAGTTACCGCCCATCCTTTGCCTATATCAACTACACCTGCGTTTTCACCAATACCTACTAACAACGCTGGACTATTAACCTTTTTCTCCCCAAATTGTTTTAAATGAATCTTGGAGGACTTATATGAACAATGTTCCGACCACATTACTGAGTACATCGCTAATTCACTTGAAGTTGGCCTTCGACCCAAAATATCTTTAATATTTTCATACTCTTCACTTCTAAGACCTAACTCTGCAAAAGGTTGTACTTTGTCTGGAGTTTTATTAGCTTGATCAACTGTATCTAACATAGCTATCTACCAACTAATGAATCCAAAATAGAAGTAAAAAATTTTAAGCCATGATCAGAGGGGCCAGTTAAAGTATTGATTGCATGCTCTGGGTGCGGCATTAATCCAACAACATTACCCTTTTCATTGGAAATACCTGCTATGTCATTGCGAGAACCATTTGGGTTTCCATCTATATACTTCAAAGCGACTAATCCTTCTCCTTCCAGCCTTTGCAAAGTTTCATCATCACATTGATAAGAACCTTCACCATTTTTAACTGGAATTTCAATGATTTCATTATTTTCATACTGATTGGTCCAAAAAGTCTTATTATTTTCAATTTTTAATTTTTGGGGTTTGCAAACAAAATGTAAATCACGATTTCGAGTTAATGCTCCCGGCAATAAATGTGATTCACAAAGAAC
>OMHY01000104.1 GCA_900298985.1 Streptomycetaceae bacterium
AGTTTGGATCATCTGCAATTAGCGATGCAGAAGGCACTACCGTATGTTTTAAACCAAATGAATTCTCGGATTCAAAAAAATTGAGCCACCGAGATCTAATCTCTGCCGAATTCACTTAGAGCCCAAACTCCTCATCAACTTCCTCTGCCGCATTATTTTTCTTCTTTTTATTTGCAGCTACAAAAGAAATGATTTTCATAATTGGCCCCAAAGTGGAATTTGAATCTTTAAGTCCAGTAGCAAATTTTTCTGCTGTAGTTGTAAGCTTATTAATTGATTCCAAAGGTCCATTTACCAATTGAACAGTATGAGTAGCCTCTTCAATTAAAGGGGTAGTTTCCTTGGTAAAGGTATCCAAACTTGCCTTGGCTTGATCTACTAAACGGCCAACTCTAACTACAACATAAGCAACCGCTAATGCAATCACCGCTAAAGATGAAGCTGCAATTATTGTTGCTATTCCCCCTGGACCCATATCTCTAGCCTACCGGAAAAAATATCTCTATTTTTTGCTGAATCGCGGAATTGCTATCTTCGGATTTTCATGGTTTTTATGGGCAATTAACGCGGCCTTGTGATATTCCTCTATCCTCTTAAGGTTAGCTGCAATTTTGTAAGGTCGACCATCAACCAAAGGACCGACTTTGCCATCAATGACCGCTGCTACATCTTCCCCGGATAAAGTTTTATAAATTTCTAATGCATGTGCCAAACTCAAAACTTCTTTTCGATTTTTTCGAAGCAGAATTTGAACTTCATCATAAAGCCGGACCAAATTCCTTTCAATACGATCACCCAATGCCTGGCGCATCTGTCTGCCTTTTTCCTCTGGTTTGCCACCTCCGGGGGTGCCAGTTGCAGTTCTTTGAGTTGCTGCATGTGATGAGATAGTAGAACCCATTCCCCAATAACCTTCCATGAGGGAAGCTATTGTGGTGGCGCTTTCTAAATCCCCCGATACACCAGAAGAGTTATCGCCGTCAAAAAATTCTCTTTCCCCTGCTAAAGAAGCTAAAGAAACTAAAATATCTGCTTCATAATCTGTTTTCCAACTAGTGAATAAATCATCAGCTGGAATACTTGAAACCATTCCTAAATAACTGCTTCCTTTTTCAATGGTTGCAATATCAATCATCATGTTTTTTCTTTTACGATATGCAGTCACAGCATGACAGGCTTCATGAATAGCGGTGGCGTGTCTTTCTCTTTCTATATATTCCACATTTTCTGATGGGCCCAAATCCTTTAATTGTTTTGCTTTGATTACATCAGAATAGGTGACAATTTCTCTGCCGTCTCTAATAGCCATTATTAAAGCTTCATTTACCATATCCTTTATTTTCGCACCAGATGCATATGGGGTAATAGTGGCCAATTTATCTACTTCATCCTCAGAGAGATTGTTTGTTATTTTATTCAAATAGCCTTTATAAGTTTTAATTCGACCGGGTTTTGCAGGATAACCGACTCGATACATTCGATCAATTCTGCCGGGGCGAAGTAATGCTTCATCGAGAGCATCTGGCATATTGGTTGCCATAACTACCAAAATTCGATACTTGGGTGGATTCTTCGGTTTCATGCCCAAAGTTCTACGCACAATCCGATTGAAAAATCCGCGTGGTTTCTTTAAACCTGATAATTCAGTAAGCAGCGCCTGTAATGTACCCATGCCTCCGCCTCCAAAAACTCCGGAAGCTACCTGTTGACCAGCGGCCGCTTCACTTTCTCTTACGCTTTGAGCAACTATTTGTTGCATCAATGTAGGATTTAAGAAACTGTTTCCATGACAACTAGTATCAAATAATTTGCTTAAAGAGTTTTCAGAATCAACTTTGTTGCTTAAAGAATTTTTTGGCAGCCCTTTACTGGATATACTCCCGCGAGATCCCAAAGAATCTGCCTCATCAAAAAATACAATTACCCCACCATATCGCAAAGCCAATTTTCGCAATTTTCTAAATAGACTCTTAACTTTCAATATACCCACACCGAAAAACATATTTTGGAAAGCACCTGGGTCTACAAATACAAATGGTTTACCAGTTTCACCAGCCATTGCTTCTGCCATTAATGTTTTACCAGTTCCGGGTGGTCCCCAAAGTAAAATTCCAGATGGTACATAGCCACCCATTTTTTCAATTGAATCTGGATCCTCTAGGAATACGAGATTTTCCCGTAATCTCTCTAAAACATGATCCTGTCCCCAAACATCAGAAAATCTAGTTTGAATATCATCTGGGAAATAAGTATCTATTCCACCGCGGGACATTGCCCAAAATATTCCTAAAATTTGAATTGCACCAAAGATGACTGCAAATATTAGTTGTCCGATAAGAGGTAATGATTTTACAAATAATGCAGGTACTTGAAATAGAGCTAAAACCGGTGAGGTTTTGTAAGCCACCGCTAATACAATTGAAAGCAATACAATAAACAGGATCCACTTGATCAAACGGGATAATCTAAATCTGGTGAAATCACTAAGACGGTAAATAGTCTTATTAACCAAAGCAAAATACTAATTCCACGCTTGATAATAAGGAGCTGCAAATTCACATATAATGAAATGAAGTTGCCTGAATAATTCAATGACTATAAGCCAGATTAACCACCATCTAGCATGAAAAGAATTTATAAAGGCATCATTGAAACTTAGGATTGGCAAATTGGCCATATCTGACCAAACTAGTACAAAAAATACTAGTGAGAAAAATGCTAGAAATTTGATTCGATCAAAAAAGGTTAAATGAATTTTAACCTTTAACTCATTTTGCCGTGGACGAGATGGCCTATCTTTAGCAGTAGTAATCTTGTTCTCGTTCACATATTCTCCTCTTGTTTTTATTATTTTAGTTAAAATGAATCTCTAGTCTTGAAACTTACTTATTGTTAGACTGGCCCATTTACTGTGAAACTTTTTATGATCTTTTCCATTTCTTTCCCATATTTATTTAAATCACTTACATTTGCCCGCAACAAAAAAACATAGAGATATTGGTGATCTTTGGATAATAAGATTTGTTGATTTAGCTGCTGGGTTTGATTTTTGGAATTTTGCCATTGGAAAGTATCAAAGATGCCATGCCCACCTTTAGCATCTAAATAATGATCATCAATTAAACTAATGCCTGAATTCAAATTTGCTGAACTGCTAAGTGAAGTTAATAAAGGCACTACATGATTTCGGAGCGCATTAATTGATAAAGCATCGGATTCATTTTGTTGTAGTTGGGTAACTCGCACTAGGAGTATGGGGCTACTGGGAGCTGTTGACTGAAAATATTCCCTTGGATCAATTCCAGATTTTGGACTATAAGCCGCTAAAAATCGTGTCTCTTGGACTAAAGTTGCGGCACCATTTGCACCTCCATCAATTAATGCATTATTAATTGAATCTGATGGAACTTGCTTCCAATCCTTGGGAACATTGAAAAATACCCCAAGTTTTTTGTCTGCTGAGTAATTATTATTTGCTGTACAAGCAGAAAGCAAAGGAAGAAGCAAAAGTAGACCAAAGCCATAGACTAGTCTTTTAGTCCAATGGGTTTTGGAAAAAAAATACCCTTTAAAAGTTTTTTGCAAAATTACTTCCTATCTCGAGAGCATAATTCTATTTAATTACTCTCATTTATTCCCAACTAATCTCAAATAACTTCAATTTATCTCAAATACTCTTGCTTAAAAGCCTTGCTGGAAACTCAACTGATTGAGAGTTTGATGTTAATTTTCTGATTCTGGCACAAAATCAATTCCCGCCTCTTTGCGCTGGGCAGGAGTAATTGGAGTGGGAGCGCCGGTGAGTGGGTCTCCCCCACTGGCTGTCTTTGGAAATGCAATTACCTCTCGAATTGATTCTGCACCTGCTATTAATGCGGTTAATCTATCTAATCCAAGTGCGATACCACCATGTGGGGGCGGTCCATAATTGAATGCTTCCAACAAAAAGCCAAATTTGCTCATAGCCTCTTCGTGAGAAAGGCCAATGGTTGAAAATACTCGTTTTTGAATATCTCGGTCGTGTATACGAATTGAACCGCCACCTATTTCATTTCCATTTAGCACAATGTCATAGGCATAAGCCAATGCATTAGCGGGGTCTTGATCAAAGGTTTTTTCAAATTCTGGTTTCGGACCAGTAAAAGGATGATGGACTGCTGTCCATCCCGAATTTGGATCTAGTGGATCAACCTTTTCAAACATCGGAGCATCGACCACCCATAAAAATTCCCATTGATTATCCGGAATCAAGTTTGCCCTTTTGGCTATTTCCACCCTCACTGCTCCAAGTAAATTCAATGTTGAGACTTTTTCACCTGCTCCAAAAAAGATGGCATCACCTTTTTTAGCGCCCACAAACTCAGCAATTCCTGTTGCATGTTCTGTCGATAAGTTTTTTGCAACTGGTCCGCCCAGTGTTCCATCTTCTTGAACCAAAATATAGGCCAAACCTTTGGCACCACGTGCTTTTGCCCAGTCCTGCCAACTATCTAACTCTCTTCTAGGTAAATCAGCACCACCTGGGTAAACCACTGCTCCTACATAAGGAGCTTGGAATACTCGAAATTCAGTGCCTGCAAAATAATTGGTGGTATCAATCAATTCCAATCCGTATCTGAGATCAGGTTTATCAGAACCATATCTATTCATAGCGTCCCAATAAGTCATTCTCTTAATTGGAGTAGCAACTTTGATTTTTAGAATTGAATCAAAAATTTCTAACAGAATTTTTTCGGTTAATTCAATAATATCTTCCTGATTAATAAAGGACATCTCAATATCTAATTGAGTGAATTCTGGCTGGCGATCCGCCCGGAAATCTTCATCTCGAAAACAACGAGCTATTTGATAGTACTTCTCCATCCCGGCTACCATCAATAACTGTTTAAATAATTGTGGCGATTGTGGCAATGCATACCAGCTACCTGGTTGTAATCGTACCGGTACTAGAAAATCCCGCGCTCCCTCCGGAGTTGATCTGGTCAGATATGGAGTTTCAATTTCGTGAAATTTTTCTCGATCCATTATTCTTCTTATCGCACTTGTAACTTGTGAGCGCAATTTCAAATTTCTGGCTGGTATCTCTCTTCTTAAATCTAAATAGCGATATTTAAGGCGCACCTCTTCGCTGACATTCACATTTTCCCCGCTATCAACTGGGAAAGGTAAAGGTGCTGCTTCACTCAATACTTGAAGCTTGCTGCAATCAACCTCTATTTCACCTGTTGGGATATTTAGATTCTCATTACCCGCAGGTCGCATTCTTACTTTACCGGTAACTAAAACACACCATTCTGCGCGTAACGCTCCTGCTACCTCTGGATCATTAATTACAACCTGGACATTTCCGGAGGAATCTCGCAAATCAATAAAAGCCACTCCGCCGTGATCTCTTCTCCTGGCAATCCAACCAGCCAGTATCACCTCTTGCCCTAAATTGTTTTTACTTAATTCCCCAGCATAAGTACTACGCAGCATTTATTGAAATAACCCCTCTGTTAAATCAGTTTATTAAGAAAGCAATTTCTTAATTTGGTGCACTAGCTCTATCCCCTCATTACTAAGGTTATTACTTCCTTTTTGACTCACAGCATTGGAGCTAGCGATTATTTTTTCAAGTTGTGAGAGATTGGGAATGCTAATTGTACTAGGAACGTTGACCCCTTCATTCATCATATTTTTTAAGGATAATTGTCTGGAGGCCAATTCATCCTCGCCTATAACGCAACTATATTTTGCGCCTTGTTTATCAGCCGCTTTCATCCCACCTTTTAGAGAACGATTTCCATATGCAATATCTACTTTTAACCCGTGAATTCTTAGTACCTGTGCTAAAAGGGCACTAAATTCTTTGGCTTCTTGATTTATCGGCACTAAGAAAATATCTAATTGACTGTTATCAACTATCGAAATTTTTTCTGCTTCCAGCGCTAACAAAATTCTATCTAACCCTAGTCCAAAACCAATTCCAGAGAGTTCCTGGCCACCTAATTCCGACATCAATCCATCATAACGACCACCTCCACCAATACCAGATTGCGCTCCTAATAGTGGATGTACAAATTCAAATGTGGTTTTGGTGTAATAGTCCAGACCTCGCACCATTCGTGGATTGATTTCAAATTCAATACTCGAAGAGTTAAGCAACTTCTTTACAATTTCAAAATGATTTATTGAATCTTGATTTAGATAATCCAAAAGTATTGGTGCATTTTTCATCATCTCTTGGATTTCTGTTCTTTTATCATCAAATAAGCGAAGCGGATTTAATTTTGCTCTTTGCAAAGTTTCATCATCAAGTTCTAATTTGGAAATATACTTTACTAATTCTGCTCTATGAGCAGCTCTTGATTGACTATCTCCTAAACTGGTTAATTGTAAAGTGAATTGTTTTAGTCCTAGTTTTTGATAGGCAGAGTTAGCTAATGCAATTACCTCGAAGTCAATCTCTGGATCTTCATAACCAATTGCTTCAACTCCGAATTGATGAAATTGACGATACCTACCTTTTTGCGGACGTTCTGCACGGAAAAATGGGCCGGTATAAAAAACTTTAACTGGGAGTTGTCCCCGATCCAAATTATTTTCGATAACACTTCGCATTACTCCTGCAGTTCCTTCTGGGCGAAGTGTCAAACTTCTACCACCACGATCTTCAAAGGTATACATTTCTTTTTGCACTACATCGGTAGATTCACCAACGCCACGTTGGAAAAGATTTGTTTCTTCAAAAATAGGTAAAACAATTGGCTGATATCCAAATTGTTTAGCCAAAATGGAAAGCAGGGTGACTACCTCTTCAAAATGGCTTGAGGATGGAGGAACATATTCAATTACCCCTTTAGGGGCGTTGATTTGATCCTTTCCCATTACCTCTCCTTTTGTTTTGGTTCATACTTGAATTATCCATTAAGGCGTAAATCAATCTAATTGAATAAATTCTGGCTAATCTTACGGGCAGGAGGGCGCACTCTAATGTTGATTTCTTGGAATTGGATTGGTTTCTAAGGGGATTTGCCGGCTCCACCGCTGTCGGAGTACCTTTGTCCTTCCCAAATACGCCTCCGGGCCAAAAACGACTAACTAGTTCAGAAAAATAGTTTATATCTCAACTATTTTTATGGAAAGTGAAGGTCGCGCAACTTAGAAAGGCAGCGCTCTTAAAATGGATACAACCAGCAACGATTCTCTAACTTCCAGCACAAGTGAAATCACCGAAAATCAAAACAACCTTGATTTTGCACAAGTAAATCAGCCCTTAGTCAGTAATTCCGAAGATATTTTGACTACTACACCGCTTACTTCTACTCAACTTACTACTACTCCATCCGCATCTAATGTAGTTTCTTCACCAGCTGCGTCATTAATGGGAGATCCAGCCAAATTTGGAAGAGTTGATGATTCTGGGAATGTGTATGTGATTACCTCAACAGGCGAGAGATTAGTTGGTTCTTATCCAGAGAAAAGTAAAGAGGAAGCGCTCGCATATTTCGTTAGAAAATTTGAACAAGTTGCAT
>OMHY01000105.1 GCA_900298985.1 Streptomycetaceae bacterium
AATTAGGACATTGTTAAGTAAAGTTCGAAGTGAAAAAACCACTATAAATCCAAGCACAAATTTGAAAATACCGGGAAAATCTTGGTGCTTTTGAAAGATATCAATAACAACTTTTGTAATAAAGAAACTTTGTAAAAGTAGCAAAAATGTTCTAACGACAGTAATGCTACTTAGACTTAGAATTCCTTTCCATTCACCTTCTAGAATTCCTAATAAACTTGAATATTTCAATTTCATTGATGCAAGTGGTCAAGTACACCTTTGTGCGGATCTGAAATTTGATTAGGTGAAATTCTTTTTCTAAATATCCAATATGTCCATCCTTGGTACAGCAAAACAATTGGGGTCATGAATACCGCCACTATAGTCATAACTTTAAGAGTGTAGTGAGAGCTAGAGGCGTTGAATATATTTAATCCCAATGATCCATTGTTGCTGGGAAGTACATTTGGATATAGGGCTTCAAATAAAGTTGCAACAACCAAGGCAGTAGTTAAACTGGAGAAAACAAAGGACCAGCCTTCTTTACCTAGAAAATTGAAGGCCAGGGAAGCAATCCAAGTAATTACAATCAGCAAACTTCCCAGAATTACTAATGATTTATGGGTTAATCCAATTAATGTCCAAAGTAGGTAGCTAACAGCTAGGACAGCAGTTACTAATCCGGTACGTATAGCAAGAAAACGCGCTTTGATTCTTAATTCACCATCAGTTTTTAAGGAAATAAAAATTGCTCCATGCGTAATGAATAAAAATAAAGTAGTAACTCCGCCTAATAAAGAATATAAATTGAGCAGATTGAAAAAACCTCCAGCATATTCCACGTTACCTAATTTGGAAGTATGTAAGGGTATTCCTCTAACTATATTTGAAAATGCAACTCCCCAAAGAAGTGCAGGAATGAAACTTGAAATGCTAATGGCGAAATCCCATCTATTTCTCCATGTTGGTGATCCATATTTGCTTCTATATTCAAATGCCACACCTCTAATTATTAGGCTAAGCAGAATCAGAAAAAGAGGCAAGTAGAATCCACTAAATAATGTTGCATACCATTCTGGGAAAGCAGCAAAAGTTGCACCGCCCGCAACTAATAACCAAACCTCATTGCCATCCCAAATTGGCCCTAAGGTGGTGAGTAATGTTCTTCTTTCCGCTTCATTTTTTCCTAAAACCCGAAGCAAAATTCCAACTCCGAAGTCAAAACCTTCTAAAATAAAATAGCCAATCCATAGAATCGCTATTAGCAAAAACCAAAAAGAATTTAGTGTCATTTTTCTTTCCTTCCTAATATGCAATCACTAATGTTTGATCATGTTCTGATTTGGATATTGGGCTAGTAACATCAGGGCCAACTTTTATAGTCCGAATCATTAATCCGAATTCAATAATTGCAAGAATTCCATATAGCAAAGTAAAAACAATCATGGTGGTCCAAACTTCCCCGGAATTAACTTGTGGACTAACTGCGGTGGCTGTTTTTTGTAAGCCGAATACAATCCAAGGCTGACGAGCACTTTCGGTAAATATCCAACCAAATGAAATGCCTACTACTGGAAGAATTGGCAACAAAATCATTGCTCCCTGGAGCCACTTTCCACCAGTTAAAGTTTTATTTCGCCTAATCTTCCAAAGGGCTAAAAAGGCAATTAATGCAGCAAGTGCACCAAAACCAATCATTAATCTAAAAGACCAATAAGCTAACCAAATCACTGGTTTGTAAGATCCCGGTCCATATTTATTTATATATTGAGCCTGCAAATCATTTATACCTTCCACTTGGGAATTTGGAGAGCCGTGAGACATGATAGATAAGAAAGATGGAATTCCAATTTGAAAAACTGAATGAGATCCATCAAGACTTCCAATGGTAAATAAGGAAAAAGGTGCATTTGTTTTAGAGTTGTACAAAGCTTCAGCCGCAGCCATTTTCATTGGTTGTTGAGAAGTCATTACTCGAGCGGTGTAATCACCAGTAACTCCAACTAATAAAAATGAAATGATTACAGTAATTAATCCTACTTTTAAAACCGGCTTCATAATTTCAACATATTTACCCTTAAGTACCAAGTAACCCGCAACTCCAGCAAATAGCGCGCCGGAACAGAGAAAAGTCGAGGTAATGGTATGGAAAAAAGTAGATAGAGCAGTCTTTTGAAAAAGTACTGAAAAAATATTGGTTAACTCTGCTCTCCCTTTCATTGGATTTATTTTGTATCCAACTGGATGTTGCATCCAGGAATTTGCTGCCAAAATAAAATAAGCAGAAATTAAAGTTCCAGTAGCCGCAAGCCAAATTGTGGCTAGGTGAATTTTCTTTGGTAAATAATCCCATCCAAAAATCCAAAGCCCTAAGAAAGTACTCTCTAAGAAAAATGCCAATAAACCTTCCATGGCTAAAGGTGCACCAAAAATATCTCCCACAAATCTAGAATAAGTTGACCAATTCATACCAAATTGAAATTCTTGAACTATTCCAGTGACTACGCCAATAGCAAAATTGATTAAAAATAGTTTTCCAAAAAATTTAGTGGCTCGCAAATATTTCTCCTGGGAAGTTCGGTACCAAGCAGTTTGTAATCCAGCAACCAAAAATCCAGAACCTATAGTGATAGGAACAAAAATAAAATGATAAATAGTGGTAATGGCAAATTGCCAACGAGCGATTTCTAGAGAACCCACGGCCTCTCCTAACCTATGTATGAGAAATTCACTTATTTTGGATAGGTATATTTTCATCTTTAGGTAAGGTAAAAGAAAAGTAAAATGATACTTAACTGCAAAACTAAATTGTATGTAGAGTGGTAGCCCTGTTAGTTAAGTTACGAATTTGATGTAACTACTCTATTTTTTCTGCTTCACCCAGATTGATAGCACTAGAAGTATTAAGGAAAAACCAAAGAAAATATCCTCAACCGGGGCGCTTGCAATTCGTATACCTAAAATAGCATTTGTTGAATATTGAACTACGTTGTAATGAGTCAACCACCAGTTAGTAATTAGTTGAAATGGAAACAAAATTGCATAAGCAACCCAAAAAGCTTTTCGCCTTAACAATCTAGTATTTAAAATAAATAGATCAAAAATAATTGCAATTACCAGCATTACTAGATCAATTATTGTGTACACCATAAATCTTTTCTATTTGCTCTTTGCGTCGCATTGGAGTTCTAGTTTGTGGGAAGTTCAAATTATTATAAAAATCATTTATTAAAGCACCGACTAACTCTGGCTTTTCTTTGGGAAGTGAATGAGAGGTACCCGGAACTATTGCTAACCTTCCATCTGGTAGTGATTCATAAAGTTCAATGGTGTGAGCAGTTGTAAATACCTCATCATCACTAGCTAAAACCAAAACTGGACATTGAATTTTCGCTAAATCAGATTTAGTCAGATTTGGTTCCTTTTGCCAAACTTCAAAGGCCTTATTAATTATTTCCGGTAATTTTTCAACTGGAATTGGTGAAGTGTTTATCCATTTGGCTTTATCTTCTTCAGTGATAGATATATCTGCTGGATTTAAGGATAGTCCGCAATCCCAATGAAAATTTCCACCAATACTCACAATACTTTTCACTAATTCGGGACGAGATATTGCAACTATTAGCGCAATAATTGCACCATCGCTCCAACCAATTAGATGACTAGGTTTTTTTACTACTTTTTCTAAATATGAAATACATTCTTTGACTTGATATTCAAAATGATAATAACCTTCACTAAATTCACTGCGACCATGTGCGGTTCGATCATAGCCAAATATTTCATGGCCTTTTAAATAAGGGGTTAATTTGTAATCAAAACTATCCGTGGAGCTAAGCCCACCATGTAATAAAACTACTGGTTCTTTCCTGCCCTGCCAATGCTTGGTAAAAAGTCGCACCCCATTTATTTCAATGTAATTTATGGTTGGCTTTCTCGAAAAAAGATTATTCATAACCATCCATAATATGGCGATTTCCGCGATCAAAAGTTAAATAATTAAAGGTCCAGTCAATCATGGTACTCAAACGATTTTTGATTCCAGCTAAATAAAAGAGATGTAACCACAGCCAGACATACCAGGCTGCTATTCCTGCAAATCCAATTTTATTAACTTGCACTACTGCTTTGTGTCTGCCAATAGTGGCCATCGAGCCC
>OMHY01000106.1 GCA_900298985.1 Streptomycetaceae bacterium
CTTATGAAGCGGTTTCATTAAGTCTATTTAGTTTTTATTTTTTAATATAAAAGTTCCGGATTTTATTAATTTTTGTATTTATTAAAAGCAAAATTATCATTTCCTATTTATTTTGCAACTATTAATAGTTTTTATGCGAGAAAGTGTGTTGCTTTTAGACTTTTTTCAAAATTTGTTCAAAATTGCTTCTAAGTGGCGTTTTTAGCCACTTTTGCGGGTTTTTTAAAGACCAAAAGTCTAATGAGAGGATTATGAATAACTGGTTTGAAGCGATGCTTGCCTTTGTGGCAACGATGGTCAAGCCTTATTTTGTCCGAAAGGATAAAAATGAAGCTTGCCGCATTATTCGATACTTTAAGACAGTGGCGACAATATTATTTGTGCAAAATGATCCGACCGATCCCCCGCATCTGGTTGCTACTTGGTTGGAAGAAATTGGTTTTAAATCTTTTGTCATTCATGGATACAAAAATGAAAAGATTCCACAACAAGTTCCTTTGGAAGTTGATGGCGATAAGGTTGCTGCAATTATTCCCTTAGGTGGTTCGATGGCTGCATGGGAATCAGATAAATTTTCGTGGTTAGAAGATGAATATGAATTAATCAGAGATGCTTACAAAAATAAAGTTCCAATATTGGGGATTTGTTTAGGTGCACAGTTAATGGCACATGCTCTAGGCGGCAAGGTAGAGCGCGGTGTGAAAAGCGAGATTGGGGTTGCGGAGTTATTTAATGTCGGGGAAGATAAAAATCAAGTATTTAATTTTCCAGGGCGGGTTAAAAGTGCAAATTATCACCAGGATTACATAACCCAACTTCCCCCAGATTCTTATTTAATAGCTTCTAGTGACTTATGCCAAAACCAGATTTTTGCAGTTGGGGAAAATTCCTACGCAATTCAGTCCCACCCCGAGATTGATGCCGAGATTTTCGCTGATTGGGAGGCAGATACCGAACATGCGGTGGAAGATTACGCCGGAATAAGTTATCTTGAGCAGGTTAAACAGGCAGAGGCGGAGATGCTTAGGACCTGGAAAAAATATATTCAAAATTGGGGTCAGCTAGTTTTGAGTGCAAGTAATTAGTAATTTAATTAATAATTGCTTAAAAACAATTAGGTTATATCAAATTAGTGGTATTAAAAACAAAGGACAAAAATGAGTTTAGTGGATGATGTGCGGGAAGATAAGTTTGAAGAAGGTTTAGATCCCAATAGATGGCGAGCATTGTTTGTAATTGCGTTTGCCTCTTTGATGGTGGTGTTAGATGCATCTATTGTTAATATCGCACTACCAGCTGCACAAAAATCCTTACACATTTCAGATGTAAATAGACAATGGGTAGTAACTGCATACTCGCTTGCCTTTGGGGCTTTGTTATTACTTGGTGGCAGGTTGGCTGATTTTGTGGGTCGCAAAAAAATCTTTATCTACGGATTAGGTGGGTTTGCAATTGCCTCCGGTCTTGGCGGATTATCAATGAATCAAGGTGAATTGTTTGCCGCCCGTGCAGTACAAGGAGCATTTGGTGCGATGTTAGCACCGGCCGCATTGTCTTTAATAAATGTAACTTTCAAATTGCCAAAAGAAAGAGCAAAAGCATTTGGAGTATATGGAGCGGTTTCTGGTGGTGGCGCAGCAATTGGATTAATTGTTGGTGGATTATTAACTGAATATGCAAACTGGAGATGGTGTCTAGGAGTAAATGTATTTTTTGCAATCTTTGCAATTGGTTTGGCTATTCCTTATATACATGAATCAAAAGCTAAAGGCGATAGACATTACGATATTCCAGGAACTATATTGGCTACTTTGGGTCTGGTCTCTTTGGTATATGGATTTTCGCAAGCAGGATCTAAAGGCTGGCATTCAGTTGATTCATGGGGATTCTTTATTATTGCGGCGATTTTATTAGTGGGCTTTGTAATTTGGGAAAATAAAACAACTACACCGCTTTTGCCGATGAGAATTGTTTTAGAAATAAATCGCGGTGGAACTTATCTAGCTTCATTTATTGTAGGAGTTGGATTATTTGCAGTATTTTTGTTTTTAAGTATTTATTTCCAATCATTTTTGCATTATTCGGCGTTGAAGTCAGGTTTTGCATTTTTACCGTTTTCCGGTGGAATTATTATTTTTGCTGGAGTAGCAGCGCAGCTATTACCAAAAGTTGGACCAAGACCTTTATTAGTTGCAGGTCTAGCAATTGCAGGTGTGGGTATGGTCTTTTTCTCACGGCTTTCCATTCATAGCAATTATTGGATTGATATTTTTCCAGTGATGTTAGTAACCGCATCTTCTTTAGCACTCTACTTTATTCCAAGTGCCAGTACTGGCTTACATGATGCAGGCGAACACGATACTGGTATTGCAAGTGCGGTATTAAACACTAGCCAACAAGTTGGTGGCTCACTTGGTGCGGCTTTGTTAAATACGGTATCAGTTTCAGTTGGGGCACATTTTTTTGCTTCTCATTATTCTGCAGCAAATCCAAAAGGTAAAGATTTATCTATTGCGCAAGCGGTTTCAGCGGTCCATGGTTTTGATCGGGCATTTTTAGTAGGTGCCGGATTCTTATTTTTGGCAAGCATAATCTGCGCATTTATGATTAAAGTGGGCAAAGATTCACTTGTTGAACATGAAGGTTCGGCGGTTATCTAGTTTTTAACTTTTTGTGAATAAACAGAGTTATGTCGGAATTTCAAGTTATCTTGCGGGCGTGGAGTGCTATCACTTAAAAGTGTGAAACAATGGGTTAATGGACATTCGAATCCTTACTCGAGATTTAACTCCATTTGAGCAGTTAGTTGCCCAGCATTTGTGTGATGGTTTATCTAATGCTGCAATTGCCAGAGAAACTAAGCACACAGAGAAAGTTGTAGAAAATACAGTTTCCCGTATGGCCCGGGCCTTTGGAATTAAAGCAGATGGGGATATCAATGTTCGAGTGCTTTTAGCACTTGCTTTTCGTGCACATTTCGGGGATGCCTCCTTTGATAAATTAGGTATGGATTGCCAACATTTAGTCAAAGGTGAAGATGGCAAAATGTATTGCAATCGACATGTTGAATAATTCTTAATATTCAATATATTTAACGCACAGCATAAATTTAACTCACAATATAGATTTAACTCACATATTTTCTTGCTCCTGTATCACAGGGCTAACACTCTAGATATTTGCTAAAGGCTCTCCCCTTCCTATTTTGCTAGCATCTAATTTGATTTAGGTAAATCATTTACTTGTAATCAAAAAATGATTACTGAATTCAAATTGGAGAGAATTGGAGAGAAAAATGAATCGCAAGATTGTTGATAAATTATTAAGCACTTTTGGATTGCTATTAGCAGCGGTGCTTTTAATTGCAGGTATTTTGGCAAACTGGGGTGGCAGTTTTGCTTCCACTCAAGTTAAAAACCAATTGATGGAACAGCAGATCTTTTTCCCACCTGCTGGAAGCCCTGCCTATAAAGCATTACCTGCAAGTGATGCAGCAGCTATGGAGAAATATGCTGGACAGCAAATGCTAACTGGCGCTCAAGCTGAAACTTATGCTGATCACTTTATTAGAGTGCATTTAAAGGGAATGGGAATGACTTATTCGCAAGCCAGCGCCAAAGCAATGGCTGATCCCAAAAATGCTCAACTAACTGGTTTAGTACAAACACTATTTCGCGGAGAAACATTACGTGGATTATTACTTAATGCTTATGCATTTGGATTTTTAGCAAATATCGCTAACTTGGCAGCGATTGTTTGCTATATCGGAGCAGCGCTATTCCTACTCCTAGCCTTACTTGGATTCGCCCATGCTCGAAAGGCGCAAGTGAGCGCATAAACCTCAACTCTCCGTGAGGAAAAAACCCTGGTGTCTATGGCACCAGGGTTTTTTATTTCTAGTATATGAAATTTTTTGCTTAATTCATCTCTGCTTGAATCATTTTATTTAACCAAGAAATTTCTCGTTGGATTGAGTCCAAAGTATGAACCCGCCACTCATAAAGGTAGGTATCGGAGTTTTTCTTAGAATTTTTGATTTCATTTTGAATTAAAGAAGCTTTTTGCTCCAAACGGTTTTTTCGGCCTTGCATAATGGTTACTCGGTTTTCTGCACGAGTAAGAGAGAAAAATGGGAATTTAATCCCAAAGTTTTCATCTTCCCAATCATTAGGTGAAACTTGGGCAGATAGTTGCTGCAATCTAGCCAAGCCATTTTTAGTAATGGCATACAAGATTTTTGATCGTCGAGAGGTAACGGGCAAATGTGAAACCTCAATTAATCCCCCGTCCAACATTCTTTTTAGTTGGGGGTACAAAACGGAAAACGAGATAGCTCTAAAGGGACCATAAAGTGCAATTAATCTTTTTCGAAGTTCATAACCGTGAGCGCTCGATTGTTCCAATAAGCCTAATAGGGCATATTCCAAACCAATTTGGCGACGGCTGGCTGGGTATTTCTCTGAGTAGCTAGTTGGGCTGGCATCGGCAGTTGAATCTAAATCAAAATCCTGCTCATCTACTTCTAACACTTGCTTTTGGACAGAGCGCAAACTAGGCATTGAGCTTTTAGTAGATTTCTTAACTGCCATAATGATATATCGTAACGATATATCCAGTTATGTCAATTTTAAATGCCTGTTACCCTTTGGAAATGGTTGTATTTCCTACCCGGCTTTGGGAATACCTGGTTGCCACTTTCATTATTATTCTGGCACCAGGGCCATCTGTCCTGTTTGCAATTGCAAGGGGAATTGCCTGGGGACCTAGAACTGCCTTCGCCACAGTGGTGGGAAATGTAATGGGAGCATTTTCTTTGTCACTAGTAGTGGCATTTGGATTGGGACCAGTATTACAAAGATCTGCTTTGGCCTACACCATTGTGCAAATTGCAGGTGGAATTTATTTAGCTTATTTAGGTATTGGCGCAATCAAAGAATCTAAAATCTCAGCTGGGTCATTAGCAAAAGAGCGCAATCAAGATATTGCTCTTGCTCCAAATGTTAGAAAATCAATGAGAGATGGATTTTGGGTAGGTGCATTAAATCCCAAAGGAATAGTGTTCTTTGCTGCTATTTTGCCAACTTTTGTAGATAAGCACAAAGGACACATAACCTCACAGTTAGTAGTAATGGGTGCAATCTTTGCAATTATTGCGCTTTTCTCAGATGGCGCTTGGGGAATTTTGGCAGGGCTAGTTAGAGATTGGCTAGCTAAAGAGATCAAAAGGTTGCAAATTCTTCGGGTAGCTGGTGGGGTGGTCATGATTTGTTTAGGTCTATTTACATTGATATCTGGGATTAGAAGCCACAAATAATTCCAAAAAGTTACTCACATCTGATGCTATTTGTCAGTGAATTGCGCTAAATTCTGCGGTTAAATCAAAAAAAGAAAGTGGTCAAAGTAAAGTGAGTGATTTAGAAAAACAATTAACCTCTTTGGGTCCAAATGCTAGAACAAATATCTCTCCGAGTGATTTAACTTTTGCTTGGGATGGGTGTCATAGATGTTTATGGCTTTATTATGCACATCAAGTAAAACCACAGGTTTTTATGCCTTTGGTTGGGGATATTGCAAATATGCAAGAAATTGCTTGTTTAAATAAATCTAGCAGTGAACTACATCAAGATATGCCTGCAGGTAAAGCAATTGAACATGGTGGTTGGGTGCAATCAGAACCAATAAAAGTTGATGGCATTACCACCCCTTTTTCCATAAGAGGAAAATATGACCTATTGATGCAAATGGTAGATGGCAGTTATGGAATTATTGATTGTAAATTCCAAGCAAAAGATTCAGATAAAAGTGGTTTTTATTCGGCACAATTAGAAGCCTATGCTTTCGCCTTAGAAAATCCTGCCAAGGGAGAAGCAAAGAAAATTTCAACTCTTGGTTTATTGGTTTGGTCACCGGTAAAAATCAGAGGTGTCTCGAGTGCTAATTTTGGAATGGAATTAAAATGCAGTTGGTATCCAATCTCCCGCGATCCGAAAGCTTTGGAAAATAGATTAAATGAATTTATTAAAACAGTAACAGGAGCTGCACCGGAGAGTGAAGAGTCCTGTGATCAATGTAAATATATTAGAGCCCGCCAACAAATTTTAGGTTAGTTCTTTTTGCTTCTTGATTCTAGTTTTCCTCTTGATTGGCTTGAGTTTTTTTAGCTTCAGAGGCATAAATATCTACATATTCAAAGTTGCCCATCTTTTGAATAGTTTGCATTATTTGATCTGTGATTTGCCTTTGTAATTTCAAATCACTGGAATCACCAGAAAAATACATCGGTTCACCGAAAATAATTCCTACACTTTCTAATTTAGGAATCATTTTTCCAGTTGGTTGAATTTTGTCGGTATTAAATAAAGCTACCGGAACCACTGGCGCGCCTGATTCCAGTGCTAACCGAGCCACCCCAGTTCTACCTTTATATAACCTGCCGTCTGGGGAGCGAGTGCCTTCGGGATAAATACCAAGTGCATTGCCTTGATGTAATAAATCTAAACCTGTTTGCAGCGCAGCTTCACTGCGACGGCCACCGGATCTATCAATTGGAACCTGGCCAATAGCGGTAAAGAAAATCCGCATTAGAAGACCTTTTATTCCGGGAGAGGTGAAATATTCACTCTTGGCTAAATAAGTAACTCGCCTTTGCAGAACCAAAGGAATGAAAACTGAATCAATAAAGGCATTATGGTTGGCGGCAATGATTACAGCACCAGTTGCAGGCACATTTCTAAGCCCTTTTACCCGCGGACGAAAGGTCGGGGTAAGGACTGGAATTAGAAATGCCTTGAGGAAACTGTAAAACATTAGGGATACTTTAGTGCCAATTGCCATTAAGTTACCAACTGGTACTCGTTATTCTGGAAATAGAGGTTTCTGGATAGGCTTGGGATTATGGATGAGGCTGGAAGGATATTTTCACCTGCCAAGTTCTTTGAAGGCGGGCCGATAGGGGTTTTAATCATCCATGGCTTCACCGGCTCTCCAGCCAGCGTCCTGCCCTGGGCACAAGGCCTAGCCCAATCAGGATACACAGTAAGTGTTCCAAGGCTTCCGGGTCATGGGACTACTCTAAAAGATTGCAATCAAACAAATTATGAAGATTGGTATTTAGAGGTTGAAAAAAACTTTCTAGAATTAAAAAGCAAATGTGCCAAAGTTTTTGTAGCTGGTTTTAGTGTGGGCGGAGCTTTAGCACTGAGATTAGAACAATTAAGGCCAAATGAAATTGCGGGTTTGATTTTACTAAACGCTTCAATCTTTGATGAAAGCAAAAAATTATTACTAACTCCACTTCTTTCCTTAATTAAAGAGACAGCCAGTAAATCACCTACTGATGTTGCCAAACCAAATCCACCAACTCATTCCTATGATAGAACACCACTAAAAGCATTTAATTCAGTCAGGCAACTTTGGAAATTAGTAGAAAATGATTTGATACTTGTGCAAGCACCTGCCCTACTCGCTTACAGTTTAAATGATCATCGCGTACATCCAATTTGTAGTGAAACTATAATTAATAATATTCAATCTAATTTGCGAGAGGTAGTTTTTGAAAAATCATTTCATAATGTGCCTCTAGATTATGATAATGATGCTTTAGTGGAGGAGAGTATTGAATTCATTGAGGATGTAATTGCAGGTGAATTTTCACATTTTCATGATGATCGAGAATTAATTGACTCAGAATTTGAATCCATAGTAGCTGGATTATCTTTAGATGAGAGTGCACCTACTACTTATTTAGATGAATTAGAAAGATTTGAGGAATTAGAAAAATTTAATCCCCCAAATCCCAGATTATCTAAACCAAAAAAGGAAACTAGAATCTCAGGTTGGATGCTTGCAATTGCAATTGTTTATCTAGTAGTAGTACAACTTGCACATTTAGATTTATTTGGGGTGGGAATTTGGCCAGGGGTAATACTATTTTGTTCATGTATTGGAATGCTTATCTATGGGCAAATTAAGCACCATAATGATGATCCTGGTGAATTTGGAGATGGCTCTCACCTCTAACTATTTCTAGCTAAATCCGCTGCTCCTATTAAACCCGCTTCATTTTTCATTTTCGCTGGAACTATATTTGCAAATGGTCTTTTGCCAGTAAAGGGTAATAATCTTTGATAACTTTCAATAGTTGGTTTTAGCAATATATCTCCCGCTTCTACTACTCCCCCACCAATTACCACCATTAATGGGTCAAATAAGGTGCAATAAGAAGCAATTGCTGCTCCCAGATATTCTCCAGTGGTATTAAATGCAGCTAAAGCAATTGGATCATTATCTTTGGCAGCAGCAGTTAAAATTTTTCCATTTAATCCTTCAATTGTGCCATCGCCGCGAGCCAATAAAGATCTAGCCAAATCAGGAGATGCTGTTACTGCTTCTCTAGCATGTCTTACTAAAGCAGTACCAGATGCATATTGCTCAACGCAGCCGCGACGAGTACAACCACAAATATGTCCATCTGGGACTAATCTCATATGCCCAAATTCACCTGCCATACCAAAACCACCGCGATAAATTTTCCCATCATAAACTATGCCGCCACCAATACCGGTTCCAACGGTCACCATAATCATTTCTAAACAATCAATACCGGCACCAAACTTTGCTTCGCCCCAAGCAGCTGCATTTGCATCATTTTCAATTGTGACTGGAATATTTACTAAATTATTTAGTTCTGCTTGCAAATTTATTCCATTGTAATTTGCGATATTAGGAGTGGCGTTTATGGTAGAGCGATCAGATGAGATGAAACCTGCAATTGAAATTCCAGCTGCAATTGCACCTGAACCTGCTTGTAATTCATTTATTACTTGAGCTATTACATTTGTGAGATCTTTGCCGCCAGATACCGGGGTATCTTTTCTTAGCTCAGTTATAATCTTTCCATTGCTATCAACAACTCCACCCAGAACTTTGGTTCCACCAACATCGACCCCAATTACTAACTCTGAAATACTCATCTTTGTTTCCTCACTCAAATGCCTAAACAACCCAATCTATCTTCATATTTAAACTAGAAAATCCTGGGAAACTTTACTTGGATTTGCTACCTTTGCGCCATGACCTTAACAGGTGGTTCTCTGACCGGGGTCTCCCTTGATTTTTCCGAGCCGCTACCGAAAAACTTAGGCCAATTACTTAGAAATTGGGCGAAAAACCAACCCGAAAAAATTCTATATTCTCGATTTACTTTAAGTGGTTGGGAAAAAGTAACTGCTATGCAAATGGATCAATTGGTTCGTAGTTGTGCCAAGGGCTTACTGGCTTTAGGTATAAAACCTGGTGATCGAGTAGCAATCATGTCTAAAACTAGATTTGAGTGGACTGTTTTAGATTATGCAATTTTTTATGCTGGGGCAATCACTGTCCCAATTTATGAGACCTCTTCAGGTTCTCAAATGGAATGGATATTAAGTGATAGTGAAAGCAAAATTTTATTTGTTGAAAACTCAACATTATATGAATTAGCCAGGGAAATTAATTTAGCCAAAGTCGAACAAACTTTGGTAATTGAGGAAAAAGTTATAGAACAATTAACTCAATTAGGTAATTCAATTTCAGAAAATAATCTAGAAAAAGCGATGGTCTCCCAAGGTGGAACGGATATTGCAACTTTGATTTATACCTCAGGTACCACTGGTAGACCAAAAGGCGTGGAAATAACTCACTATAATTTTTTATATGAAGGCAGAACAGTAGTTAGTGCGGTAGAAGATATATTTTTAGATCCCAAATCTTCAATACTTTTGTTTTTACCTTTAGCCCATGTATTTGGCAGAATGATTGAAATAGGTGCTTTGTATGCAGGATGTCACCTGGCACATGCGCCCAATATTGCAAATTTAACAAATGATTTAAAGAGTTTTAAGCCCACATTTTTGCTTGCAGTTCCCAGGATTTTTGAAAAGGTTTATGGTGCAGCCCAAGAAAAAGCGATTGCCGGTGGTAAAGGTAAAATATTTGAAAAAGCAGCACAGGTAGCTATTGAATATAGCAAGGAAACTGAAAAAGGTGATAAGCCAAGTTTTAAAACTAATTTATTCCACAAAATATTTACCAAATTGGTTTATCAAAAAATTATGGAAGGTTTGGGTGGAAAAGTTAATGCCGCAATCTCTGGGGGGGCTCCGCTAGACCCCAAATTAGGGCATTTTTATCGAGGTCTTGGGATAAGAATCCTAGAGGGTTATGGTTTAACTGAAACTACTGCGGGGGCAGCATTAAATAAGACAAATGCTTTTCGCATTGGATCAGTAGGCAGACCCTTACAGGGCATTGAAATGAAAATAGATTCCACTGGTGAGTTGCATATTAAAGGTGGAATTATTATGCGCGGTTATTGGAAAAATGAAGCAGCTACTCGAGAGGTAATGGATTCTGAAGGTTATTTTGCAACTGGGGATTTAGCTGCATTTGATGGGGATGGTTATTTATACATTACTGGTAGAAAAAAAGAAATAATTGTTACTAGTGGTGGAAAAAATGTTTCACCTGCACCCCTTGAAGAAGCATTGCGTATAGATCCATTGATTAGCAATGCCTTAGTTATTGGTGATAAAAAACCATTCATAGCAGCGCTAATTACTTTGGATGAGGCGGCATTAAAAAGATGGGTGGTGGAAAATAAAAAAGAAGATTCCACTTTTGAGATGTTAATTAAAGATCAACAATTGATTTCTGACCTCCAAAAAGTGGTCGAGAAGGCTAATACTCAAGTATCAAGAGCAGAATCAATTAGGAAATTTTTAATTTTACCAAAAGATTTTTCTATTGAAGGTGACGAATTAACAGCTAAACTTTCCATAAAGAGACATGTAGTAATTGAAAAATATCAAAAAGAAATAGATTCTATTTATCTTACTTCATAATTTTAAGTTTATACTCTAGATTTTCCCAATGAATTTAGAACTTCCCCCATATCAACTTCAAAAATTATTACAAAGTGAAATATCAAATCTAGATGAAATTTTAAGTAGAGAATATCTATATCTGCCATTGCGCAAAGATCTTCGTAAAATGCGCACATTGCTGGAACTTTTGGAAATTCATGGCAAGGCGGATTTACATTCTTTGCACATTTCAATTGCGCACCGTAAATTAGCGGAAAAAGTTAGATCTGAGTTTGGTAACTTAAAACTAAAGTTTTCTTATTTACAAAATTCCCAATTGGCCATGATTTGCGAAAGATTAATAGCCCCCAGAATGGCTACCGTTTCAGCACCCCGAATCTATTTAACTCCCAGAGAAAAAGATGTCCTTTATTTAATTTCCCAAGGTTTAAGTAGTGATGAAATAGCTTGTGCACTTTATGTTCGCCTGCCAACCGTAAAAACACATTTGGCTTCTTTGTATAGAAAACTAGGAGTTAAAAATCGAAGCCAAGCTATTTTAGAAGCGGAGAGACATTCATTAATGTAGCGCTGCTACAAACTTCAATGTAGCGCTGCTACAAAAGCTTTACTCCACTTACTCCAATTCCAATTTTCAATTACCCAATTGCGCCCATTTATGCCCATCTGCTTTCCCAAGTTTGGATCCTTAAGTATTTTAATAATGGCATCTGCTACTTGATTTGGATTTTTGCCATCGACTAGTAATCCAGTTTGGCCATCTAACACGGTATCACTGGCACCGCCGGAGTTACCTACAACTATCGGCAAACCAGCACTACTTGCTTCAAGAAACACAATTCCTAATCCTTCAACTTCCAGGCCACCAAATCTTGATCTTGCGGGCATCGCAAAAAGCTCTGCAATTTGAAAATAAGTTGGTAATTTTTCATAGGGAACTTTTCCCACAAAAGTTACTTTGTTCATTAAATCTGAATTAGTTTTTTGATTTTCAGCTCTGAGTATTTTTTTTAATCTTTTTTCATCATTACCCACACCTACCAATAAAAGGTGCGCTTCTGGGATATTTTGCAGTATCTGATTCATAGCTTTTATTAAAATATCTTGACCTTTTCTTTGCACTAAGCGACCTACACATAAAATAACTTTTTGATCTACTAGATTTAATTCAGTTTTCAATTTTTCTACTTCTGCTTTTTGAACAGAAGTTGTAGCAGGAACAAATTTTTCATAATCAATGCCCGGTGCCAACTGAAGCATTTGAACTTGAGTACCCACCGCTTTTCTTATTTTATTATTCGTAAAATTACCAAGATAAGTAATTACATCAAGCTCTCGACCCATTTCCTTGAGCAAGTATTTGAATATTGGCGTTTTTGCCCACCAAACTTCATGTCCATGAGTAATTCCCAATGCTTTTTTAATTTGGGGATTTTGGGCTTTTACTTTTCTAGTGGCTAAAGCTAGTGGTGCGGTAGCGCCATAAAATATATATTCAATCGGATAATTTTTAATCGCCTGGTTTATTCTACTAATAACTGTTGGAGTAGGTAAAAGTATTTTACTGCGGTCTCGAATTATCTGAACCCCTAGTTTTTGCGATAATTGCTGATCAAAACTTTCCATTTTAGCAATCTCTGATTTACTCACACCGCTGGTATATATCAATAAATTTTTAGTCGGCAGTAAGTCTTTGTTTAACTCCTCCAATAGACCCAATAAAAATACTTCAATACCTCCGACATGAGGTCCAAGGTCATTTGTAATTAATAGATGGGTTGGTTTTGGATTCATATCCGACGAGCGCCTATAAAGCGCGCGGATCCAAAATAATTCCCAAAGGAACTAACTGAAACTTGAGCACCTGAGTGAGTTGCATTCACCATTAAACCATTTCGCAAATAGATTCCAACATGGTCAATGTAATTACCATAACCAAAAAATACTAAATCCCCTGGTTGCAATTGATTTCTGCCTACATATCTACCATAACCAAATTGAGCAGCCGCTGAATGAGGTAAAGAAACTCCGGCTTGAGCAAAAGCTTTCAGGGTCAGGCCACTGCAATCCCAATATTTTAACCCGGTAGCACCCCAGACATACCATTTTCCTAATTGCGCAATTGCAAATTGCAATGCAATTTTTCCCCGACCAGAACCTAAATTTACATTTTTGATTGCTTTTTTGGAATAGTTTTGATCGGCAGCTGCTTGAGCAGCCTGTAGTGCAGCTAATCTTTTTTGCTCCGCTTTGGAAAGAGAGGAATATAACTTCCTAGCTTCATTTAATTGTGCAGTAACTAATGCTGCTTGGGCCTGGTATTTAATTTTGGCAGCATTTACTAAAGCAAGTTGATCTGTCACAGTTAAGGAAGCGGCATTTAAGTTTTGTTTAGCAGCGGAAAATTGTCGCAATTGATTAGTTTTTCTGGAGGCTAAAGAGTTTAGCTGCCCTGCCATCTCCAAATACTTTGATGGATCTGAGGAAAATAGTAAAGATAAACCTTGGCTGATTCCCGAGTTTTGATATTCCTGGCGGGCGAGTGCTCCGAGGGATTTCTTATCGGCTTGTAAATTTGCAGCTTGTAGCTCAGCTTGTTTTTTAACTGTATTTAATTTTCCTTGCAGGGCGTTTAATTCATATTGTGCTTGTTGTGCCTGTTCACCAGCAGAGGTTGCTTTAATTTGTAGATCTCTAATTTGATTGGCTACTTGAGTGATTGAAGGGCTAGCGGTTGCAGAGATCGGAGATAGGAGTGAGAGAATAAGAGCGAGCGAAACCCAGAGCTGGATTTTGCTCAACTTACCTTTGAGATGCACCTGCCTAGGGTAAAGGAGTTAGTTTAAAGATTTCAAACTTTAATCCCCAGAAATGAGTTCAATTCCTGTTCAAAGTAATTTTTTTGGAAAAATTTAATCAATTTTGAGCATATCTAATTGGTGGGAGCAAGCCAGATTGCGCTAGGTGAGAGATGGCTGTGAGTTCTTCCTCAACTAGAGTGGTTGGCTCTCGCTTGGAGTTTTCACTGTTCCCTGTAGTTAGAGGGATTATTTCCAAAAGTGAGTTAACTACACAATCCTGACAGATATTTGGGTTGTAGTTAGGAGCAGTACATTTTTCACAGTCAATCTCAATCATCCCAGTTTTACCTCCAATAACATCCATTAGTTTTTTCATAAAAATATAATAAATTAGAGGACTGACAAAGGGCTTGGGGGTAAGAAAATGGTTGACCTGACGCTAGCCCTCCCTGTTATCGCCAGCCTAATTCTGGGCCGAGATGGCAGCTGTGCCCCTTCAACTGTACTTTCCAATAACCTGGATAGAGAAAATTTTTTGAAATTTCACCGGGAGGCTACAGCTATCTTAATTGGAGGTGAAACCGCTCGAAATGAACCTTATTTAAAAATCTCTCGCCCCCTGTTTATTTCCAGTAAAAGAGGGGAAATTCCCCAACATCTGTTCATAAATGAAAAAGTAAAAATACTAAATTTAGCACCAGCGCAAGCTATTGAAAAAGTAATAGAAGAGATATCAATTGATCAAATAGATTACTCAACTAGAAAAAATGAGGTTAGAAAATATATAGGAATAGAAGGTGGACCTTATTTTCTGATGAGTGTTTTGAAAAATTCGCCAGAATTAATTTCAGAGATCAGAGTGAGCTGGGTTGAGCCACCTGAAGGGCACAATAATTTGAAAAAACTCCCCCATGCAGATTTCCAGGAATTACTCTCTCTTTTGCAGAAATATTGGGAAAAAGTAAAAGATTTATCTGCTAATTAAATATTTTTTGGGCGTGTGGCCTGGGGAAGCAAAGGAAACGGCTTTATCCTTAAGTAGTGAAAAATGCGGAAAGTTATTTTGCAAATTTGCAGTTGGTCCTTCGGACAAACCAAATTCGTAATGAAATAAATTGGGAAGAGGTACCTTCACCTCAAAAACTCGCCCCATTTTCATTTGCAGCAGCAGCTGAAGTTTTAGAACAGGATTTTGATTCTGAAGGTGAACCAATTGCCAATGGGAGATTTGTATTGCTATATGATCCCATGGGACAAGATGGATGGAGTGGCAGATTTAGAATTGTAACTTTTATTAGAGCAAATATAGAGCCAGAGTTAGCGGCTGATCCAGCGTTAATAGATGTTGGCTGGAGTTGGTTAAAAGAAGCATTAGGGACAGATGAACTTTCCTATTTGAGTGAAAGCGGTACTGTTACTCAAATAAGATCGACTTCTTTTGGAGCAATTGAATCTCGGTTAGATGATAATGAATTAGAAATTAGGGCATCTTGGACACCAATTAGTACTTCTGGTGAACCACAATTAGAGCCATCAGAGGTAGTCGGTCATTTCAATGCTTGGATTTCCATCTTAGAAAAAGCAAGTGGAATATTGCCTCTCCCACAAGGTTTAACAGGTGGTAATGGCATTGTTCAAATCAATCAGCGAAAATAATTAAAATAAATTAGAGTAAATCTGTGGGAGATAAAAATGAAAATCCTGATCAAATTGAGTTGGCGCAATCTCAATTAGAATCTGATTCTCAAGCTCCACTCCTAGAATTTCCTAGAGAAAATTCAATATTTGTTGATAATGTAAATTCTTTTCGCAAGGCCATAGACCAACTTTTATCAGGTAGTGGTGAGATTGCGGTAGATACTGAAAGAGCAAGTGGTTTTACCTATTGGCCCAAAGCTTATCTAGTCCAAATCTATCGAAGAGGTGGTGGTTTATTTTTAATCGACCCGGTTGCATTTTCTGCTCCAGAGCTTTGGCGGGAATTAAATGAAAAAACTCAAAATGAAATTTGGATTATTCACGCTGCAACCCAAGATTTACCAAGTTTGCAGGAACTTGGAATTAAACCCAATAAAGTATTTGATACTGAGTTAGGCGCTCGAATTGCAGGGCTACCCCGAGTTTCACTTGGGGCATTAACTGAATCACTACTTGGTTTTAGGTTAGCGAAAGAACATAGTGCAGTGAATTGGTCCAACCGGCCGCTGCTTGAGCAATGGCTAAATTACGCTGCTTTGGATGTGGATGTTTTAATTGATTTAAAAATAGAGGTTGAAAATATTTTGGCGCAGGCAGGAAAATTAGATTGGGCAGAAGCGGAATTTGCAAATATATTAAAAAACCAAAACTCTACCAACAATAAAGAGAAGAAAAGTGATCCGTGGCGCAAAACCTCAGGTATGCATAAAATTAGAAATCCAAGGGCGTTAACAACATTGCGGGAGCTGTGGCTGGTAAGAGATGAATTAGCAAAAGAATATGATTTAGCACCAGGTCGTTTATTGCCAGATGATCTTTTGATTGAATTTTCCATTAAGGATTTCAATTTAGAGAAATTTACCGAGTTGCTTAATAAACGCAGTAGATTTTCTAACCCCAGTAGCTCTAACAAAAATCTTCCAATTTCAATATCTAAAAAATTCTATCAAAGTTATTTAGAGAGTAAGGAAATTCCTGAATCTGAACTGCCACCACTTCGAGTTTCAAGTGATGAATTGCCACCACCCAAGTTATGGAAAGAGAAAAATAGATTAGCCTATGCTAGGTTCTCTCATGCTCGTGCGGTTATGCTGGAATTATCGTCTGAGTTAAATATTCCAGTAGAAAATTTATTATCACCTAAAATTTTGCGTGATCTGGTGTGGGAGGAACCACCTGCAGATAAAAATAATTATGAAACTTATACTCAAAATAAGTTGAGAGAGTTAGGCGCTAGAGATTGGCAAAGAAATTTAGTTACTGAAAAAATATCAGCGATTTTAGGTGAAACTACAGAGCTGAAAAAAGAAGAAGTTGAAATAGAAAATACAGAGGTTAGCGATCTTCAATCTTAAGTGAAACTTGATTTTCAATTAGGTTTGTTGAATCACCACTCATCATCGCCATGAATTTTCTAGCTAGACCTTGTGCATCTAGACCATACTTAGCTAATAAATCAGATCTTTTAGCAAGGGGTAAGAATTGATCTGGAATACCTATTGATATCACTTCTCTATTTTGTAACATTTGAGAGAGATTGGCTGCTATCGAACTTGGAGTTATGCCATCTTCTACTACTGCGATTTTTTGATATCTCTTAGCTAAGGTAATTAAAGCGGTCGGAAGGGGCACAACCCAACCAGGATCAACTACTGTAACCCCAACATCTTCTCGATTAGCGATGCTAGCTGCTTCTACTACATTTGCAGCGAGTGCTCCCACACTGATAACTAATAAATCTGTCGATTCACCGCGATATAAAATATCAACTCCATATCTATTTTCAAAAGCTGGGACATCTTTTCCAAGCGCACCTTTGGGAAAGCGCACAATTGTTGGTCCTTCATTTATCTCCACTGCTTCATTTAATAATTTCTTTAGTGATTTTCCATCACGAGGAGCTGCAATTTTTATTCCAGGAACAATAGAGGTAATTGCTAAATCCCATTGTCCATTATGAGAAGGACCATCATCACCGGTGATACCAGCTCTATCTAATACAAAAGTAACTCCCGCTTTATGTAAAGCCACATCCATTAATAACTGATCAAAAGCACGATTCAAAAATGTGGAATATACACAAACCACTGGATGCAATCCACTATATGCCATTCCGGCGGCGCTAGTCACAGCATGTTGTTCGGCAATACCCACATCAAAGGTTCGGTCTGGAAAATTTGCTTTAAATTTTTCCAGTCCAGTTGGACCAAGCATGGCGGCGGTAATACACACTACTTTTGAATTCTTTTCTCCAATTTTTACAATTTCGCTGGAAAAAACATCTGTCCAACTTTCAACTTTTTGCGCCACTGGTTCGCCAGTTGCTGCATTGGAAATTGGAACTGCATGAAACTTTTCCGCCTCATCATTTAACGCTGGAAGATAACCTCTTCCTTTTTCCGTAATTGCATGAACTATTACAGGTCCACCCAATTCTTTTGCTTGGGTTAATGCTTTTTCTACCGCTTCAATATTATGTCCATCAACCGGTCCAATATATTTCAAGCCCAAATCTTCAAATAAACCTTGAGGTGCCACAATGTCTTTTATGCCTTTTTTGACTCCATGTAAAGTTTCATAAATTTGCTGTCCAACTACTGGAGTTCGATTTAAAACATCTTTGCCCCACTTTAAAAATGTTTCATAGCCTTTAGTGGTTCTTAAAGTCGATAGATGTTGAGCAAGTCCGCCTATAGTTGGTGAATATGAACGTGCATTATCATTAACTAAAATTACAATTGGAAGATCTTTGCTAGCTGCTATGTTATTAATTGCTTCCCAAGCCATACCACCGGTCAATGCACCATCTCCCACAATTGCGCAGACTCTATTTTCCAATTCCCCATTTATTACCATTGCACGTGCGATGCCATCTGCCCACGATAAAACTGTGCTGGCATGAGAATTTTCAATTACATCGGTAGGACTTTCAGATCTAGCTGGATAGCCAGATAAACCACCTGATTGGCGCAGGGTATCAAATTGATCTTTTCTACCAGTTAAAATTTTATGGACATAACTTTGATGCCCGGTATCAAATAAAATTGGATCTTTGGGAGCGGAAAAAATTCGATGAGCTGCAATAGTTAATTCCACAACTCCTAAATTGGGACCCAAGTGACCACCAGTTTTAGTAACTTTATCAATTAATAATTCTCGAATCTCTGAAGCCAATTTATCTAATTGGATATAGTCCAAAGCCTTCAAATCTACTGGGGAATTAATTTGCCCCAGAAATTTTGACTCAGTCATACTTGAAATTCTACTGTAAAACTAGTTAACCAGCCTTGGTTAGTGGGTGTTTTTAGCAAGTGAGCGAAGCACATTTTACTTGGCGCCACCTTACCAGCTATTACTTTTCAGAGTTTAGAGCAAGTGAGCGAAGCACATATTGCATGATTCCTCCATGGCGGTAGTAATCAGCTTCCCCTGGGGTATCAATTCTCACCTTTGCGGCAAAAGTTTTTCCATCTGCGTTTACCGTTACCTCTTTTGGAATTTCGCCTTGGTTTAATTGATCAATACCAGTGATGGTAAACACTTCACTACCTGTTAATCCTAAAGTAGTTGGATTTTGATTTGGTAAAAATTGAAGTGGTAACACTCCCATACCAATTAGATTAGAGCGGTGAATTCTTTCAAATGATTCTGCTATTACCGCTTTTACTCCAAGCAACGCGGTGCCTTTTGCCGCCCAGTCACGAGAAGAACCAGAACCATATTCTTTTCCAGCCAAAATAACTAGTGGAATATTTTTAGATTGGTAATCAATACTTGCATCATAAATAGTAGATTGTTCACCTGTTAAAAAGTTTTTAGTAAAGCCACCTTCCACGCCATCAAGAAGTAAATTTTTTAATCTAATATTGGCAAAAGTTCCTCTAATCATTACCTCATGATTACCGCGACGGGAACCATAAGAATTAAAGTCTTTGCGGTCTATTCCATGAGAAGTTAAATATTTACCAGCAGGAGAATCTGCTTTGATATTACCGGCAGGTGAGATGTGATCAGTAGTAACAGAATCTCCCAAGACAGCCAACACTCTAGCTCCAGAAATGTTAGTTACAGGTTTTGGATCTTTACCCATACCTTCAAAGTATGGTGGCTTTCTCACATAGGTAGAGTTAGCGTCCCACTCAAAGGTATTTCCTTTCGGAGTAGGCAAATTTCGCCATCTTTCATCACCTTCAAATACTTTGGCATATTCATTAGAAAATATTTGAGCAGACAAATTATTTGCAATTGTTTCTGAGATTTCCTCCGGTGTTGGCCAAATATCCTTCAAATAAACTGGATTTCCAGCATTGTCAGTACCTAATGATTCTTTTTCAAAATCATGATTCATATTGCCGGCAAGTGCATAAGCAATAACCAGCGGTGGCGAAGCTAAATAATTCATTTTTACATCAGGAGAAATTCGACCTTCAAAATTTCGGTTACCTGATAAAACGGCGGTAACTGCCAAATCATTTTCATTAATAGCTTGGCTAATTTCAGTTGGTAGTGGGCCAGAGTTTCCAATACAAGTTACACATCCATATCCAACTAAATTAAATCCCAGTTGGTTTAAATAATCTGTTAAACCTGCACGAGCATAATAATCAGTTACTACTTTAGATCCCGGTGCGAGAGTGGTCTTGACCCATGGCTTTGCTTTCAATCCTTTTTCTACTGCTTTTTTCGCTAGTAAACCAGCACCGATCATCACGCTGGGATTAGAGGTATTGGTACATGAGGTTATAGAAGCAATTACTACATCTCCATGTTTAACTGTGGTTTTGATTTCCTTACCATCACGATTTAAATTAATTTCAACTGGAGTTGAGGTACTTTTGTCAGTTAGATAAGTAGGTAAACTTTGTGCAAATGCATTTGCCGAGTTTGCTAATTCAATTTTATCTTGAGGTCTTTTTGGTCCAGCTATAGATGGTGCAACAGTTGATAAATCTAATTCTAAATATTCACTATATCTAGGGGATTTGTTTGGATCATGCCAAAGTCCATTGGCTTTTGCATAACTTTCAACCAGCTCTAAAGTCTCGTAGTTTCTACCTGTTAAGCGCAAATAATTAATAGTCTCTTCATCAATTGGGAATATAGCACAGGTCGATCCATATTCCGGTGACATATTTCCAATAGTGGCGCGATTAGCCATCGGTAATTGTGTTACCCCTGGTCCATAAAACTCCACAAATTTTCCAACAACTCCATGTTTACGCAATAAATTAGTAATTGTTAAAACAAGATCTGTGGCGGTAGCACCCGCTGGTAATTTGCCACTTAATTTAAAACCAACTACTCTCGGAATCAACATTGATACTGGTTGGCCCAAGAGAGCTGCTTCCGCTTCAATCCCACCTACACCCCAACCTAAAACACCTAGACCATTGACCATGGTGGTGTGGGAATCAGTTCCGACCACAGTATCTGGATAAGCAAATAGCTCGCCTTTATTTTCTCGGACCATTACTGTTCTAGCCAAATATTCAATATTAACTTGATGAACAATTCCAGTTCCAGGTGGGACTACTTTGAATTCATCAAATGCGCTTTGACCCCAGCGCAAAAATCTATAGCGCTCTTGATTTCGCTCATATTCCACCGCAACGTTATTTTCAAAACTTTTGTCATTGCCAAAAAAATCTGCAATCACTGAGTGATCAATTACTAATTCTGCAGGTGCAAGTGGATTTACCTGGGCCGGATCTCCACCCAAATCTTTAATTGCTTCTCGCATTGTTGCTAGATCAACTACACATGGCACTCCGGTGAAATCCTGCATAATTACCCGAGCGGGAGTGAATTGAATTTCAGTATCTGGTTCCGCATTTTCATCCCAATTTGCCAAAATCTTAATTTGTTCAGAGGTGATATTTGCACCATCTTCAGTGCGCAATAAATTTTCTAACAATATTTTTAAGGAATAAGGTAATGTCTCTACCCCGGTCACCCCTTTACTAGCAAGGGCGGTAATATCAAAATAAGAATAGTTTTTGCCAGATACAGTTAGGTTAGATTTGACCCCAAAAGAATTTTTGCTCACCGGCCTATCTTAGGACTAGGAAAGAGTTGGGCTAAAATTTTGTACTAATTTGAGGCTGTGAAGAGCGCCATACTCTCAACGTGAGCAGTAGCCGGATAAAGGTCATAGGTATTTAGCTCTCGTAAAGAAAAATATTTGGTGGCCAGCAACTCCCGAGCATCTCGAGCAAAAGAAGCAGGATCGCAGGAAACATAAAGTATTGCCCGGGGCTTTAATTTGGATAAAGCGGTAATCACCTCCGGGTTAATGCCTGCTCGAGGTGGATCCAACACCACCAGATCAGCCGAATTTAACTTCGAAATTAGTTTTTCCACCTTGCCAGTTTGTACCTGAAAAATATTGGATTGTGCTAATGCAAAAGACTTAGCGAGATTTTGATAATTGACTTTTCCATCCTCACTGGAGTAACTATCTGCTTCAATAGAGATAACTTTTGCTAATTTTTTATCTTCCTTTAAAGCGCTTAAATAGATTTGGATTCCAAATAATCCCGCTCCCCCATACAAATCAACTAGCACCTCTCCATTTTTCGGAGAAATAAGTTTGAAGGCATCTTCACTTAGAATTTTGGCCGCCGAGATATGTCCTTGCCAAAAGGACGCTGGCGAAATCTGATACTCAAGATCGCCAACTTTCTCAACCAATTGGCTCTGTCCTTCA
>OMHY01000107.1 GCA_900298985.1 Streptomycetaceae bacterium
GGCTAAATTGGCAAAAACCGCCAATTCACCTCAAGCCGGCCTCTATCAAATTTCGCGCGCTATTAGTGAAGATGCTGCTTTACGTCGAATGACTATTACTGATCCCGAGGATATTGCTAAATTTGTTACCATCTCTGACCACCCCTTGTGGGATCTAGCCAAGCAGAGAATTATAGAAATCTTTGGGGCCAAAAATTCCTCGCTTATACTGCACTGGCTGGTAAGCCAGGTAGCCTCTCCATTAAGCAATGAAGAGTCCCTGGAACAATCCACCGCATTATCTAAATTGTTATAAATTGAATTTGTGAAATAATTGTCCTATGCCAAAAATCATCGGCGCCAACTTAGAATCAAATCGAGAAATCAGGCGTAATCAATTAATCGATGCTGCGTTGAGTCTAGTTTTGGAAAAAGGTGCTTCTGCTCTAACAGTAACTGCGGTAGCAAAAAGAGCAGGTTTGTCACGATCTAGTATTTATGAATACTTTTCTTCTTCCGCTGATTTAGTGGCAGATTTAATAATGGAAGAGTTAGAAAATTATTCAAAGAGTTTGTCAGTAGCAGTAATTAATTGCAATCAAACTCCAGAGGCGCAAATTGAATCTTGGATAAATGAAGCACTCAACTATGTGGTGGACGGGCGGCATTTATTGGCTAAAAGTTTAAATGCGGTAGCAGCTAAGGATTTTAGGGAATCTGAGATTGGAATTGCACACCGCAATTTACTAAAAACAATAATTGGGCCTTTACAGGATTTTGGGGTGAAGGATATAAAGATTTCGCTAAATTATTTGCAGGCAATAATTGATTGTGCCACTCAAAGAATTGAATCTGGGAATGATTCAGCGCCGGAGATAGACAACGCAATTAAGTTTGCGTTGGCAGGTCTCACGGCGCTTAGATAATTATTTATTTACTAGCAAAAGTAAAAGGAATAACGGTATCAACTGAATTATCAGTCGTTGCATTGTGATCACTCAAGACTAAAAATACACATTTAGCATGAACACAGTCACCTTTACTCCAGTAAGGTTCTGGTTTTACTAATACCTCCATAGCAGCATTACTTGCACCTTGAGAGATATCAGATTTTAAATTTGATGCCCAAGCGCTTGCAGCTTGATTAGTATCACAAACAGTAGGAATAGCATTTGCGGTTTTGGGGGCCATGCATTCCACGACATAAACACCATGGGTCTTAGGCATTGTAGAAAACTTAAATTTAACCACTGCACCTTTTTGAGGTAAGTTCTTAGTAGGGGATGCAGTGACTTTTAAGGAAGCATGAGAATTAGATGTTGCAATTAAATTTGCAGTTAATACTAACCCAACAACTAAACTATATTTCTTAATTTTTTTCATTTTTTATCTCCTTTTTTAATTTTACTTTTTAAATGTAACCGGAATTTTTATATCGTAGTCACGATCATCTGTACGGGTATGGTCAGCTCGAACATATATTGCGCAAGATATTTTTTGGCAGTCAAATTTTCCAATTGAAGATGAAACTTTAAGTTGAACCTTAAAACTGGAATTATGAAAGGGGATTGCTAGTCCTTTTCCATAGGCAGGTGGATTTGAAGAAATCCAGTAACTTGCTTGCAAATGTCCAGTTTTATCTGCGCCACCACCACATGGAGTGGGTAGAGAATCTGCAGGGACTACTTTGCACATTGCGACATAGATTCCAACTGTGCTATCAAATCTTTTCCCAGTAACAGTAATCAATGATCCATTTTTCAAATCTTGACTTTGATTAATTGTAAGAATTTCCCCGTGCTTGCCTAGCGCTTGCATAGAAGTTGCTTGATTAATGGAATTTGAATGGTCCATTGCACTTGCTTTAACAGGATCACACAGGCCCATTATTAGTAAAAGACTAACTCCAATCAAATACCCCATTTTTGACACCGGGATAGCCTAGAATTAAAGTCTAGAAAACTTGACGACGTTTTAGAGATGGCTGTCTAATAAAAGTATAGGAAAAAGTTTGATAATTAAGCAGATGAGAGCTTGGAGGTATCGTAAATTTGCTCTAATAATTCTCAGCATTTTCCTAACTTTTAGCAATACACAATTGGTACTTGCCAACATCAGCCAAAGTTCAATTTTCAATATCTCTCAATCTCAGTTAGAACTACCCATCGTTAAAAGTGGAGAAATTCCAAAGTTTCATCGAGTTGTGGCTTTAGCAAATGGTAGTGCGGAAATTATTGCGGCTTTGGGTTACCATAATATATTAGTAGGAAGAGATATTGCTTCGGCTATTTCCTCATTACGAAATATTCCTATAGATAATCCCGGGCACAATATTTCAACAGAATTAGTAATATCCCAAAAGCCAGATTTGATTTTAGTAGATGATAGTTCTTCACCTCAAACTGCAATTGCCCTCTTTAGCAAAGTAAAATTGAGAGTTGAAAAAATAAATAATGTCTTTTCCTATTCTGCTATTTCCCAAAAAGAAGAAACTATTTCAAAAATCTTATCTACCCCTAAAGCTCTAAAGATGCTTCTAAAAACTTCAAATTATGAAACCAAAAATCCAGCTCACATACAAGTTATGTTTCTTTATTTGCGAGGAACAGCTGCAGTTTATTTGATGGGTGGCAAAGGATCAGGCGCAGATTCTTTGATTGAGCAATGTGGTGATATTGATGTTGGGGCGAAAATCTTGAATTCACCTTTTACTCCAATTACTTCGGAGGCGATTGCAGCTGCTAATCCACAAGTTTTCCTATTGATGACCAAAGGACTTGAATCTGTTGGTGGAATTGGTGGTTTACAAAAATTGCCGGGAATTGCACAAACTACTGCCGGAATTAAAGGAAAAGTAGTAACTGTGGATGATTCAACTTTGTTATCTTTTGGACCCAGAACCTATTCTTTGCTCAAAAGATTATGCCTTGCAATTGCTAAGGTAGGTCAGAAGTGAAAAAGTATTTTTTCAATATCTTATTGTTGATTTCAATTTTGATTTTGACCTACCTCTCATTTAATAATGGCAGTTACCATTTTTCGAATTCCATATTCCATTTGCTATTTAGTAAATCAAGCAACGCCGCACAAAATGTGGAGTCAAACATTTTATGGCAAATTAGAATTCCCAGAACAATGATTGCAATCTTGGTGGGTTTGGCTCTTGGAATTGCGGGGGTCTTTTCTCAAACTTTATTTAGAAATCCGCTGGCAGAACCCACATTGATAGGACTATCTGGTGGAGCCACATTAGGTTCAGCAATTTTTATTGGGGCTGGCATTGTTACCTATGGAACTTTGCCGCACCTACTTTTAGCCACCGCTACCGCCTTTTTGGTAGGTCTATTTATAATTGCTATTGCACCTAAAGGAACTTTTTCCTTTTTGTTAACAGGAATTGGTTTCGCTGCCATTTTTACTGCTATAGCTGGAATAGCGATTGAAATCGCGAGTAATAATCAGGTGCAATCCATTACTTTTTGGAGTTTTGGTTCTTTAGCTTTAGTAACCGCCGCCCAATTAAAAATACTTTTAATCTTTTTGATTCCAGGGGTGCTA
>OMHY01000108.1 GCA_900298985.1 Streptomycetaceae bacterium
ATCAAATTTCGAAGGGCCTCATCTCCTTCTTGCTGTCTAATTTCACAAGGATCTAAACCATTTTTCGCTACCGCCACAAAAGTCTGAGCAACAAACTTTTGATCATCACTAAAGGCTTTTAGAGCAGCTTTTTGCCCGGCAGCATCCCCATCAAAAGTAAAGATAATTTGACCAGAAAAAACATCATCATCCAATAAAAATCTTCTAATTGCAGCAATATGCCCATCTCCAAATGCAGTACCGCAAGTTGCTACCGCTGTGGTAATTCCAGCCAAATGTGCCGCCATTACATCGGTATAACCTTCAACTACCACCACTGATTTACTTTTCACAATCTCTTTTTTCGCTTTATCTAAGCCAAATAAAATCTGGCTTTTTTTATAAACAGCTGTTTCTGGAGTATTTAAATATTTTGGTCCCTGATCTTCTTCATCGGTAGCTAATTTGCGGGCACCAAAGCCCACTATCTCTCCAGATAGATCTGCAATTGGCCAAATGACTCGGTTTCGAAAACGATCTATTGGTCCTTTACTTCCCTCTTTAGTTAATCCAGCTGCAGATAACTCCTCATCATTAAATCCTTTAGAAATTAAATATTTTCGCAATTCATCCCAATTATCTGGAGCATATCCTACTTGAAATTGAAGTGCTGCTGATTTATCAAATCCCCTACCTTGTAAAAGCGCTCTAGCTGCCTGTGCTTCTGGTTTTTCTAACTCTGCTTGATAAAACTTTGCTGCCAAAGTATTTGCTTCAATTAATCTACTACGACTTATCCCATTTTCTTTGCTGACATCTCCTTGTTCATAATGCAATGTGTAGTTCATTCGAGACGCCAATTTCTCTACTACTTCTACAAAGGTTAAATGTTCTAATTTAGTTAAAAATGTAACTACATTTCCACCTTCTTGACATCCAAAACAATGGAAAAAACCTTTGGCTGGAGTAACGTGAAAGGAAGGTGTTTTTTCATCATGAAAAGGACACAAGCCTTTTCTTTGTCCCCCACCAGCATTTTTCAATTGCACATATTCACCAATTACATCAGCGATATTGGTGTTATCAATTACATATTGCACATCTTGGGCGCGGATTCGAGCCATAAAACTATCCTAAGCCCTAATTTCTAGATTCATAAACTAAATATGCACCTGGGTCAGTCAAAGAGGCGACTTGGTCAATAACTACTCTAAATCTTGCCCCATCATTTTGAGCCATTTTCCAACTTTCCTGAAAAAAGCCATCAATTCTAATTTCGGGCTTTTCCCAAATCCATTGCACAATCTCTTTCAATAATTCCTGTTGATGTTGATAACGATCTTGCTGCTTATGGTGATTGATAATATAAAAACCAGTTAAAGACTTCAATAAATTTACTTCTGCGCGCAAACTATCTGGAACTATTAAATCAGCCTGGTAGCGATGTAAAGGTCCAGAGAATTTTTCTTTAGTTGCTACCTCTGCCCCAATAGCAAATCTACCAATTAATTGACTAGTCAAATCTTTCAATACCGCTAAATCTTTATAAGTACCTTGATAGTTTTTAGGCCAAATCTGTAAATTACTCAAGTTGTTCCACGCTAGTTGGATTTGATCCAACGAAAAACCTTTTAAATAACTTTCTTTCATCTCTTTATATATTTCTGGCAAATCAATATCTATTTGGTCAAAGGAAAACATATTGGTAACTATTGCATCTTCTAAATCATGAACACTGTACGCAATATCATCAGACCAATCCATAATTTGTGCTTCCAAAGAAACTTTTCCATAGGGAGTTCCTTGACGCATCCAATTAAATATTGGAAGATCATCATCATAAACTCCAAATTTTCCAGAGTTCGAATCAGATTTTGGCCAAGGATATTTAGTAGCGGCATCTAAAGTGGCACGGGTTAAATTTAGACCAACAGATTTTCCATTTTCATCTACACTTTTAGCTTCTATCCTAGTTAGCAATCTAAAACTTTGCGCATTTCCTTCAAAGCCGCCAATTTTTTGAGAGATTTCATTTAATGCCTCTTCACCGTTGTGACCAAATGGTGGATGTCCTAAATCATGAGCTAAACAAGCAGCTTCCATTAGATCTGGATCTGCACCTAAAATCGCACCTAATTCTCTTCCCACTTGTGCGCACTCTAAAGAGTGCGTCAATCTAGTTCTGGGAAATTCATCTAATCCGGGAGAGACAACTTGGGTTTTAGCTCCCAAACGACGAAGAGCCCAGGAATGAATTATTCTTGCTCGATCTCGAGCAAATTCAGTTCTACCTTTTCTTTTAGCAGGTTCATCAAGATAGCGCTCCAGATCGGTTTCACTGTAATTTAAATAATTCATCTATTTCTTCACCTGATCTGATAGTTGTACACCAAATCTACCAAATGTTAAATAAGATAAATAGGCTAAAGTTTCCCGCAACAAATATTTAGGTGAATTAACTTGAACCCCTGCCGGACCAGTAATAGCAGGTGCGCAGCTAGCTTTTACCCCCAAATCATTTGCCATAGTCATAGCACGCAAACAATGAAATTTATCCGTTACTAATAAAACACTTTTTTCGCCGCTATTTTTCATCGCTGCCACATAAGCTTTAGTACTTGCTAGAGTGTCTTGTCCGATTGGCAAGCTAGCAATTAATTTTTTCGAAACTCCAGAGCGAACCAGCCATAATTTACTTACTTGTGCCTCGGTAGTTACATCACCACTTTGATTTGCACCAACAGTAATAATTCTTTTTCCATATCCCAAATGAAATTGCTTTTTTGCTTCTTCTAAACGCGCAGTTAAAATATCACTTGGTTTACCATTAAACTCCGCTGCTCCTAAAACTACAATTAAATCACTTTTTACTGGATGGGAGTTATTGCCAGTGCTCCAAACCCGATAAGCAGTATATGCAGGTATTGCAATAATTGCTGCCAGCAAAAGCGCAAAAAATCTTTTTAAAATTTTCCATAATATAAACATCAACCACCACTGACTGAATCATCAATAGTAATTAATGGAATTTCATCTGGATCTTTTAACCAATTTTCCGGCAAAGTAGTGGGCCGAGAATGTGAGGAGCGGCCACGTGGATTTTGTGCAATTTCAATTGGATATGGTTGATCTGGTATTTGAGAAATTAAATATTCTAATTCCCCAAGTGAACTTACCATCCCTAGTTTTCCCCGCACCTCTCGAGATACTTGAAAACCTTTTAAATACCAAGCCATATGTTTTCTTAAATCTCGAAGGGCTCTGCCTTCATTTTCAAAAAACTCAATTAGTAATTGGGCATGTCGCATCATGGTTTTTGAGACATAGGAAAAACTAGGTTGAAAGTAATTATTGGCCGAACTTATATTTTGAAAACTTTGATTTAAATCAGAAAATAACCAAGGTCTTCCTAAGCAGCCACGTCCGACCACTACCCCATGACATCCAGTTTGTTGCATCATTGATATTCCATCTGCACCGGTCCAAACATTGCCATTTCCTAGAACTGGAATTTCATGATTGGCTAGCAAAGAAACTAATTCAGAAATAGCATCCCAGTGAACCTCTTGGTCATACATTTCACTGGCATATCTCGCATGTAATCCAACCCAGGCAACACCTGCATCAGCAGCGGATAATGCTGCCTCTTTGTAGGTTACATAATTTTCATCAATACCCATTCTCATTTTTACAGTAACTGGAATGCCATATTCTTCTCCAGCATTAACTGTACTTTCTACAATTTGGGAAAATAATTTTCTTTTAAAGGGTAGCGCCGCTCCCCCACCTTTTCTAGTAACCTTTGGAACAGGGCAACCAAAATTCAAATCTATATGGTCTGCTAAATCATTATCTCCTAAATATCTCACTGCGAGTGCCATGACTTTTGGATCAACTCCATAGAGTTGAATAGATCTCGGAGTTTCACCCGCTGCCGGTTTAATTAATCTTAAAGTTTCCGGATGTTTTTCAATCAATGCCCGCGCAGTTACCATTTCCGATATTGTTACCTGAGCACCAGCTTCTCGGCAAAGAGTGCGAAAAGATAAATTAGTAATACCAGCCATAGGCGCCAAAATGAATGGAAAAGTTATTTCAAATTTATTATCAGCAAACTTTCCATTTTTAATTGGTAAAAATATAGATTTATTTTGAGTTAAGAGCATTAAGCGCCCCTTAACAGCCGATTAATTTAGGGGCCAAATAGTTGGTTACTTGATCAATGCTAATTCTTTCCTGTGCCATAGAATCTCGCATACGAACAGTAACTGCGTTGTCTTCCAAAGTCTCAAAATCAACAGTGATACAAAACGGGGTACCTATTTCATCTTGTCTTCGATATCTTCTTCCAATTGCACCTGCATCATCAAAATCCACACTCCAATTTTTGCGAAGCCCAGCTGCTAAATCTCTTGCTTTCGGGGATAAATCAGCATTTCTAGATAAAGGTAATACCGCTACTTTAATTGGTGCTAAGCGATGATCTAATCTCATTACCGCTCTTTTTTCCATCTCGCCTTTGGCATTTGGTGCTTCATCTTCACTGTAAGCATCCATCATAAATGTGAGCGCACATCGATCCACGCCCGCTGCTGGTTCAATTACATATGGAACCCATCGCTCACTTTTTTCTTGGTCAAACCAAGATAAATCTTTTCCAGAAGCCGCAGAATGTGCTTTCAAATCAAAATCGGTGCGGTTAGCAATTCCCTCTAACTCGCCCCATTCGGTACCAGTAAATTCAAATTTATATTCAATATCAACGGTGCGCTTAGAATAATGAGAAAGTTTTTCTTTGGGATGTTCAAATAGACGAAGTCGCTCTGGATCAATTCCCAAATCTTTGTACCAGGCGAGTCTGGTATCAATCCAATATTGATGCCACTCTTCATCCGTTCCCGGTACCACAAAAAATTCCATTTCCATCTGTTCAAATTCGCGGGTGCGGAAAATGAAATTACCTGGAGTAATTTCATTTCGAAAAGATTTTCCAATTTGGCCAATTCCAAATGGAGGTTTTCTCCTGGAAGATGATGCGACATTGTCAAAGTTAATAAAAATTCCTTGTGCGGTTTCTGGTCTTAAATATGCCAAACCACTTTCATCTTCTACAGCACCTAGAAAAGTTTTTAATAAACCTGAAAATTGTTTGGGGGTAGTAAATTCTCCGTGTTTGCCGCAATTAGGGCAATTAATTTGAGAGAGTGATTCTGGTTTTTTTCCATGCTTGTTTTCATAAGCTTCTTCTAAATGATCTGCACGATATCTTTTATGACAACCCGTACATTCAGTAAGTGGATCGGTGAAAGTAGATACGTGACCAGATGCTTCCCAAACTTCGCGCGCTAAAATTACACAGGAATCTAAACCAACTACATCCTCTCTTCCCTGCACCATGTATTTCCACCATTGGCGCTTCACATTATTTTTTAATTCCACTCCAAGGGGACCATAATCCCAAGAGGCTCTTAGACCACCATAAATATCAGAGGATGGGTAAACAAAACCTCGGCGCTTTGCCAAGGCAACTATGTTTTCTAATCGATCTAAAGCCATGGGGGATATCTTAATAGAAAATCAGCTTAAGCTTTTCCAAATCGCCTAGTTCTGCCGGCGTAGATTTCAATTGCTTTAAACAAATCTTTACTACCCATATCAGGCCACAACTTATCTAAAAATACCAATTCCGCATATGCACTTTGCCAAGGTAAGAAATTAGAGGTTCTCATTTCACCAGAGGTACGTAAAAATAAATCCACATCACTCATTTCTGGGCTATAAAGATATCTAGCAAAGGTTTTTTCAGTAATTTTTTCTGGATCTAATTTTTTCTTCTTTACCAACTCTGCAATGTTTTTAACCGCATCAACAATTTCTGCTCTACCACCATAATTGATACACATATTTAAAGTTAATCCAGTATTTGTTTTTGTTAGCTCTTGGGCAATTTCCAAATCTGAAATTACGGATTTCCAGAGTTTTTGTGGTCGACCTATCCAGCGAATTCTTACATTTTTTTCATGCATTTGATCTCGCCTTCGATTCAATACCTCTCGATTGAAACCCATTAAAAACTTTACCTCTTCCGGTGATCTCTTCCAGTTTTCAGTGGAAAAGGCGTAAACACTTAATTCTTTAACTCCAATTGCTAATGCTCCATCCACTACATCAAATAGTGCAACTTCTCCAGCCTCATGTCCTTTAGTTCTAGGCAATCCTCTTTGTTTAGCCCAACGGCCATTTCCATCCATCACAATTGCCACATGATGTGGAATTTGATCTTTGCCTAATTTAGGAATTGAAATTTCCTTTTTTGCAGAATTAACCATTTATTTTCGCTCCACATGAGAAAGTGTTTTTAATCCATGCTCCAAGTGCCATTGTAAATAGGCAGCGATTAAACCAGAGCCTTCAGTTCGGTACCTAGGAGAAATTTCCATTGCAATTTCCCAATCCCCCGAAATTAAAGATTGCAATAATTCTAAAGTAGGAAGAGAAACATTTGCCGCAGCACTAGTTTTGCATTCTCCACAAATCAAACCACCGCCGCTTAAAGAAAAATATTTATGCGGGCCTGGTTTTTCACATACTGAGCAATTTTTTAGAGCAGGTGCAAAACCAGCAAGTGATAAAGCGCGCAATAAATATGCATCTAAAATCAAAGTGGTTTCATATCTTTTTTGTGCCAATGCAGCTAATGCATTTGAAAATAAATTGAATTGCTCTACTGATTTTTCATATTCATTATTGGTTAGTTTTTCTACCGCTTCAATCATGGCATGTAAAACTGTCCAACTTTGATAATCCTGTGCAATCTCTTCACCATAATTAGAGATGGATTCTGCTTGAGTAACTATTTCCATGCCTTTTTTACCCGCAGGTGGTGAATATAGTTGTATCTCTACCATTGAGCCAGGTTCTAATCGGGCACCAAATTTAGATTTAGTTCTTCGCACCCCTTTAGCAACAGCGCGAATTCGTCCATGCTCTTTTGTAAGCAAAGTAATAATTCGATCTGCTTCCCCTAACTTTAAGGTCCGCAGCACTATCGCTTGGTCGCGACTAAGACTCACAACCCAACTTTAGCCTCTCGGCTGGAATAAACCCGGTTGATTGCAGAAATTACTGCTTTCAAAGATGCGGTGGTGGTAGATGGATCAATTCCTACTCCCCACAATGTTTTTCCATTTACTTCACATTCTAGATAAGCAGCCGCTTTGGCATCTCCACCTGCAGACATAGCATGTTCATAATAATCAAGTACTCTTACAGTTGGTTCATTATCTTCACTATGAACTAAATAATTGTTCATTACATCTAAAAACGCAGCAATTGGTCCATTTCCCTTACCGGTTAATTTCACAATATTTCCACCATCAGATAAATCAATTTCTAATTGCACATCTTCATTCATTTGTGAACTTTGTGATAAACCAACCAAAGCAAATCTTCCCCAATTATTTTCTTTTGCGGGAAGATATTCATCTTCAAAAATTTCCCAAAGTTGCTCTGGCGTTACTTCACCACCATTGCTATCTGTGACTGCTTGAACGACTTGACTAAATTCAATTTGTAATCTGCGTGGCAAATCTAATTGATGCTCATGCTTCATTAAATAAGCAACCCCACCTTTACCAGATTGAGAATTAACTCTAATCACTGCTTCATAGCTTCTACCAACATCTTTTGGATCAATTGGTAAATAAGGAACTGCCCATGTATGTTGATCAATATGAACACCAACTTGAGCAGCATCTTTTTGCATATGCTCTAAGCCTTTTTTAATTGCATCTTGATGAGAACCAGAAAATGCGGTGAATACCAAATCTCCACCATAAGGGTGGCGCTCTGGCACTCTAAGTTGATTGGCATATTCCACTGTTCTTCTTATCTCATCAATTTGAGAAAAATCTATATGTGGGTCAATGCCTTGAGAAAACAGATTTAATCCCAAGGTAACTAAGCAAACATTTCCGGTTCGCTCCCCATTTCCAAACAAAGTTCCTTCAATGCGATCTGCACCTGCTAAATAACCTAACTCAGCAGCAGCCACCGCAGTTCCGCGATCATTGTGTGGGTGTAAAGATAAAACTACTGAATCCCGGTATTTTAAATTGCGATGCATCCATTCAATGGAATCTGCATAAACATTAGGAGTAGCCATTTCTACTGTAGCAGGTAAGTTAATTATAGATTTATGGTCTGGAGTTGGCCGCCAAATATCATTAACCGCATCACATACCTCAACTGCAAACTCTAATTCAGTTCCGGTATAAGACTCAGGCGAATACTCAAAAGATACATTGGTTTGGGGAATAGTGTCTGCTAATTTCAAACATAGGATTGCACCATCAGTCGCAATTTTTTTAATGCCTTCTTTATCTAAACCAAAGACCACTCTTCTTTGTAAAGTAGAGGTGGAGTTATATAAATGTACTACTGCTTGTTTAGCACCAGCAATTGCTTCATAAGTTCTTCTAATAAGTGGTTCCCGTGCTTGAGTTAGAACTTGAATTATTACATCATCTGGAATTAAACCATCTTCGATAATTTTTCTGACAAAATCAAAATCTGTTTGAGAGGCACTAGGAAAACCAACTTCAATTTCTTTGTAACCCATCTCCACCAGTAATTTAAACATCGCTAATTTGCGGGGACTATCCATTGGGTCAATTAATGCTTGGTTACCATCTCGCAAATCCACGGAACACCATTTAGGTGCTTTAATAATTGTTTTATTTGGCCAGGTTCGATCAGCTAAGTTAACTGGAATAAAAGGTTGATACCGATGAACTGGCATTTTGCTGGGTTGTTGTTTTGGAAAATTCACTTTTTTGCTCCTTGTAATAATATTCAAAATAAGTTTGTGTTGGAAAAAAATTATTTAGAGGTAGTTAGCCAAACTTCATTTCTCCGCGATAGGAGGGCTAAAAAGACTATGCCCTACCGCGGCGATTAAGGAGCAGTTCAGCTAATAATAAAGAGTTCAAGCCAGAGTTAGCTACCAAGTAATTGACTGGTTTAATGGTTCTGGTCACAGAATAATGATAGCGGTATTTGGCCCATAAGTATCAATCAAAGTAATGGCAGGTAGCGGTCTATCTCATAGGAAAAGACTTGGCGGCGATATTCTTCCCATTCTGCCCGCTTATTTCTAAGGACATATTCAAATACATCCGCTCCTAGGGTGCGGCGAACTAATTCACTAGATTCCATCGCCTTAATAGCTTCATCTAGATTCTCTGGGAGTTTTTCATCCGAGGTAGTGGAATCTAATTTATATTTACCTTTTATTCCTTCTAGGCCAGCGGAAATTATTACCGCAAAGGCTAGATATGGATTACAAGCAGCATCAGGTGATCTAACTTCAATACGGGTGGAATTTTCTTTGCGTGGTTTATATCCCGGAATTCTCACCAATGCACTTTTGTTGTTTCTACCCCAATCTAAATGAGAGGGTGCTTCATCTCCACCATGCAATCGCTTATAAGAATTTACCCACTGATTAGTAATCAAAGTAAATTCCCGCGCATGCTTTAAAATTCCAGCGATAAAAGATTTGGCAGTGTCTGAGAGTAGGTCCGGTGATTTTTCATCATAAAAGGCATTTTCCTCACCGCGAAATAAAGAGAAATGGGTGTGCATTCCTGATCCTGCATGATTGGTAAAAGGTTTTGGCATGAAGGATGCTTGAAAGCCTTGCTCCAATGCTACTTCTTTTACAACATATCTAAAGGTCATTATGTTATCTGCGGTAGATAACGCATCTGCATCTCTTAAATCAATTTCCTGTTGCCCAGGTGCACCTTCATGATGAGAAAATTCAACTGAAACACCCATAGCTTCTAACATGGTAATTGCAGCTCTTCTAAAATCATGACCAAGTGCAGAAGGTGTTTGATCAAAATATCCACCGCGATCAATAGGAATTAATTTTTCTTCCACATTTTTAAATAGGAAAAATTCCAATTCCGGGTGGGTATATACATTAAAACCTAAATCATTTGCCGCAGATAAAGTTCTTTTTAAAACTTGCCTTGGATCTGAATGTGCCGGTGTGCCATCCGGTAAATTAATATCACAAAATATTCTCGCCGCTCCCGGTGCTTGAGTGCGCCAAGGTAGGATTGTAAAAGTTGAAGCATCTGGTTTTGCCAACATATCAAATTCATTTCCTCGGGCAAAACCTTCAATAGCTGAACCATCAAAACCTATTCCTTCGGCAAATGCATTATCTAATTCTGCAGGTGCAATTGCCACAGATTTTAAAAATCCCAACACATCGGTAAACCATAATCGAACGAATCGAATGCCGCGCTCTTCAATGGCGCGCATTACAAATTCCTCGGGGCGATTTAAGTTTTCAAAATCAGACATGTTCTAATAATGCACTATCAGTATTACGGCTATGTTACATATTTATTTGACAAGCCTGGTGAAAATAGAAATTTCTTATAAATTATGCGCTACTTTGACCGCTTCATAAATAATTTCACCGTTAACCAAGTTCACTCCTTTAGCTAAACCTGGATCACGTGCTGCCGCGCCTTCCCAACCTAAATTAGCAATTGCCAGAGCATAAGGAAGAGTGGCGTTGGAAAGCGCTTTAGTTGAAGTATTTGGAACTGCTCCGGGCATATTTGCTACACAATAATAAATACTTTGATGTACCTGAAATGTCGGATCAGAGTGAGTAGTAGGGCGAGAACCTTCAAAACAACCACCTTGGTCAATTGCTACATCTACTAATACTGAACCTGGTTTCATATTTGCCACCATTTGATCAGTAACTAATTTAGGAGCTTTTGCACCTGGAATTAAAACTGCTCCAACTACTAGATCTGCTTCTGATAATTGAGCCGCAATTTCATAAGGAGAAGAAGCTAGGGTTTTGATTTCACCCTTAAACAAATCATCAATTTCACGAAGACGATTTAGATTTAAATCTAAAATTGTGACATCAGCACGTAAACCTTTTGCCATGGTTGCTGCAGATAGTCCGACATTTCCGCCACCTAATACCACAACTTTTGCTGGTGCTACACCGGGGACTCCACCTAACAATAATCCTCTGCCTCCAGAATTTTTTTGCAGAGAATATGCGCCTACTTGAATAGACATTCTGCCAGCAACTTCACTCATTGGTGCAAGCAAAGGAAGAGTGGAATTTTTTTCTACTGTTTCATAAGCAATCGCTGTAGTTTTTGATTTTATTAAAGCTTCGGTACAAGATTTTGAAGCAGCTAAATGCAAATAGGTAAATAGAATTTGGCCGGCTCGCATCCGATGATATTCACTTTCCACCGGCTCTTTTACTTTAATTATTAAATCACTAACTTCCCAAACTTCATCAGCAGTATTTAATATTTTTGCACCTGCTTTAACATATTCTTCATCGGTAAATGCCGAACCAAGCCATGCGCTTTTTTCCACAAATACTTGATGATTGTTAGCAACTAATGTGTGAACTCCAGCGGGGGTAGTTGAGACCCGAAACTCATTATCTTTTAACTCTTTAGGGATTCCAATTTTCATAGGCACAAAGGGAAATACTACTCTCTTTTCAAGATGACTTTTCCTCTTCAAGTTCCTGCTCCAAAGGAGAGAAAATAGTCTCGCATATTTTTGGATGTAATTCCCTGCGCATAGACTCAAAAGCAGAAGCTGGCCAGCCGGCATCAAAAGTTCTTTTCAACAAATTTGCCATTGAATATTGTGGGTTATCAATAAATGCAATCTCCAACGATTGATTGGCTATTGCAGCTTCTCCCCTTTCATAGGAGAGCACTGCAAAAATTGTAGCAATTGGTGCTCTAAATCCGATTGGAGTTATACGCAAAGTCCATAGCCAAAATTCCCATAAAACTTCTAGACTTTCTTGAGTAGTTATTCCAAAAGCATAATCTCTTATTGTTAAATCATTTAAATCTAAAACAAATTTAGCTATTAACTCACTATCACTAATTGACCTATTCTCTAAATATTTATCAATCAAATGAGCGCAATTTTCCGCTGCTTTAATTCTGAATTCTTTAATAGATATATTAAGTTCTTCTTCATTTAGATAATTCAATGAATTTTCTAATTCCTCCCTCGTCTTAAAAGGCAATATTTTTCCAGAATATACCTGTTCGGCTGCAACTCGAGAATGATCCAGATTGGGTAATGGGTTGCCCTCCAAAGAACAACATTTATCATCTTGGCAAAGTAAAGATCTCCATCTCTCCTCTTTTACTATTAAAATCTCTGGAACATTGATCTCTGCTTTCTTGAAAATACTTGCTACCAATTTGGCAAGTAGTTCCCCGTCTTTTTCATCTTCCGGTAGGTATAAAACTAATAGCGCTCCATCAGCTTTTTCATAGATAAGATGAGAGGTAATAGTTTGAAAAGGAAGTGGATCTAGATTTTCGGGATAGTCAATTCTCATTGCTAATCCAATTTTTTCTCCTCGAAGTGCAACCACTACCAGAGAATTTTGTGGATGATAACCAATTAAGAACGGTACTGCGCTTAGTAAATCATGTGGTTTTTGTAGAGTAGTCATATCGGTATCTTGCACTAATTTTGAAAGGTAAAAATAAAATCAATAACTTAATGTGAATAACTAACCTTTGTGAATATTTTATTGCACAAAATCAGAAGGTGCTTTATGCACTACTAATAACCTTTGATAATTTTGCACAATTGATCCACCAGGTATGAATGAGGTGATTCCAGAATAAATCCAATTTCCAGACCACTCTACTTTTAATTTAATTTGATAATTACCAGGTTCTTTATAGATATGAGTGATATTGGAGTTTGGATATGCACTACCTCCATTATTAGAATTGATGGTTGTGCCATCTCCAAAATCCCATTGATAGCTTGCATTAAGATTTAAATTAACTAAAACACCTAAAATAGTTACTATAGAGTGAAAAGTATTATTTAGATTACTCCAAAAACTAACTGGCAAATTAATTACCGGATCATTAGCCGGAGCAGTTGAAATTACACCATGTGGCAAATAAGCAGTTAATTGATCCGCTAAATTAGTTGGTTTTTTTACTATGGCTTTTTTAGGGGTGGTGGCTCGTGGGTGATAGGTATAGGTTCTGCGGTAGTTGTTATTTGGCGTTATAGGTTTTGGTTTAATAATTGGTTTTGGTATTGGCTTTGGTATTGGCTTTGGTAATGGCCGAGGATGGGTAATAACTACAGGGGGTTTTACTATTTTTGGTGTAATAACTTTTTTACCGGTAATAATTATTTTTCCAGTTGTGGGGTCGGTATGAACTTGGATGCAAATTGAATTAGGGCAGGTTGTGGTATCTGCAGCGGTCGCTCTAATTTGAGATGAGAATATTGCAATCAAGAAAGAAAGCATGAAAATGATTTTTGAGGTTTTTTTATTCACCCAGAAAGATTAGAAACATTAAGTAAATTAGATTGGACATTTTCCACATTTCCTAGGATGCTAGCGTTTATGACAGCCAAGGATGGAGATGGGTGGGTGGATTGCACCTGTGGCCAAAAACATTGGGGATTATTTGGAGCAGCTGGTTTAGCTTTAGTGGTAGAGAACAAAATACTTTTACAACATCGAGCTCCTTGGGTGCACAATGGAGATACTTGGGGAATTCCTGGGGGTGCAAGAGATTCCCATGAAAACGTGGAAGAAAGTGCACTTCGGGAAGCTACCGAAGAAATTGGAATTGATTCTAATAAGATATTGGTTTTAGAAAAATTTGTTGATTCCCACGGGATGTGGAGTTACACCACAATTATTGCCACTTTAAAACCGGGAATTAATTCAGACTTATCTGAATTAGCTAATAATTCATTACATAACTCCGAGACTAGTAATTTATCCTGGGTTGATATTTATCAATTAGATAAACTCAATTTACATCCAAGTTTTGCAAAGACTTGGAATGAATTACTGCCCGAGTTGGAGAAAATCTTTATGGAGCTTAGCTAAGGATTCTTTTACTATTTTTTTATCAGTTGTTTTCCAAAATGGCGGCATAGATTTTAAGAGTGTAGAGCCATAACTTTTATTTACAATTCTAGAGTCTAATATCGCGACTACTCCTTTATCTTCAGTGCTGCGAATTAATCTACCTACGCCTTGAGATAATAAGAGAGCTGCTCTTGGTAAGGAAACATCTCTAAAACCATTTCCACCTTTTTTGCTTGCTAACTCCCCACGAGCAGCAAAAATTGGTTCATCAGGTCTTGGAAATGGGATTCGATCAATAGTTACCAAGGTACATGCAGATCCAGGCACATCTATCCCCTGCCATAAACTCAAAGTTCCAATCAATACCGAATCATGAATTGAGGCAAATTTCTCCACTAAATTTCCGACACTATCCCCTTTTTTCTGAGTAATAATGGGAATTTTTAATTCAGCTAAAACTTTTCGCAAATGTAAATCTGCAGCTTCGACTCCCCGCCAAGAGGAAAATAAAGCCAAGGTACGGCCTCCTGCTGATTCTATTAGCTCTCCCAACTCTTCTAATGCCTCTTTACTTACTCCATCCCGGGTTGGTTCTGGTAAGTGAGCAGGTAGATACAAAATACCTTGTTTCTCAAAATCAAAAGGTGAGCCAACATTTAGTTCTTTCACATTATCTGGTGATAATTTCTTAAAATTTGATAATGTATTTATCTCTTCACTATCTGATTCATCATCAGTGAAATCAGAAACATTAAACCCTATTGCTGATTTAATAGCATTAAAATTATTTCCCACTGTTAAGGTTGCACTGGTTGCAATAACTGGTGTTTGTTGCAACATATTTTTGGCCAGAACTTGGGCAACTGATAAAGGAGCTAAATAGATACTGGAATAGGTTGGTTCAAACCAAGCAACTAATTGAGAATCTGAATTTTTGGAAAAAGTTATTAATTTCTTGGCTGTCGTTAATACCTCTTGTACCGCACCCTTTGCTTGAGCTGTTTTTCCAATATCTTCACCAAGTACATCACTGTCTCGCCGTAAGTAATTTACAAAATCATCAGCTGCATCTCGCACCTCTCTAATAGGTGCTTCTAATACCGCTGGTAGTTCAGTGAAGCGAGCAGAGATTTCAGAATTGAACTTAATTTCTTCTCCATAACTTTCAATTGCATCTCTTAATTTTTCACTTGCTTTTACTAATTTATCGCTCTCTCTACCAGGGAAAAACTTTCGAGCCATCTTTGCTGCTCTTTCCACTCTCCCAGCGGTCAATTCTTCGGTAACTGCCTGAGTTGTCCGATCTAAGAATTCATGTGCTTCATCTAAAATAATTACATCTCGATCTGGCAAAATTGGATGTGAGTCCACAATTTCAATTGCTAATAAAGTATGGTTAGTAACTACTACATCAGCTTTCAAAGCTTTATCTTTTGCAGTAACTGCAAAGCAAGTATCGCCAAATTTGCAATCTTCTTTTCCAATACATTCTCTACCAGAAACACTGTTTGCATTCCAGACTCTTCTATCAACTTCTGGAGCATCATCACGATCACCAGAAACCCCAGATTTATTAGCCCATTCTCGAAGCTTTTTGGCTTCTTTTTCCAATGAGGAAATTCCTTCTATCTCCTCAAAATCAATTGCCTCTTCCCCAGATTCCATTTTATTTTTACAAAGATAATTTCCTACCCCTTTGTAAATTGCAAAAGTTAAGGGTCGATCTAGTAATTTACTTAAGACGCCTTCAATTCGAGGAATATCTCGCTCTACTAGCTGTCGTTGTAGAGCCAAAGTCGCAGTTGCAACTAAAACTTTTCCATTATCTTTTACACATTCCACAATTGCAGGGACTAAATAAGCAAAAGATTTTCCAGTTCCAGTACCTGCTTGAACCAATAAATGGTGGCCATCTGTAATCGCATCAGAAACAGCTTGTGCCATTTTGATTTGTCCGCTTCTGGGAGAACCACCAATCTCTGCAATCACCTTTTCCAAAGCGGTAATTGAATCAATCCCCCTTGTTTTTCTAGAAACCTTTGACTCAGTTGGTTTAAATTCCGGCACCCGCCAAATATATCTATATGTCCAGCAAATTAATTCAGATATTATCCCCAAATGGAGAATTTGGCTAAGAGTTTACACATACTATTTATCGGAGATAGCGTGACCGATTGCGGAAGAGATAGAAATAGTGCCACCTGGTCAGGGCATGGAAATCAACTGAAATTAGGTGATGGTTATGTATTTGAAATTTCTAAATTAAAACCAGATTGGATCATTACCAACATGGGAATAAGTGGTAACCGCACCTCTGACCTAATAGATAGGTGGGATGTCGATGTCTTACAACAAAATTATGATTTACTATCAATTTTAATTGGCGTCAATGACACCTGGAGGGCATTTGATAGTAATGATCCGACTTCGGCTGTGGACTTTGAACAACGCTACCAAAAATTAATTCAGAGCGCGATTGAGAAAAATAAACATGGAAAAATTGTTCTATGTACCCCATTTATTCTTCCGGTAATAAAAGTAATGCAAGATTGGCTTCCCGATTTAAATGAAAAAATAAATGTAATTAAAGAGTTGAGTAAAAAATATGCCTTGCCGATAGTGCCATTTAATAATTTTTTTGATGATGCATTAAGTACCTACACAATGGGTGAATTGGCCGAAGATGGCATTCACCCTACTGTGTTAGGACATCAACTTATGGCTAAATGGTGGCTTGAGAATTTAAATCAGGAACATCCAGAAGTGTTTCCACAACCTTCACACACATAACAAGAACCAGCCATACGCATTTTCACTCCGCAGGTCATGCAAAGTGGTGCATCTGATTTAACTCCAGACATTGCTTCTAACAATTCCATGGAAGAACCAACATTTGCATCAGCTTCTGGCTTGCTAGATATTGTAACTGCCACAGGTTTTGCAGCTTCTGGCTTTACTACTGGAGCAGATTGAGCAGAGGTAGTTAATGCTTCTTTAATCTCTGCATTTGCATCAGGTGTGTAGGTTCCAGTTTCTAAAGCACGAGCGCGCTCCGAAGCGGTATATAGACCAAGTGCACTTCTAGTTTCAAATGGCAAGTAATCAAGTGCTAGGCGACGGAAAATATAATCCATCATTGATTGTGCCATTCTGACATCTGGATCATCTGTCATTCCAGCTGGTTCAAATCTTAAGTTGGTGAATTTCTCAACAAAAGTTTCTAGTGGTACGCCGTATTGCAAACCAATTGATACCGCTATTGAAAATGCATCCATTACACCTGCAAGAGTGGATCCTTGCTTTCCAAGTTTCAAGAAGATTTCACCTAATCTGCCATCTTCATAAGTACCGGAGGTCAAATAACCTTCTGCGCCACCCACCATAAAGGAGGTAGTAACTGCAGGACGAGATTTAGGTAATCTCTGTCTAGTTACAACAGGTGCCGCAGCTGCAGTAGTTACTTCTTCCTTTGCTGCTTTGGAATCAGAAAGTGGTTGTCCAACTTTGCAGTTATCGCGATAGACAGCGAGGGCTTTAATTCCAAGTTTCCAACCTTGGAAATAAACATCTTCAATCTCTTCCACTGTTGCGCTTTCTGGCAGGTTAACAGTTTTAGAAATTGCACCAGATAAGAACGGTTGGCAAGCAGCCATCATTTTTACGTGACCCATGGCGCTAATGGAACGAACGCCCATTGCACAATCAAAAATGTCATAGTGCTCTAGTTTTAATCCGGGTGCATCTATTACATTTCCATTGGTTTGGATGTAATCCACAATCGCTTCAACTGTTTCTTCAGTATAACCAAGTTTGCGAAGTGCTACTGGAATCGTTTGGTTAACGATTTGCATTGAACCGCCACCAACTAGTTTCTTAAATTTAACTAAAGCTAAATCAGGTTCAATTCCAGTGGTATCGCAATCCATCATCAAACCAATTGTTCCAGTTGGTGCAAGCACAGAGGCTTGAGCGTTTCTCCAACCATTTTGCTCACCTGTTTGAATTCCTTGATCCCATTGCTTGTTTGCTGCTTCCCAAACATCACGATCTAGAGTAGAAACTGATTTTGCAGAGTGGGATGCATTTGCATGCTTTCTCATTACTCGGGTATGTGCAGAGGCATTTCTGGCAAAACCATTATATGGTCCAACAATTCCAGCCAACTCTGCAGATCTGCGATAAGAGGTACCGGTCATTAGTGAGGTGATTGCACCAGCAAGTGCTCTACCGCCTTCAGAGTCATATGCAAGGCCAGATGCCATTAGTAGCGCACCTAAGTTTGCAAATCCAATTCCAAGTTGTCGGTAATCAACAGTGGTCTTACCAATTGCTTCGGTTGGGAAATCAGCAAAGCAAATTGAAATATCCATTGCAGTTATAATCATTTCAGTTGCAGAAATGAAATTCTTTACATCAAAGGATCCATCTGCCTTTAAAAACTTCAATAAATGCAAAGATGCTAAGTTGCAAGAAGAGTTATCCAATGACATATATTCAGAACATGGATTGGAAGCATTGATTCTTCCTGTTTCTGGATTGGTGTGCCAATCATTGATGGTGTCATCATATTGAATTCCAGGATCAGCGCATGCCCAAGCAGCTTCTGCCATTTTTCTAAATAGTTGCTTAGCATCAACTGTTTCTAATACTTCACCATTTGCTCTGGCGATTAAATCAAAATTTTCACCATTTTCTACTGCGCGCATAAATTTGTCACTTACTCGCACTGAGTTGTTTGCATTTTGATATTGCACGGAGATGATGTCTTTGCCACCCAAATCCATATCAAATCCAGCATCACGAAGAGCACGAATCTTGTCCTCTTCGCGCACCTTGGTTTCAATAAATTCTTCAATATCTGGGTGATCTACATCTAGTACTACCATCTTGGCTGCACGGCGAGTTGCACCACCAGATTTAATAGTTCCAGCAGAAGCATCTGCACCACGCATAAAGGAAACTGGACCAGAAGCTGTGCCACCTGATTTCAATAATTCTTTGGAGGAACGAATTCGAGAGAGGTTTAATCCTGCACCCGAACCACCTTTGAAAATCATTCCTTCTTCGCGGTACCAATTCAAAATTGAATCCATGGTGTCATCAACTGCCAAAATAAAGCATGCAGATACTTGTTGTGGTTGATTTGTTCCAACGTTAAACCAAACAGGTGAGTTAAAAGAAAATACTTGATGCAATAACATCCAGGTTAATTCAGCCTCAAAAATCTCTGCATCTTTTTCAGTTGCAAAATAACCATGCTCTTTACCAGCTTTGGTATAGGTTAAAACTACGCGATCAATTACCTGTTTTAAAGACCACTCGCGGTTCTCATGTCCTAGTGCACCGCGAAAATATTTAGTAGTAACGATAGTAGAAGCATTTATTGACCAGAAGTCTGGATACTCAGTCCCCTTTTGTTCAAATATAACTTCCCCACTTTTCCAGTTAGTTTGAACAACATCCCTTCTTTCCCAAGTTACTTCATCATACGGATGAACTCCCTCTTGGGTATAAATTCTTTCTAAAACTAGGCCCTTCTTTGCGCTCTTGGACTTACCTTCCGTAGCTGGGCGATTCACGATGGACATGAGTGTGTTTTCCTGTTCTTTCTATGCTCAGAGATCTAAAGATTTTTCAACTATCTACAGATCTTTAATGTTGCGTTGGTAAAGGGAACCTCTTTAATTATTGGGAATGTTAGTTAAAGAAGCTGGGTTGTTTTTTGGGGAGGTTTTGTTTGGGGAATTTTTTTCGGAATTTAGTTTTTCAAATGCTAAGAAGTCCTCTGATGGTGCGGCTCGAAGTAAGGCTATTTCACCTTCAAAATCCTCTAATGTTGTGAAGTTTCGATAAACCGATGCATATCTCAAATATGCAATCACATCTAATTCTCGAAGAGGAGACAAAATCGCCATACCAACTTCATGTGAAGGAATTTCTGCCTGACCTTCTGCTCTAATTATTTCCTCAACTCTTTGTGCTAACAAAGACAAATCATCATCATCAACTGGACGACCCTGGCAAGCTTTTCTCACGCCGGAAATAACTTTTTCCCGAGAAAAAGGTTCGAGCGCCCCAGATCTTTTTTCTACAAACAATAAAGTTGATTCAGAGGTGGTGAATCGACGCCCACACTCGACACATTCTCTTCTTCTCTTAATGGAAGAGCCATCATCAATTGGGCGGGAGTCAACTACGCGAGATTCTTCATGTCTGCAAAATGGACAAATCATCTCTGCTCCCCCTTTCGGTATTTGTACTACTAGCGACCCTTAAAATTTAACCCGGGATTCACGGATTGTTAAGGTGGTGAAGAGTAATTCAAAACCTGCCTTTTTGCCTACTCTCAACACCCAAAAAACACAACCAATTGTGAAATTTTTTCCCAAAAGCCCTAGATATTGGGGTAACTCTATACCCTTCCTTGAGGGTTTCCTGATACCCTCTCGGCGTGTCGAAATGTAAAACTTAAAACCTTTGGCTAGCGAGCCAAAATCAAGCCTTTACAGGTACCCAAATCTTTTCTCCAGCAACAACAGATGGGCTTTGCAGTGAATTCAGATCTGAGATTATCCCTACCAATTCTCCAGCTTTATTTGGATTAATTGCAGAGGCGATACTCCACAAAGATTGTCCATCTGCAACTGTGATTTGAATATAGTTATTTTTAAAATCTTTTTTATTGCTTTGCACATTGGAAGCACTTGAAACTGCGCTAAAACCAGCGCCAATCACTACTATTAGAGATAGTCCAATTAATGCGCGAGCGCGACGTCGTTTCATTTGCGTAGAAACTCTATTTTTATTTGAAGTTTTATTTGAGGTTTTGTGGGCTGTTGTATTCATGGGGGGAAGCTCCTGGTTAGTTAAGTTTTCTCGGTTTTTTCTGGTATCAAGTTTTCGAACATCTGTTCTAAAGAGAACTATAAACCAACCCACTGACACCGTCAATATTTTTTCGAACGGATGTTCGCTTTTTTTGGCAAATTAGGCTAATCTTTGGCTATGACTAAGAAATCTTCCCAATCCCATCATTTACAAGCTGCAAATACCCCAGTAACTGAGTTACCTGATGGTCCCGCCAACGAGGATGGCTTAACCCCCCGTCAAACCAAGATTTTGGAGGTTATTCAACAGGCAATTGAGAGCAATGGTTATCCCCCATCAATGAGAGAAATTGGGGTCTTAGCTGGACTTTCATCCCCTGCTTCAGTGAAATACCAGTTGGAGATCTTGGCTGAAAAGGGCTGGATAAGAAGAGATTCCACCAAGGGTCGAGCCATTGAAATTCGCACCCCGGGCGATGCTTCCCATATAGATACCCCTACTGATCGCACCGCCATGATTCCTTTAGTGGGAAGAATTGCTGCCGGAAATCCAGTTTTAGCGGAACAAGTGATTGAAGAGATGATCCCAATGCCCCAATCTGTTGTGGGAAGCGGAGAGTTATTTGCATTAAAAGTTGTGGGCGATTCCATGATTGAAGCCGCAATTTGCGATGGAGATTTGGTAATTATTAGAGCTCAAAAATCAGCAGAAAAAGGGGAGATTGTTGCAGCCATGATTGATGGTGAAGCGACTGTAAAAACACTTTCCATTAAAAACGGCCAGATCTGGTTATTGCCTGCCAATGCAAGTTATCAACCAATAGATGGAAAAGATGCGCAAATACTTGGAAAAGTAGTTGCGGTTATGCGTTCTTTATAAGCAGTTACTATTAGCGCATGAACCTGCGCAATCAACTTTTTATCAATGGTCAATGGCAAGATGGTGATGGCTCTCTAGAGGTTATTAATCCCTCAACCGGTCAAGTAATCACCAAAATCTCTACCGCGGGTGAAAAAGAATGTGATGCTGCACTAGATGCCGCTGATAAAGCATTTCCTGCTTGGGCAGCGACCGCTCCTCGTTTTCGAGCTGAAATATTGCGCAAAGCATTTGAACTAATGAGTGCTGAGGTTGATGAAATTGCCAAATTAATCTCCATGGAAAATGGAAAAGTATTTAGTGATGCCAGAGGAGAAGCAGTATATGCAGCGGAATTTTTCCGATGGTTTAGTGAAGAAACAGTTCGCACTCAAGGAGATTTTAGAAAATCACCTTCCGGAGATAAGACAATAATTGTTACCCATCAACCAATTGGACCCTCTCTTTTAATTACCCCATGGAATTTTCCAGCAGCGATGGCAACTAGAAAACTTGCTCCCGCATTAGCAGCTGGTTGCACCGCTATTTTAAAAGCAGCCAGTGAAACACCTTTAACAGCGCTTTATATTGTTGATTTATTAGATCGAGCAGGAGTTCCAAAAGGTGTAGTTAATTTTGTAATGCCTTCAAAGACTGGTGCAATGATTTCTAAAATGTTGCATGATCCAAGACTTCGAAATATTTCTTTCACTGGCTCAACTGAGGTTGGTCGAATATTAATTAAAGAATCCGCTGATTTAGTTATTAGAACCTCAATGGAGCTAGGAGGAAATGCTCCTTTCTTAGTATTTGATGATTCTGATGTAGAGCAAGCGGTAGCTGCGGTGATGATAGCCAAAATGAGAAATGGCGGTGCAGCTTGTACCTCTGCCAATCGAATTTATGTTCAAAAGGCAATTGCTACCCAATTTACCGATGCACTTGCTAAAGCAATGGGCTCACTAAAAATGGCAGATGGTTTATCTGAAGGTGCGCAATTAGGTGCATCAGTTTCTATAAAAGAGCGAAACAAGATTGCAGAGTTAGTAGAGAGCGCGGTCAATGCTGGTGGAAAAATTGAAGTAGGTGGAGCCATTCCAGCAGGGGATGGTGCTTTTTATCCCGCTACAGTTATAAGTGTTTCCAAAGATAATCCAATATTGAATCATGAGATCTTTGGTCCAGTTGCGCCAGTTGTAACCTTTGAAACCGAAGCTGAAGGTATTTCCCTTGCAAATAACACTGAATATGGATTAATAAGTTATGTATTTTCTGGGGATATGAAAAAAGCTATTCGAGTTGCAGAGAAATTAGAATCTGGAATGGTTGCAATCAACCGTGGTGTTATTTCAGATCCGGCAGCACCTTTTGGTGGGGTAAAGCAATCTGGTTTAGGACGTGAAGGTGGGTTTGCTGGTATACATGAATTTCTAGAAACAAAGTTTATTGGGGTTGAACTCTAGTCACTCCAATGCACTAGCAAACTGGGCTTCATATAAATCATAATAAAAGCCATGCTTTGCCATTAACTCTTGGTGAGAGCCTTGTTCAATTAGAGAGCCGTTATTCATAACAAGAATTACATCTGCATCCACAATGGTTGAGAGGCGATGTGCAATTACAAAACTAGTTCGACCTTGACGCAAACGCGCCATTGCTTTTTGTACTAGAACCTCAGTGCGGGTATCAACTGAGGAAGTGGCCTCATCTAAAATCAATATTGGTGGATCTGCGATGAAGGCTCGGGCAATGGTTAATAACTGTCGCTCACCATTACTAATTGCAGCGCTATCATCAGTGAGCAATGAGTCATATCCTTCAGGCAATGAACGCAGGAAGTGATCTATATTGGCAGCTTTAGCAGCTTCTTCTATTTGCGCTCTACTTGGGTTGTCAGCTCCAAATGCAATGTTCTCAGCCATTGTGCCGGTAAATAACCAGGTATCTTGTAGCACCATTCCAAATTGTTTGCGAAGTTGATCTCGCGATAAATCTTTAGCATCTATGCCATCAATTAAAATCTTGCCGGAATTTAATTCATAAAATCTCATCATCAAATTTACAAGTGTGGTTTTGCCGGCGCCGGTGGGGCCAACAATTGCAATTGTTTGACCTGGTTTGACCTTAAGATTTAGATTTTCAATTAAAGGAATATCTTCCTTGTATCTAAAGGAAACTTGATCAAATACTACTTCACCTTTAGCGCGAGTAATTTGTGCTTTAGGTTGATCAATTACTTCTTCTGGCGCATCTAGGAATTCAAATACTCGCTCAGCACTGGCTACCCCAGATTGAATGGTATTTACTAAACCAGCTAATTGGGCAAGTGGGAAAGAAAATTGACGTGAGTACTGAATAAAGGCTTGAACATCACCAATTGTGATTGAACCATTTACTACAAACCAACCACCTACAACTGCAATTAGTACATAAATTGCATTAGTAATTAGAGTAGTGGCGGGTTGAATAATTCCAGAGATAAATTGGGCTTTGAAAGAGGTTTTATAAACAGATTCATTTAACTCATTGAAATCAGCCAATGCTTTTTGGCGATGCCCAAAAACTCTAACTAAGGAGTGACCAGTGAGCATTTCTTCAATATGTCCATTTAATTTCCCAATCCAAGACCATTGTGCTCCAAATTCTTTTTGGGAGCGTTTTCCAATTCGAATTGAAATAATTACACTTAAGGGAATTGCGATCAGTGAAATTAGCGCTAGATAAGGTGAAATCCAAAACATAATTCCTAAAATAACTAAAACTGTGAGTAATGAGTTTAAAGTTTGGGAAAAACTTTGTTGGATTGACATTCCTAAGTTATCTAAATCATTGGTAACTCGAGAGAGAATATCTCCGCGAGAACCGGTATCAAAATAAGAAAGTGGTACTTTAGAGATTTTTTCTTCACATTTTAAACGCAAACGAAAAACAGTTCTTTGGGTAATTCCAGCCATTGTATAAAGCTGCCACCAAGAAAGAAGAGAGGATAAAATATATAAAATTCCAACAATGAGTAGGTAATGAAATACTTTGGAGAAATTAACGCCACTTCCTGGTATTACATCTGGGGAATTTATAATGTTTGCAAAAGCTCCAAAAGAGTTATGGGCTCTTAGAATTAATTGAGCTTTGGGAATTCCAGCAGGTAATTTACTTCCAATAAAACCATAAATAATTAAGTTGGTAGCATGGCCAATAATTTTTGGTCCGATAAGGCCAGTAACAACTGATATCACTAGCAAAGTTAGTACTAAATAGATTTTTCGCCCATCGCTTTGGATTTCTTTAATTAACCTCTTAAGTGAGCTTTTAAAATTATTAGGTTTGGCTACAACACCAAAACCACCGTGCCACATTCCTGGGCCGCCACCTCTTGGTCCTTTAGCTGGTGCTGATTTCATACTCATTTTGCAGCCTCAGGTGATAATTGTGAATTAACAATTTCTTGATAGGTCACACAATTTTCCATTAACTCTTTATGAGTTCCAGTACCTACAATTTTTCCGGCATCGAGCACAATAATTTGATCTGCCTCTAAAATAGTAGAAACTCTTTGAGCTACCACTATTAAGTTCACTCCAGCATATTGATGATGTAATGCACTCCTTAATTTTGCATCTGTTGCATAATCTAAAGCGGAAAATGAATCATCAAATAAATAAACTTTGGCATTTTTAACTAGGGCGCGGGCGATAGAAATCCTTTGTTTCTGACCACCAGAAAAATTAGCACCACCTTGGGCCACTGAAGCTAAAGTTTTTTCCGGCAGCTCGGACACAAATTCCTGAGATTGTGAAATACTAATAGCGTTTTCTAGTTCTTCTTGGGTAGCTTGGCTATTTCCAAATTTTAGATTGCTTTCAATTGTGCCACCAAATAAAAATGCTCTTTGGGGAACATATCCAATTTCTTTCCATAAATCTTCTAGAGTTAAATCTTTGATATCTACCCCGTCTAAAGTTATTTTTCCAGAAGTGGGATCTATTAACCTAGGGATTAAATTCAGCAATGTGGTTTTGCCACTTCCAGTGGAACCAACAATTGCAGTGAATTGACCGGGTTTAGTTTTAAAAGATATATTTTCCAAAATTGGTGCTTCCGCACCAGGATAGCGAAATTCAACATTGTGAAATTCAATTTCTCCAATTGGTTTTTCAACTTTCTTGGGATCATTGGTTTCTACTAAAGAGCTTTGGGTATCAAAAACTTCTGAGATTCGCTCCGCACAAGCTTGTGCTCTGGGAATCATTAGAGACATCATTACCGCCATCATTACACTCATTAATACCTGCAAAATATAGGAAATAAAGGCACCTAAATTTCCAATCTGCATCTTTCCGGTATCTATTAAATGACCACCAATCCAAATCACAGCCACAGTTGAAAGATTTAATATGACCGTTAAAGAGGGAAACATGATGGCAAAGGAGCGAGTGGTTTTTAAAGTAGTGGACATTAAATCTGCAGAGACTTCTTGGAATTTTTCTCTTTGAGATCCGTTTTTTACAAATGCTCTAATTACTCTAACTCCTGCAATCTGCTCTCTTAAAACCAGATTTAATTTATCAATTTTGATTTGATTGATTCGAAATAATGGAACAATCCAGCGAAGTAAAATGAAAATAATCAGGCTCATCATTGGAACACTTACCAAAAGAAGCGCAGATAAGTTCACATTAGTCTTAATTGCCAGGATGATGGCCCCAATTCCAGTGATTGGAGCACCTATCATCATAGTTAACGCCATAAACAAAACATTTTGGATTTGGGTTACATCATTGGTATTGCGAGTAATTAAGGATGGTGCACCGAATTTAGACATCTCTCGGGTGGAGAAATTTTGCACATGGTTGAAAAAATCTTTTCTCAAATCCCGACCAAAAGCCATCGAGATATTTGCAGAAAGGTAGGCAATCCCAATGGAAGCAACCATCACCAAAATTGAAAGTAGCAACATAAAGCCACCAATTTCAAAAATGTAATTTATTTTCCCTTTAAGGACTCCATTATTAATAATATCTGCATTTAGATAAGGTAAATAAAGAGAGGCAACTGATTGAATCAAAAGCAGAATTATGGAAATCAAAACCCCAGTTTTGTAGGGTTTCAAGTATTTTTTCAACAAACTAGTTAACAATTCTTGCTTATCCTTATTCTTATTTTTTGATTTAGGAATTATTTTCTAAATGCTGAGGTGAATCTTATCCTTCCAGTTAAATCCTGAAAATGCTTTATTTCCTTAAAGTTTTCTTGGAGCAAAGTTTCTAGAATTTCACCTTGATCCGCTCCATGTTCCATCAGGAAAAATCCCCCATTTTTGAGTAAACGTACTGCGCTCTCAATAAATATTTTTATTTCAAAAATTCCATCATCGCCACCAAAGAGTGCTATCTCAGGTTCATATTCTAAATCTGCAGGCAGATTTGGTTTTTGAGTCATTGCAACGTAAGGAGGATTAGCTAGAAAAACATCGGCTTTTATATTTGCTAAGGCATCTTTAATATCTTGTTTTACCACCCTAATATCTGGTGCATATTTAGCGATATTTTTTTCCAAATAAGGTAAAGCAGCTTCACTTTTTTCTACTGCAATTAATGATAATTTCTTTTTACCTAGTGTTTCAGATGCCAAAGAAATAGCAATTGCACCACTTCCACTTCCAGCATCAATTACACTAATGGGAGCTGTTTGATCAGGGAAAGAAGAGAGTTGATGTAATGCAATATCTACTAACATCTCAGTTTCCGGCCTTGGTATTAAAACTCCCGGACCAACTTCTAGCTCTAAATAGCGAAAGGGCGCAGTACCTAAAATATATTGCAATGGGTTCCCAGCCAATCTTTGCGAAATGATTTCCGCCAACTCTTCTTTAACTTGGGTGGTGATCAAAGCATCATCAATAACTTGGGAATGCAATTGCATTCGATTTATTCCAAGTAAATGACTTAGGGCGATTTCTACTTCATGCCTGGGAAGAGATTTAGAATATTGATCTATTAATTCTTTAACTTTTGAAGTTTGTGGCATTAATGTTATTTCTCTACCGCTGCCAATTTTTCAGCTTTTTCCGCAGCTAATAAAGCATCAATCACTGGATCTAGTTCTCCATTTAATACCGCATCTAAATTATTGGCCTTGAAATTTACTCTATGGTCACTGATTCTGTTTTCTGGAAAATTATAAGTTCTAATTCGCTCTGACCTATCAACAGTTTTTACCTGTGATTTTCTCTGCTCTGATGCGATGCGGTCTGCTTCTTCTTGAGCTGCGGCTAACAATCTTGCCCGCAAAATTCTTAATGCTGATTCTTTGTTTTGTAATTGTGATTTTTCATTTTGGCAACTAACTACTATTCCAGTTGGAAGGTGGGTAATTCGAACCGCAGAATCAGTAGTGTTTACAGATTGTCCACCTGGTCCAGAAGAGCGATAAACATCTATACGTAGTTCATTCATATTGATTTGAACATCAATTTCCTCTGCCTCCGGCAAAACTAAAACACCAGCTGCACTGGTATGTATTCTTCCCTGGCTTTCAGTTTCTGGAACTCTTTGTACTCGATGAACCCCGCCTTCAAATTTTAATCTGGAATAAGGGGTATTGCCGGGAATTGCTTGCCCCTTTGATTTCACCGCTACTGAACAATCTTTAATTCCACCTAAATCAGAATCTGTTAAATCAATAATTTCCATTTTCCAACCATGAATCTCAGCATATTTTTGATACATTTTTAATAGATCTCCGGCAAATAACGCTGATTCCTCACCACCCGCACCTGCTTTGATTTCTAAAATTACATCTCGATCATCATTTGGATCTGCC
>OMHY01000109.1 GCA_900298985.1 Streptomycetaceae bacterium
CTTTTCGTATCACCTAAATATACATAGTCGTATTCTGGCATAGCCCGCACTATCGCTTTTGCAATTAAAAGTCCACCCAGCCCAGAATCAAAAATCCCAATTGGCGAATTAGATGTAGGTGTAATTTTCGCCTCCTGAGATTTCAATACTTAGATTAAGTTTACTTCCCTATTCTATCTGAGAAATAGATTCCAATAATTGCTCTTGCAATGAACCTAGCCAGAAATAAACTGCATATAAAGGCTTGGATTTGTCATTTTCTGGCAATTTTTCAAAGTACTCATAGCTATTTTCATCAATTTTTAATCTTGTTCCAAGTGCAAGCCTCACATCATTTAATGCAATCAACCACTGCTCATAAGGTAGTCCGGAGATTTTATTAGTTTTATTTGAGTGCAAAATCAAAAGTTGTTCCCTTGCTAAATTTAATGATATTTGTTTTTCAGTTTGAATATGGTTTTGAGTAAATCTTCTAAAATCTAGGGAATCCTCCTCATCTTGATAGGCATCAGGCATTAACCTTTGCAAAATTGGATCTGATGGTTTTTCTGTTCCAATATCAAAATCCATGAGGGCAGCAAAAGGATCGTCAAAGTTTTTATGATGCAAATAATTAAAATCACCAAAAAGTTCCAATACCTGTGAGATTAAATCAATTAATATTTCAATCTCAGATTCAGAAAGAGTTAGGTCAACTCCTAAATTTTTTACTTCAAATTCAGCCATTTAGATTTTCTCAGCATCGTCTTTTTGCATGGTAGCCATCAAGCCATGTAAATGCAAAGCCTGCACAATTCTTTCCATCTCTTCTCTGGTTCCATTTGCGACTACAGATTTTCCATTATTGTGGACTTGAAGCATTAAATATTCAGCGCGTTCCTTAGTAATTTTTAACACTTTGATAAAAACTCTAACTACGTAACTCATTAAATTAACTGGATCATCCCAGACTATTACAATCCAGGGGCGATCTAAACTTGCTGCAAAATCAAAATCAGATTTTAGACTGGTATTGGAATTTCCAGTCCCAATCTCACTACCTGGTTTTTGATTTACCATATCTTTACCGTACTAAAACAACCAATTCAGCACTAGAGATTTCCTGATTTTTTTTATTTGGATTCAAGTCAACTACTTTGACTTGATATATATTTATTCCTTTTCGTTCCGCTCTTGCCATTAAAGAAAACAGGCCAGATGTAGTCAAATTATATTTATCTATTAATCTAGAATTTAGATAAAGTTGCATCTGCTCATTTACATTAGCCGGTATCGCATTTCCAGTGATTGAAAATTGTTCTTGATAGGGTACGGATAATGGTGCAGATAAATTTATCTTGGGCAAAACCTGAAAGTTAAAAGTTTTAGATACTGAAGCTGCTTTATCCCAAGTGCTATCTGTGATTATGCGAATTGAACCAGAGTTAGCAGAGATTAAATCAAAGGAAATATTGCCCAGATTATCTGATGTTCCAGTCGAAATATCTTGCCAATTACCAAGCGAATCCTTTCTCTGTAAATGCGTGCTTGCTCCAGTAACTGCTGTGGTATCTTTTAAATTAAAATGAGCTTGCAAATTAATTGGAACACCCCAAGGCACTTGATCTTGATTTGAAGTTAATAATGCAAGCACTTGATCTGGTGCAATACTCGCAGCAAAACTTCTAATTTGATTCATGGTGTCGGAATTCTCAAATCCTAAAGTCCACTCTGCTAAACCTCCCAAATGATATTTAGAAACTAAGTTCGCTCTGGCTAGAAAACTTTGGTCATTTTGAAACCAAGCAGTACCAGTTACAGTACAACTTGTAGGGCTTTGATTGCCAGTGAAGCCATTGTAGGTTTTTTGATAGGTGAAGGTAGCTTCAGCAGTAGCACTATCATAAACAATATTTGCATTAAGGTTACTGGCTAATACTTGAGCACCATTTTGCACAAATGTAGATGCTGGTGCTTTAGTGGAAACTGTGGTTGCCACATCACTTGGACAAACACCAGAGATTTGAGTTATCCAATTTCTGCCATAACCTGGTATCCCTAAATAAATTTTTGATGCCGGAATAACAGTGACCGCATATTTTAAAGAATTTTCTTCCCAGTTTATTGGTCCGATTGGCCCAGGTTTACTAACTGAATAGTCGTAACCCATTATTCGCAATCTATCTATATAAGGTGCAATATCTTTCCAGGAATAAACCCAGTAACCTTTTTTCCCAGAAGTTGGATCGAATTGCACTGGTGAATCAATAGCTAATAATTTATTTGCAGCATGTAAAGAAGTAGATAAATTTTTAATGAAATTAATCCAGTTAGGCTGAGTTGTGGTCCAAGAATCTAAACTGTCTACAAAAGCAAAATTTTCAAAATCTAATTCAATGCCATCAAATTGATTTGCCGAGACTAAATTTGAGATTTGATTAATTAGGTTACTTTGCAAAGAAGGGTTCGCAATTAAATTAGCCATTGCATTTTTGCTCATACCATCTGTTAAAGTCGGTAATAATTTCAAACCGTTAGATTTTAGTTGTGCAATGGTAGATGCAACAGGTAAATTTGGATTTGCAGAGCTATATAGATCCTTGATATTTTGATTATTAGTATAGGTATACCAAAATGGAGAAATTTCTGAAGTCAAATCTAAATTATTTAATGTACTTGGGACACCTTTTGCAATTCCATAGTAAGGTAACCAACCACTCCAAATTTTCCTAATCGGGTTATCTGCCTTGGCCACTGCTGGGAAAGTGATATTACAGGAAAATATGAGGGAGAAAAATAAACAAATAGCTAAAGTTTTAAAGCGGATAATTTTGAATTTCTTATTTTGGTAATTGATCATATATTTTCTTGCATATTGGACAAAGTGGAAATCTCTCTGGGTCACGGGTTGGCACCCATTTTTTCCCGCACAAAGCTCTCACCGGTTTACCGGAGATAGCGGAATCTAAAATTTTGTCTTTTTTTACATAATGAGCAAATCGTTCCTCATCCCCATCTTCATATTGATAGGTAGGGGCTGGCAGAACTTCACTTAAAGTTTGAAATTCAGTGCCCATAAACCAATAATAATATGTAAGGATAGGCCAATGAAGGACCTATGCCGCACTCAAGATATGTCGCCAAAAGATTTTTGGAAAATTATCGAATGGGCAATCAAATTTGGTAAAGAACCTTTTTTAAGAAATTCTCTGTTAGCTAATAAAACAGTTGGTATCTATATGACCAAGCCCTCTACCAGGACACGTTTAGCTTCCGAAACTGCTGTTGCACATCTTGGAGGCACGCCTATCTTTATTAGGGGAGATGATTTGCAACTTGGGCGAGGTGAAACTTTAGCTTATACTGCAAAAATTATGAGCTGCTTTTTATCCGCATTAATTATTAGAACATTTGCCCAAAGTGATGTTGATCAATTGGCAGGGGAAAGCAACATTCCAATTATTAATGGATTGACAGATGATGATCACCCAACTCAAGTTTTGGCGGATTGGACTACCATCATTGAAGAATTTGGGGAAAGTTACAAAGATCGAAAATATGTTTATGTGGGAGATGGTAACAATGTGGCCCATGCCTGGCTCATAGCAGGTGCGCTCATGGGGGTAGAGGTGGTAATTGCAACTCCTCCTGGTAAATATGAATTACCCAATTCCTCCAAAGATTTAGCAGAAAAAATTTCGCATCATACTGGTGGAAAAATAGAGTTCCTAAATGATCCAAAAGTAGCAGCACGGGATGCAAGTGTCATCTATACCGATGTCTGGCTCTCTATGGGTGATGATGAAAAACTGAAAGCAGAAAAAACTCGAGCTCTTCAAAATTATCAAGTAAATCAATCGCTCATAGATTTAATGGAACCAGATGGAATTTTTCTACATTGTTTACCAGCCCATAGAGGTGAAGAGGTTACAGCTGAGGTCATTGATGGTCCGCGCTCAAGAATTTGGCGGGAAGCGTTTCACCGCCGCACAACTATTCAAGCC
>OMHY01000110.1 GCA_900298985.1 Streptomycetaceae bacterium
ATCAAAGACTCTGAGGAAGATGATGCTCCCGCTCAAACTGTTCTAACTGCAGGTGCTACCGCGGACCCGGTAAAGGATTATTTAAAGTTAATCGGTCGAGTGCAATTACTTAATGCAGAGATGGAAGTGGAACTTTCCCGCCAAGTAGAGGCTGGGCTTTTTGCAGAGGAAAAATTAGCCACTGAAAAGAAATTAGACAAAAAGTTAAAAAGAGAGTTAGAACAATTAGCAATGGATGGCAGAAGAGCTAAAAACCATTTGCTAGAAGCAAATCTGCGTCTAGTAGTTTCTTTGGCAAAGCGCTATACCGGCCGGGGAATGCTTTTCTTGGATCTGATTCAAGAGGGCAATTTAGGTTTAATTCGTGCCGTTGAAAAATTTGATTACACCAAAGGTTACAAATTCTCGACCTACGCTACCTGGTGGATTAGACAGGCAATTACCAGAGCGATGGCAGATCAAGCTCGAACTATTCGTATTCCGGTGCATATGGTGGAAGTTATTAACAAACTTGCACGTGTGCAAAGACAAATGTTGCAAGATTTAGGCCGCGAACCAACCCCAGAGGAATTAGCAAAAGAATTAGATATGACCCCCGAAAAAGTAGTGGAGGTTCAAAAATATGGAAGAGAACCTATTTCACTTCATACACCACTAGGTGAAGAAGGGGATTCTGAATTTGGAGATTTGATTGAAGATTCCGAAGCGATTGTCCCCGCAGATGCTGTTTCCTTTACCTTGTTGCAAGAACAATTACATTCAGTATTGGGAACTTTATCGGAAAGAGAAGCTGGTGTAGTTAAAATGCGTTTTGGCTTAACTGATGGACAACCAAAAACATTAGATGAGATTGGAAAAGTTTATAACGTTACTAGAGAGCGTATTCGCCAAATTGAATCTAAGACTATGTCTAAATTGCGTCACCCATCAAGGTCACAAGTATTGCGAGATTATTTAGATTAGAAATTAATTGCCTTGATTAGCAACGCTTAAACGCGTAGTTTCATCATGCATAGTTTTTACTACAGGTTTTAAACCCTCTGCATATTCTTTTGCATGATGTGCACAGAATAAGAGTTCATTTCCACTTAGAAGTACTGCGCGCACATATGCTTGAGCTCCACATCGGTCACAACGATCAATTGCTGCTAACGGGGTTGGTTCTAAAATAACCTGCTCAGTCATATCTGCTTCACCTTTCACTTCCTGCTTCGCGCTAACTACTAACGCTTCACCACTTAATCTAGCATTTAGGGAACAATCTTGCGGTGCAAATTATTCCCATCTAGCCTAATTTTACCGGAATTGACCTAGTTAATTCCGGGATTTGTGAAGTGAATTTTTCATCGAGATGAGTGTATGGTGGAAGGATTTAGTGGATTCAAGTTGCGTGGCAAATGCCCACATTTAGGCTCCCAGAAGTTAATATTTAACTCTTATGAGTGATGAGCTAGTTGATAATCGGTCAGTTGAAAGTAGTTATACCGCGAAAGATTTAGCGGTTTTAGAGGGTCTAGATGCGGTTCGCAAGAGACCAGGTATGTATATTGGCACCACAGATTCCCGTGGATTGAATCATTGCCTTTGGGAAATTATCGACAATTCAGTAGATGAAGCATTAGCTGGTCATTGCAAAAAAATAGAAATTAATTTGGAGTCAGATGGCTCAGTTGAGGTACATGATGATGGCCGAGGAATTCCAGTAGATAAAGAACCAAAAACGGGTTTGACTGGTGTTGAAGTTGTTATGACCAAATTACATGCCGGTGGAAAATTTGGTGGCGGCTCTTATAGTGCTTCTGGTGGATTACATGGTGTTGGTGCATCAGTAGTAAATGCACTTGCTTCCAGATTAGATGTAGAAGTAGATCGAAACGGAAAAATACATTGGATTTCTTTTAAAAGAGGAACACCTGGAATTTTTGAAGGTGAAGGTCCAAATGCTAAATTTGAAGAGGCCTCTGGTCTAAGAGTAATTGGAAAAGTTTCCAGCAAAATCACCGGTACCAGAATTAAGTGGTGGTTTGATAAACAAATCTTTTTGAAAGAAGCTGAGTTAAGTATTGAAGATATTTATGCTCGCGCTCGCCAGACCTCTTATTTAGTGCCTGGTCTTACTTTAATAGTTAATGATAACCGCACCAAAAATAAAACCAGTGAAACTTTTTTCCATAAAGGTGGAATTTCAGAGTTTGTAACTTTCTTGCGCCCAGATGAACCAGTGGGGGAGCCAATTAGGTTAATGGGCGATGGTTCCTACAGTGAAACAGTTCCAGTATTAGATGATCAAGGACATATGGTCCCCAAAGAGGTAGATCGCAATATGGAGGTTGATATTGCGATGCAATGGGGCAATGGTTATGAAACAACTTTAGCTTCTTTTGTAAATATAATTGCCACTCCAAAGGGCGGTACCCATGTTCAAGGTTTTGAGCGTGCAATCACTAAATCAATAAATGAAGCGCTGCGAGCAAATAAAGTTCTTAAAAATAATGAAGCAGATGTGATTAAAGATGATGTGATGGAAGGCTTAACTGCAATTGTTACAGTGCGTATGTCAGAACCACAATTTGAAGGTCAGACCAAAGAAGTTTTAGGAACTGCAGCTGCCACCAAAATAGTTAGCCAGGTAGTTGCAGATGAAATGAAAAAATTCTTTTCTTCATCTAAGAGAATTGATAAGGCAACTGCGAGAACTGTATTAGAAAAAATTGCAGCTGCCTCTCGTACTCGAATTTCTGCTCGTGCACATAAAGATTTGCAACGTAGAAAAAATGCTCTAGAGAGTTCTTCACTGCCCACAAAATTATCAGATTGCAGAGCCGATGATACAAACCGCACCGAGTTATATATTGTGGAAGGTGATTCCGCTCTTGGTACTGCTAAAGCGGCCAGGAATTCTGAGTTTCAAGCAATTTTGCCGATTCGCGGCAAAATTCTAAATGTACAAAAAGCATCTTTATCTCAAATGTTAGAAAATGCCGAGTGCGCCTCTATCATTCAAGTAATTGGGGCGGGAAGTGGTAAATCCTTTAATTTAGATGAAGCCAGATATGGTCGAATTATTTTGATGTCTGATGCTGATGTGGATGGCGCTCATATTAGATGTTTATTATTGACTTTGTTATCTAGATATATGAGACCGCTATTAGAAGATGGTCGAGTATTTGCTGCAATGCCGCCACTTCATCGAATTGAAGTAATTGGCTCCAAGAAAAATGAATTTTACTACACCTATTCAGATGATGAAATGAAAAAAGTTTTAGCTGATTTAACTAAGTCTGGGAAAAAATGGAAAGAACCAGTTCAACGTTACAAAGGCCTAGGTGAAATGGATGCAGATCAACTTCGAGAAACCACCATGGATCCCGAAAAAAGAACTTTACGGCGCATCACTATGCAAGATGCAAATGCAGCGGAAAAAGTATTTGAGTTGTTAATGGGCAATGAGGTGGCACCGAGAAAAGACTTTATTGCTACCACTCAAGTTGCGCGTGATCGAATTGATGCTTAAGTAAAGATTTTAAGCCAATATTTTGGTTTTGCGGGGAGTTGCATGCTCCTTTGCTAGAGAGGTAAGTTCCTCAGATATGAGTTTCTTAATTTCCTCTTCACTTCCCAATATTTTTTTCAAAGCTGCTATTGCGGCCTTTAATTCTTTACTTTCTGTATCCAACTCTAATTTACTCATTTTAGTTAGGCGGCGAAGTGGCATATCTAAAATATAGGTGGCTTGTTCATCACTCAACTTAAATTGCTTGATTAAAGCCGCTTTCGCTTCATTAGCATCTTCACTACCTCGCACAATTTTAATTACTTTATCAATATCAACAATCGCTTTAATTAAACCTTCGACTAGGTTTAACCTTTTTTCTGCCTTTTCTTTCCTAAATTCAGATCTACGGCGAACGACTTCAATCCGATGATCAATAAAGACTTGTAGTAAATCCTTCAAATTCATGGTTTGGGGTTTGCCATTAACTAGAGCCACTGCATTAATGGAAAATTGATCTTCCATCGGCGTTAATTTATATAGCTTCTCTAAAATATCTTCTGGTTCAAAACCATTTTTGATTTCCAAAACTACTCGAGTTCCTTGTTGTCCATCACTCAAATCGACAATATCACTTATGCCTTGCAACTTTTTACCTTTAACCAAATCAGCTATTTTCTCTACAATTTTTTCCGGACCAATTGTGTAAGGAAGTTCAGTTATTACAATTCCTTGTTTGCGCGAAGTAACTTTTTCAATAGTGGTTGTTGCTCTTACTTTAAATGCACCTTTCCCAGTAGCATAGGCCTCTTCCACTCCAGCTAATTCCACGATATGACCACCTGTTGGAAAATCAGGTCCCGGAATAAATTTCATCAATGCCTTTAAAGTTGCTTTTGGATTATCAATTAAATGTTTAGTGGCTGCAATGACTTCTCCTAAATTATGTGGAGCCATGTTGGTAGCCATTCCAACTGCAATGCCAGTTGCGCCATTGACTAACAAATTGGGAAAGGCTGCTGGTAAAACCAATGGTTCACTTAATTGGCCATCATAATTTGGTCCAAAATCAACAGTGTTTTCCTCGGCTTCATTTACCATTGCCATCGCCGGTGCAGCTAACCTTGATTCGGTATAACGCATTGCTGCTGGACCCGCATCTAAGGATCCAAAATTTCCATGTCCATCAATTAGCGGCAATCTCATAGAAAAACTTTGTGCCATACGAACTAAGGCATCATAAATTGCACCATCTCCATGTGGATGCAATTTACCCATTACATCACCCACAACTCGAGAACATTTCACATGTCCTTTTTCTGGTCGTAAATTCATTTCATTCATTTGATGCAAAATTCTTCTTTGTACTGGCTTTAATCCATCTCTAGCATCAGGGATTGCTCTGGAATAAATAACAGAATAGGCATACTCCAAATAAGAATCTGACATTTCCCTAGATACATCAATGTCAATTACTCTGCCGGGATTTTCCCCTGGTTTAGGGAGGGTGGATTTAGGAGTTTTAGCCATAGGGCTATCTTGCCAAAGACTTTTTAATTATTTGTGCGCGACAAGCGGACGAGAGCCGATTTTTGCCACACATCTAGCGCCCCAATCATTTGCATTATCAATAGCAGATTCCAAATTATTATCAATTAAATATTGGCTAATTAAACCTGCCATAAAGGAATCACCGGCACCGGTGCTATCAATCACTTCAGTTTTTTTCGCAGGTAAATTAATAAACTCTTTATTGCGCTGTTTGCCAATCGCTCCAGTGGAACCTCTTTTTATTACAACAGTCGGAGTTAGATCTAAAAGAAAATCCAAAGTTTCCATAATATTTGATTTTCCTGAGAGAAATTGTGCTTCCTCTTCATTTAGACATAAAAAATCCATTAACTTAATCCATTCCAAAATTGTTTTAATGGAAACTTCAGACATGATTCCAACTGTTGCTGGGTCAAACCAAATTGGAATATTCAATTTTCTTAAATGATCAATTATTTCTAGAGTACCTTGTCTGGAATCAGGATTAACTAAGCTATAACCAGAAAGATAGGCAGCTGCAAAATTCATCTCTTTAGGTAAATCTGCCGGGGATAGACCTTGATTTGCACCTGAGTTAGGGTACATAGTTCTTTCCCCATTTGGTTCTACTATTACTACAACTGCGCCAGTTGGCTGATTTACAATTAAATTTTTATCATATTCAATTTGGTAATTATCTAAATCATCACGCAATACTTTTCCTGCCATGTCATTTCCCACCCGGGCAATTAAATAAACTTGGTTTTGATGAGCTGCTAACCAGGTAGCTACATTTGCTCCTGCACCACCACCATTTAGGGTTATTCGAGATCTTATTTCCCTGCCTTCAATTCGAGCGGTTGGCACTTTAACAGTGACATCTAGCATTATGTCACCAATACAAAGAATTCTATTTTTCATGGGAAAAACTAATTAGATAATCCAACCGCAATTTGAGCTGCCAATTTGCTGTTTGCTTTAATAATTTCAATATTGACCGCCAAAGATTCCCCTTTAGATTCTCTATGAAAATACTCAAGTAGAAATGGGGTAACTGCTTTTCCAGTAATTCCATTTTTCGCAGCTAAAGCTAAGCCGCCTTCTAATAGCGCATCGTGTTTTGCTAAATCCATCGGTTTTTTAACTGGTTGGGCTACCACTAATGAGGTTTGGTTAATCCCAAATTCTTTTCTAGAATTCCAGATTTTAGAGATTTCATTGATTGTCTCAACTTGATAATCTAATTTGAAGCCAGAATCTACTAAATAAAAACCGGGAAATTGATTGGTTTGATAGCCAACAACTGGAATCGAAAAAGTTTCTAATCTTTCCAAAGTTCCCGCAACATCCAATATAGATTTCACTCCGGCACACACAATAATTACTGGATTGTCTTTTAGTGCAATTAAATCAGCTGATTCATCATAAGTATGGCCACGATGTACGCCACCCAAGCCACCAGTTGCAAATACTTCTATTCCAGCTAAATGTGCTAAGTGCGAAGTAGCAGCAACAGTAGTAGCAGCAGATAATTTTTTAGATTTAACAATTGGTAAATCTCGCACTGATGCCTTTACCACATCTAAATCATTGGCGATGCGATCTAAAACATTTGGTTCTAAACCAATATGTACTTCCCCTTCCAAAATTGCAATAGTGGCAGGGGTAGCACCTTGTGCTCGGACAATAGCTTCCACCTCTAAAGCTACTTCTTTGTTTTGAGGTCTGGGAAGCCCATGAGAAATGATGGTTGATTCCAAAGCCACAATTGGTTTCTTAGCGGCCAGGGCCACAGATACTTCCTCGGAAAATTTTAAATTTGTATTCTGCAACTCATCACTCCTGCCACACTTATTTCCTACCAATTAAATTTTTATCTAGGGTGTACTCTCTAATCCGTGCCTAGCCTAGCGGATTTAAGCAATTCAATTTTCGCTTCGCTGGGGATGAATTCCTCTAATTCGCTGCGCCTAAACTCTAAAGGTTATGAGTGTCTGGTGTTGATTGATGGCTTGGGAGCAGAGGGGCTGGAATTGGCGGCCGCTAAATTTCCTATCTTTGGAAAATACACTTCAAAATATGAGCTGCAATCAATTTTTCCTTCTACTACTGTAGTTAATTTAACTTCACTAGCAACAGGTTTACTTCCAAATGAACATGGAATGTTTGGTTATACAGTTCGAGTTCCTAATTCTGGTAACCCAGAAAGGTTATTAAATGGATTGAAATGGGATGAAAAAGTAGATCCGGAAATTTGGCAGGACCAAGAGACTCTTTTTGAAAAAGCAAAAAAATTGGATATAAAAGTTTTACATATCGCAGCTAAGCGTTATCAGGAGACTGGTTTTACAAGAGCTGCTCTTAGAGGTGGAAATTATTTTGGAAGCAATCGCCCAGAGCAAATGGTGGAAATTGCAGAATCTGAATTTAATAAATCCCTTAACTATTCACAAAAAACCTTTGCTTATATTTATCTAAATCAAGTAGATGCCGCCGGACATGAATTTGGAGTTGAATCAGAACAATGGTGGCAGGCAGTTCAAATTATTGCCGAGTTTTTAGAGCAGCTTAGAGGAAAATTGCCTAGTAAAGTGCGCATTTGGCTTACCTCCGATCATGGGATGATAAATTCAAAAAATCATTTAATTTTGGGTGAAAATAATTCCTTACTGGAAAACATTGCGTTAATTGGAGGAGAACCTAGAGCAAGACATCTTTATTTTTCACCTGATGCAAATTCTGATTATGAAAACATACTTGCCAAAACATTGAGTAATTATCAAAATTATTTAGTGGGCAAAGCGCAAATATTTACCCGGGAACAAGCAACTCTAAAATTATTTGGGGGTATTATCTCGGAGAGCAAAAAACTTAGGGTAGGAGATTTAGTAGTGGTTCCAGAATCAGATTTACTTTTACTAGATCCAAATCGGGCGCATTTAGAAGGAAAGATGGTGGGGCATCATGGCGGATTTAGCGAAACAGAGGTAAATATCAGCGCTTTGGCTTATTAATTAAATTCTGCTTTAGATTATTCATCCTTTTTGCCAAAAATCATTTCATCCCAGGAAGGAAGTTTTACTTTGGAGGTACGTTCTGATTTTTCTTCGTGTACTTCATCAAAGCCTTCAATATCCTGGTTTTCATCACTTTCATCTACTACCGATAATTGTGTTTCAAGTTCCTCATCAATTTGGGAACCCTCCGAATAATTCTCCTCTTTCCAATCCTCATCACTAAAGGAATTAATTCCATCACTACCATTGAAATCTAATTCAATAGTATTTTCCTTTGCGCGTTCTGGTTTTACAGCTGTTAGACGTGGAGGTTTAGTTGGGTAATCAAAGGTAGTTCGTGGTTGTTCTACAGGTGGAGTATTTAAGTAACCATAAAGAGGTCTAGGCGGCTTAGGTTTTTCTTTTTCCCCTGATAACCATCTTGCTTCATCATCAATGCTTTGAATAGAACCTTTGTTTAGATTAAAACTCCATTGACCAATTCGTTCACCGCTCTTAGTTTCATATTTGGCGGAGATTATCCATTCCCCATTTTCTTTTCTATAGGTATCCCATTCAATTTCATTAGATTCAACCCCATGTTCACCTAAAAGAAATTCCACAACAGATAATAAATTTCGATTTCCAGCTGAATCGGGTTCTTTTCTAATATCTAATTTATGAGCTTGGGCGATAATGTAAGCACGTTCCTGCATAATTGGACCAGAAAACTTTTCAATTTTTTCTAAATTCCAACTTCCATCTCGAGCGATTGAGGATGGACTTTCTCCAGCGCGCAATCTTGCTTGAACCTCTTTTACTGTTAGCTCTGATTCCAGTCTTACTAATTGCAAAGTATGCTTAGCGGTACTTTCAATACTTGAAATTAGATTTCCTGATGCTTGATTACCCGATGGATTATTAACAACATTTCCACCATTACTTTTAGAGACTAACTCCACTAAATGATCATCTATTTCTAGAGAAAAAACCTCACCATTATCATTTTCTAGCACTAAAGCCTCTCCAGCGGAATCAAGTGAAATTACATTTAGTTGATTCTCATCCGGTATATCCGGGCCACCTTGTTTCTTTCCAGAGGACATTGGAAAATCTTGGCATATCTAGCCCTTATTTGTTGGAGCTTAGAGGATAAAAATTCAAAAAATCTTTAATTAGGTCGGGAAATTGAGTTCAACCTAGTAGATTTGCGAAGTGGTTCAAACAAATTCATTGGCAGCAGAGCTGTTGGATATTGCCCTCAATGCAGCTAAATCAGCGGGGGAGTTATTATCAAAGCGACCAAAAAATCTTGATGTCACCCAAAAAACTTCGATTGTTGATTTTGCCACCCAAATGGATAAAGCCAGTGAAAACCTAATAGTTAATCAAATTTTGGGGGCAAGGCCCGATGATGGAATCTTGGCAGAAGAGGGGTCAAGTGTTTCAGGTAGCTCTGGAATCACTTGGATAATTGATCCATTGGATGGCACAGTCAATTATTTTTATGATTTACCTGCATGGAATGTAAGTATTGCAGCAGCGGATGAAAATGGTGCTTTGGTAGGTGTGGTTTATAGCCCATCAATCGGATCTCTCTGGACTGGAATTAGAGGCCAAGGTTCTTTTCATAATGGCGAGAAGATTAAAACTGGCAATGAAACAAATTTGCAAAAATCTCTAGTGCTCACTGGCTTTTCCTATGATTTAGTAAAGCGCGTAGAACAAAGTGCAATTTTGGAAAAAATGATTCCACAGGTTAGAGATATAAGAAGATTTGGTTCCGCTGCAGTTGATCTTTGCTTTGTAGCAATGGGTAAGGCGGATGCCTATTATGAATATGGCCTTCAACCTTGGGATAGGGCTGCAGGAGCTTTGATTGCCCGGGAGGCGGGCGCAATAATTTCAAACTGGGAGGGAGCGGAGCCTGATTACGAAATGGTAATTTGTGCTAATCCCGCATTGCACCAAATTTTGATAACCAAATTACAAGGGATTCGAGGGCAGGTTGCTGGGGAGAAAGCCCCTAATTAGCCCCAAACCCCTGATATATGGCAGACTAGCGCCCTTGCCTACAAGCGAGTAGTTAAATGAACATGGGCTTCAAGCGCATGTGTGTGAAAAAAGAATGGAATCTTAGCAATGAATATATTGGACTCAGTTGATGCCGCAACTATCCGTAAGGATGTAGTTGATTTTCGCCCTGGTGATGAACTTAAGGTTCACGTACGGGTTATTGAAGGAAACAAGAGCCGTATTCAGGTTTTCCAAGGAGTAGTAATCCGCCGTCAAGGTTCAGGCGCTCGCGAAACCTTTACTATTAGAAAAATTTCATATGGCGTGGGAGTAGAAAGAACTTTTCCAGTTCACACACCAGTTATTGAAAAATTTGAATTAATTCGTCGGGGCGATGTACGTCGTGCCAAGTTGTATTACCTGAGAAACTTAAGAGGTAAAGCAACCAAGATTAAAGAACGTCGAGGTGCTGATGGCGAACTATTTACTCCAATAAGTTCAGAGGCTGTAGTTGAAGAAGTATCTGTTCAAGAGGTAGTTGCACCAGTCGTTGAGCAATCAGCTGAAGTTGAGGCTAATTCAGAGGTTGCAGTAGAAACAACAGCTACCGAAGAGACGACAAACACCGAAACTCAAAACTAAGCAAGATACGATTAGCAAGTGCGTTTTCTTGCCAAAGGAAGTCTCGCTCGAGAAATTCCTGGAATAGTAATTGGTGCTTTAGTACTTTCATTTATTATTAAATTAGTTTTTGTACAGTTTTTTTATATTCCCTCTGGTTCAATGCAAAACACATTAGCAATTGGGGACCGAATTGCAGTAAACCGTTTTGCTTCACACTTTAGTGATATCAAAAGGGGAGAGGTAGTTGTATTTAAAGATCCAGATAATTGGCTGGGAGCTGAACCAATTAGCAATTCAAATGGATTAGTAAAATTTATTAAAAGAGTTGGAGTAGATGTGGGACTCCTTCCAAATCCTTCCACTCAATACTTAATTAAGAGAGTAATTGGGGTTGGGGGAGATAAAGTAGTTTGTTGTGACAAATCTGGAAATTTAGAAGTGAATGGGCAATCAATTAAAGAGCCCTATATTTTCCCGGGCAATAAGCCAAGTGATTCCACCTTTTCGGTAAAAGTTCCAAAAGGATTTATTTGGGTAATGGGTGATCATCGGGGTGATTCCGCTGACTCAAGATTCCATACTGAAGATATTCACCATGGAATGGTTCCATTAAGTGATGTTACCGGCAGAGCGGTATTTACCGTTTGGCCGCTAAACCATTTCAAGTTTTTACCTGTGGGCCATGATCTTTCTAAAGTTCCACATCTAAATAACTAAATTATTTAAGGATGTAATTTGGCGTTAATTAAAGATGCCGGGCCCCGAGGTCAATATGAAAAATTACTAATGTCGCGGGGTAAAAAAATAATTGCAGGCGTGGATGAAGCGGGAAGAGGACCTTGTGCGGGACCTCTAGTGGTTGCAGCAGTAATATTAAAAGAAATATTTCACAAAGATAATAATCAAATACAAGACTCTAAAAAAATTAGGGAAAACCAAAGAGAGCCTATTTACCAATATATTTTGGAGAATTGCTTGAGTTACCAAATATTAGTGATTTCAAATGATGATATAGATAAAAATGGATTACAAAATTCAAATATTGGTGGAATGAAAAAAGTGGCTAGTGAACTTTCAATTAAGCCAGAACATGTAATTTTTGATGGTTACAAAATAGAGGATTTTGAATTGCCAAGTGATGGAATTTGGCAAGGGGATCAAAGTTGTATCTCAGTTGCAGCTGCTTCCATATTGGCTAAAGTAACCAGAGATAAAATCATGATTGAAATGGATCAAAAATATCCAGGTTATGGATTTGCTAAACATAAAGGTTATAGTGCTCCTGCACATATGCAAGCAATAGCAAAATTAGGTTTAACTCCTATACATCGAAAATCTTTTGCAAATATCAAAGAATTTATTAAATAATCCACAGATATATTTTTTCCACATTTAAGTTTTTTAGATATTAATTAATTCTAACAATCTTCCTATCATTGTTTTATGCCCAGTCAAAAACAAAAGGAACTTGGAATCTTAGGGGAAAACAAGGCTACAGTTTTCTTGCAAAATCTTGGTTATGAAATATTAGATCGAAATTGGAGAACCAAAAAAGGTGAGTTAGATATTGTGGCAAGGCGTCCCAACGGAATTATAGTTTTTTGTGAGGTGAAAGCCCGCAGTTCTAAAACATATGGTGATCCATTAGAAGCTATAAACAATAAAAAATTCCTACAAGTCTACAAATTAGCTTTGGCTTGGATGCTTTTACATGGAATTTGGGAGCTAGATTTTGAAATTGATTGTTTAGGGGTAACTTTTCAAGAATTTGGGAAATTTTCTATTGATCACCGAATTGCGGTGAATCTTTAATGAGCGTGGCAATTACCCAATCTATTACTTTACAAGGAGTCGGGGGTGAAATCACCAGTATTGAAATAGATATCGGAGATGGATTGCCGGGATTTGTTATTTTAGGTCTACCTGATACTTCAATATTGGAATCAAGGGAAAGAGTTAGGTCTGCTTTAGTAAATTCAGGAGAAAGTTGGCCAAATAGAAAGATTACAGTTTCTTTATCACCAGCTTGGCTTCCCAAAAGCGGGCCACATTTTGATTTAGCGATTGCAGTTGCAATCTTAGATGCACTTGGTGAAATTCCGACAAGAGAATATAGAAATGAGATTCTACTTGGAGAGCTGGGACTTGATGGTTCTATCAAAGCTGTGCGTGGTGTTTTACCTTCCTTAATAGTGGCCCAAAAGAAGGGAATAAAAAATGCCATCATTCCACAAGCAAACAAAATTGAAGGTGATCAGGTTAGCAAAATATTCCCTCAAAGTTTTTCTAATTTTTCGGATCTTCTAAAATATTTTCGAACTGGGGAAATACCAATTTATGAAGCAAGCGAGGTAATTAACACAAGCCAGGTAGAAATAACAGAGAAATTATTGGATTTATCGGAGGTAGCAGGACAAATTGCAGCCCGGCAATCAATTGAGATTGCGGCTGTGGGAGGACATCATTGCTTATTATTTGGGCCACCTGGTACCGGCAAAACAATGTTAGCTGAAAGAATTCCAACTTTTCTTCCACCCTTAAGTGAAAATGAAGCATTGGAAGTAGCTGCGATACATTCCATAGCTGGAAGATTTTCGGAAAAAATATTAAAGGAAAAAACTCCTCCTTTTATTGCTCCACATCATTCCACAACTATTCCAGCTTTAATTGGTGGCGGCAGATGGGCCCAACCAGGAGCTATATCACTTGCACATAAAGGAGTGATATTTATTGATGAAGCACCGGAAGCCAATAGAGCTTTACTAGAATCTTTGCGAGAGCCACTGGAAAGTAAAACAGTAACTATCTCAAGGTATACCGGAACCATAACCTATCCGGCAGATTTCTTATTGGTTTTAGCTGCCAATCCCTGTCCCTGCGGCAAGTACAGTGGTAGGGGCTTAAATTGTCAGTGCAGTTCTGGAGCAATTAGAAAATATCTAAATAAAATTTCTGCTCCACTTCTAGATCGAATAGATATTCGCATTTATATTGATCGACCTACTAGATTAGAAATGTCCTCCAATAATCTAGGAGAAAGCAGTGAACAAGTCAGAAGTAGGATAATAGCAGCCCGGGAATTATCTCGGAAAAGATTAGTACCCTATGGTTTAGAAAAAAATTCCCA
>OMHY01000111.1 GCA_900298985.1 Streptomycetaceae bacterium
CTTAATTCCGCCGCATCAACATTGAAAACATATAAAAATGGTTTGGCGGTGAGTAAATGCAGGTCTTCCAATAATTCTTTATTTAGATCAGAGGCGCTAATTAATTTGCCTTCATTAAGTAATTGTTGGGCTTTTTGGACCTCTGCTAATTGAGTAGCGACTTCTTTTTTCTGACGCGCTTCTTTTTCTAAACGTGGGATTGCTTTTTCAATTGTTTGTAAATCAGCGAGTGCTAACTCGGTATTAATAGTTGCAATATCAGAGCTTGGATCTACTCTGCCTTCCACATGCACCACATCATCATCATTGAAAACTCTAATTACCTGACAAATTGCATCTGTTTCTCTGATATTGGCGAGGAACTTATTTCCAAGTCCCGCACCCTCTGATGCGCCTTTTACAATGCCTGCGATATCTACAAAAGAAACTGTAGCTGGCAGGATTTCCTGGCTAGAAAAAATATTGGCTAATACTTTTAATCTGGAATCTGGCACTCCCACTATTCCGACGTTGGGTTCAATAGTGGCAAAGGGGTAATTAGCAGCCAAGACATTGTTCTTGGTCAGTGCGTTAAAAAGGGTGGATTTGCCCACATTAGGCAGCCCTACAATCCCGATTGATAGTGACATAAGGGGGTAAGCCTAGAGGGAAATTAGAGGTGATGCTGACATCTTGCTAGAAATGCGGAGGCAATTCGGGAAGTAAATGAAGGAAATGTCGGTCATTGTTGCCATGATAAGCCTATGAACGCCTTCTTTCTCATCATATTTTTATTGATTGGCCTTGTGGTTGGTGGTTTTCTTGGGGTTTTATGGAATAAAGGGAAAACTAACCAAGAAAAATCAAACTTAGAATTAGAGTTACAAAAAAAACAATCTGAGCTAGATCAATCAAATGGAAGTGTGTTGGCACTTACTTCTCAATTGTCAGAAGAAAAACTAAAAAGCACCAACAATGAAAAAATTCAAAATGAATTAAATAACATGCAAAAGTTAGTTACAGATTTGAAAAATGAGGCAGCGGGAGCAGACCGCAGGCGAATTGAGGCCGAGGCGCAGTTAAAAGAACAACTCACTTCAATGAACACTAATTCTCAAAACCTATTTGCTCAATCTCAAGCAATCGCTGGCGCATTATCTAGTTCACAAACTCGCGGAAAATTTGGAGAAGCACAGTTGGAAAAACTTCTAGAAAGTGCTGGGCTAGTTGAGGGAATTAATTTTTCACTCCAACAAAATTTAAGTAATGATGAAAAATTACTTGGAAGGCCTGATGTAACTATATATATGCCAGATAGAAGAGAAATTTATATTGACTCCAAATTTCCATTTCAAAGATATTATGAAGCTTTTGAGACAGACGATGAGGCTACCAGGGAAGAATTGTTGAAAGAACATACGAAAGATCTATTAAAACACTGTGAAGAATTGGCGAAACGAAAATATACCTCTAGTGGGCAAAGCCCAGATTTTGTTTTAGTTTTTGCACCAGTTGATACGATTTTAACCGCTGCCCTAAAAAGTGATCCAGCATTTATTGATAAATCATTTAAAGTGGGAGTAACTATTGCTACCCCTACCTCTTTATTTGCAATACTTAGAACTGTGGGAGATGTATTAAGTAGACATAAAGTTGCACAAGGTGCAGCCGAGATCCAATCTATTGCCAGTAAATTTCTTTCTGATTTAACCTCTCTCTATGAAAAAATTAGAGTGGTAGGTGATCGAATTAGTTCAACAGTCAAGGCTTACAATGAAATGATTCCAACTGCACAAACCACTGTACTTAGAAATGTTCGCCAAATGCAAAAACTTCAAATTCCAGGTGGACCTGATAAAGAAATCAAAGAAATTGAAGGAATGCCAAAAGAGTTAAAGAGTAAGATAACAAATAGTGAATTGAACCAGGAACAATTTGAAATAACAGATTTAGAAGTCTTAGAATCAAGTGAAGATGAGTGAGAAAATAAAGATGAGCCAACATAATTTGCCTAAACCAATCTCCGGAGCAGGGTTAACCGCTGCCGGGATTGTGATCTTGCAATCAATAATTATTTTGCTCTGTGAGGTAGCGGAATATCGAATTTCAAAGGTAGGTACGGTAACAGGTATTTCAATTTTAATATCGGTATTGGGAGCACTTTATTTAGGAAGAAAAGGCACTGCCTGGATTAGTGTGGTTACACCACCTATTGTTTTTGCATTAATCTCTATATTTTTAATTATTTTGAAAACAAAATTTCATATCTCTAAATTAATCACTGATTTAGTGCTTGTTTTTGGTGGCGTTGCATATTATTTAATTACAGCAACAGTAATTGGCTGGATTTGGTATTTTGTTAAGAAACGCGGCCAATCCCTTGCGGCAATGCAAAAGTAAGGTGTTCTTCTTTAGTAGTAACAGTTCGGATATCTTTGTAATCTCGCAACCTTAAATACTCTAATAATTCTTCAACTAGCATTTCCGGAACGGATGCACCGCTAGATACGCCAATTTTTTCCACTCCCTCTAACCATTCTGCTTTAACTTCATGAGCAAAATCAACTAGATAGGCAGCTTTTGCGCCATATTCCAAAGCGACCTCTACTAATCGAACTGAGTTAGAGGAGTTTCTTGAGCCAACAACTAAAACTAAATCAACTTGAGGCGCGATTTCTTTAATAGCTTCTTGTCTATTTTGAGTGGCATAACAAATATCATCACTTGGGGGATCAATTAAATTTGGAAATCTTTTTCGAAGTTCATTTACTATAGTCAAGGTTTCATCCACGCTTAATGTAGTTTGGGAAAGCCAAGAAACTTTATTTTCATCTGGAACTTGGACAGTACGTGCAGCTTCAATCCCATCAACTACAATAACTTTATCTGGTGCCTCTCCACTAGTACCTTCAACTTCTTCATGACCAATATGTCCTACTAACAATATAGTTAAATCCTGTGCAGCATATCTAATAACTTCTCGATGCACTTTAGTTACCAATGGACAGGTAGCATCAATAGTTTTTAAGGATTTTTTCGCTGCTGCTTCATGAACTGAGGGTGCAACACCATGAGCAGAAAAAATTAATAATTTGCCCTCTGGAACTTCACTGGTTTCATCAACAAATATCGCTCCTTTAGCCTCTAATCTCTGGACAACATATTTATTGTGCACTATTTGTTTTCGAACATAGACCGGGGCTCCATAGGTTGCTAAGGCTTTCTCTACAGTTGCTACCGCTCGATCTACCCCAGCACAATAACCGCGAGGAGACGCTAAAAGGATTTCCTTGGCCATAGTAATAGCAAATCATAGCCGCTCCACTAATATCCTGCTGTGCCCGGTAAGAATTACTCAAATGAATTTGATACCGATACACCGCGCCGCGCAATTTCAGTTAAGGAATGCGCAACCACCTTTGCACAAATCATTAAAGGGATCCCACCGGTATGGGTGGAAGGGGAAATCTCACAATTAAATGCCCGTCCAGGTTCTGGTGTGGTTTATTTAACTTTACGAGATTTAAATGAAGACTACAACATTCCATTAAAGATGTTCACAACTTACTACAAGACTTTACCACCTTTAAAAGATAATGCCCGGGTATTAGTAAAACTTAGACCTGATTTTTGGGCCAATGCTGGCAGAATGAGTTTTCATGTTGATGAATTACAACAAACAGGGGTAGGAGATTTATTTGCCAGATTAGAAGCTTTAAAAAATAAATTATTTGAAGAAGGTTTATTTGATCCAAAAAATAAATTACCAATTCCATTTCTACCAAATCAAATTGGAATTATCTGTGGTCGAGAAAGTGATGCTAAAAAAGATGTTGTGGAAAATGCTCGTCGCAAATGGCCAGCTGCCAAATTTAAAATTCTTGAAGTTGCAGTTCAGGGAAATACAGCTGTCAAAGAGGTTTCCCAAGCATTTCAAAAACTCAACCAAGATAATGAAACCTCAGTAATCGTTATTACTAGAGGTGGAGGTTCATTTGAAGATTTATTAGTTTTTAGTGATGAATCTTTGTTGCGTTTAATAGCTACCAGAACTAAGCCAGTTATTTCTGCAATAGGACATGAAAAAGATCAACCATTACTTGATTTAGTATCAGATTGGAGAGCATCTACCCCAACTGATGCGGGTAAGAAAGTTGTGCCTGATTATTTACAGGAGTTAGAAGCGATAAAATTATTACGCAAGAGATTAAATAGATTTATCGAAACTTTCATTGATTCCGAGTATCAAAACATTTCTTACAAACTTGAGCGGGCTTGGAAAACATTAAATCATCAATATCAATTGGAAAAAAGTAATATAAACTCTTTGTCTTTAAGATTGACCTCTCTCTCACCCCAGTCCATATTAAATCGAGGATTTGCAGTAGTAAC
>OMHY01000112.1 GCA_900298985.1 Streptomycetaceae bacterium
ATTTAGCAGTACCTCTTGCTTTTGGTGCAGGCCAAGCTATGACAGTTTTCAATCTAATAAGAGTTGGCTTACTTTTTTCCGACCTTGCTTGTAGTGCTGCTTTTTCAAAACTATCTCGATCAACATTTCCATCTGAAAGCGCGGCTACTTCAATAACATTCCATCCATAGGCACGATATCTTGCGGAAACATCTTCCGTAAAAGCCACATGGGTGTCACCCTCAATTGAAATTCTATTGTCATCATAAATGACTTTTAGATTTCCGAGTTGTTGTACTCCGGCGAGAGAAGAGGCTTCACTGCTTATTCCTTCTTCTAAATCACCATCTGATGCAATTACCCAGATATCATGATCAAATATTGAATTTTCAGAATTAGGATCTAACAAACCTTTTTCAAACCTCGTTGCCATTGCCATTCCCACGGCAGAGGAAATTCCAGAGCCAAGTGGTCCTGTGGTTATTTCTACCCCATTGGTATGTCCATACTCTGGGTGCCCAGGAGTTAAAGAACCTTCAGTTCTAAAACTCATCAAATCATTCATCACTAATCCATAGCCAGAGTAAAAGAGTTGAATATATAGAGTTAAGGAGGAATGTCCAGCTGATAATACAAATCTATCTCTTCCCAACCATTTAGAGTTATTTGGATTATGGCGCATTATTCTTTGAAATAAAGTGTAAGCAACCGGTGCCAGAGCAATTGCAGTTCCGGGATGACCATTACCAACTTTTTGCACTGCATCTGCTGCCAAAGCGCGGGCATGAGCAATAGCTTTATCATCTAAATCATTCCACACTTCTAATTTGGGAAATTCATTCATATCTGTTCGCCTCTGTATTTTCTGTTTTATTTACACTCTTTTACTTATTTGTCTCTTTTAACGAAAACCCTGGTAGAAATGGCAATATCCCACATCGATAGCCAGACTAATATGCTGCCAAGTATATGGGCAGCCACTAAAACTATAGGTAAATGGGAGAAGAATTGAATATAACCTATTACACCTTGTAATAAACAAGCCCCTAGTAATTTTTGGGCGGCAATTGCCAAAGTTTGAGAGTTAGGTATGGTCTTTACAACTCTAAAAATCAAAATCAGACCAATGGTCAAGGAAATCAAAGCGATTACCAAATCAGCATGTAACCAGGAAATATTGCGAGCGCTAAAATGATATCTCGGAGCTTTTGTATCTCCGGAGTGTGGACCAGAACCAGTTACTACTGTTCCAACTGATATAACTAGAAAAGTTAAACCAGTCATTACTCTCAATAAATTAGAGATCAAGGATTGTTCCAATTTGGTTGGCTGGAAAGTATTTGATACCAAGACCTCTCGTTGAATTTTTCGTAACAAGGAAAGTGCCGCGGCAACTATCGGCAGAGATATTAAGAAATGTAGACCTACTACCGCCGGATTTAGTTTGGTCAAAACTGAAACTCCGCCCACCACTATTTGGGCCATAATTCCTATGATTTGAGTTGCTCCAAGCAGTCGCAAAGTTCTTAATTCCTTTTTGGAATTAGCAATTTGGGATTTCTTAATAATTGGTGAAAACAAAACAATCAAAACCGCTATTGCAAAAATTACTAATAGAAAGGTAAGTAGCCGATTAGCAAACTCAATCCAAGAGTGGTAGCCAGTTGCTGGATGGGCGATAGGGGAGATTTTTCCAGAGGTGCAATCTGGCCAGGTGGGGCAGCCGAGCCCAGATCCGGTGAGTCGAACTGCACCGCCGGTCACAACTATGCCGATTTGAACTATGAGGTTTCCGGTAAAAACTATCTTGATTAGCCGGTCCCAAGATTTCACCCCCCAATCCTAAAGGCTCAATTTCATGAGCCTTCTCACCCACGCTCAAGTGGAAAAAGTGGGGGAATTACGCAACACTTGTGTTGTGAAAAAGACTGGAATTTTCCAAGTGTCAGAAACGGAGCCTACCCGTGAGGTGATTGTCCGTACTGTCTTGGAATCCGGCCCAGCTACTGCAACAGATCTGGCAGAGAAATTAAATATTACTCCGGCAGGTGTGCGCAGACATTTGGACCAATTAGTTGCTCAAGGAATTTTGACTACTCGAGATGAGTATCAATCAATTCACTCTGAAGTACACCGGGGTCGTCCTTCTAAAGTCTTTGTAATGACAGATTTGGGGAGAGAAAAATTTTCTCAGGCCTATGATGATTTAGCAATTTCAGCTTTAGATTATATGGAAAAAAATATTGGAATTTTAAGTATTACTGGCTTCGCTCGGGCGAGGGCCACTGAATTGGCAACTCGAATTAAGAATTTAATTGGAAAAGATAAAGTAAGCAATCAAGAATTGAGTTCCGCATTAAAAGAATTGGGATTTGCTTCTACATTACATACCCATGAAAATGGTGCAGAGCTGTGTCAAAGACATTGTCCGGTTGCACATGTAGCTGCAATCTATCCGCAAATATGTGAAGAAGAAACCAAAATTTTCTCTGAAGTTCTCGGAAGCCATGTTCAAAGATTGGCAACTATTGGACAAGGCGATGGAGTCTGCACCACCTTTATTCCAAAGATTTCAAATAGCAATTTTCAAAACCCAAACCTAAGTGAAAAGAAAGTAAAGGCAAAATCATGAGCACAGATGCAATTACCTTTGATAATACCTTTGAAAACGAAATTGAAGCCGCTAATCCTGGCTTAAAAGGTTTAGGCACCTATGAGTATGGTTGGTCAGATAAAAATGACGCAGGTGCTAATGCCAAAAGGGGTTTAACCGCTGAGGTGGTAAGTGATATTTCCGCGAAGAAAAATGAGCCAAAGTGGATGTTAGATTTAAGATTAAAAGGTTTGGAATTATTTGATAAGAAACCTATGCCAAATTGGGGAAGTGATTTATCAGGTATTGATTTTGATTCTATAAAATACTTTGTACGCTCAACTGAAAAGCAAGCTCAAAGTTGGGAAGATCTACCAGAGGATATTAAAAATACCTATGATCGCTTAGGTATACCAGAAGCGGAAAAACAACGCTTAGTTGCTGGGGTAGCAGCCCAATATGAATCTGAAGTTGTTTATCACTCCATTCGCGAAGATTTAGAAGCTCAAGGTGTAATTTTCTTAGATACCGATACTGGCTTGAAAGAGCATGAAGATATTTTCAAGGAATATTTTGGAACTGTAATTCCAGTTGGAGATAACAAATTCGCAGCGCTAAATACCTCTGTTTGGTCTGGTGGTTCTTTTATCTATGTACCAAAAGGAGTGCATGTTGATATTCCACTTCAAGCATATTTTAGAATTAACACTGAAAATATGGGTCAATTTGAAAGAACTTTAATTATTGCAGATGAAGGTTCTTATATTCATTATGTAGAAGGTTGTACCGCACCAATTTATTCCTCAGATTCTTTGCACTCAGCTGTAGTTGAAATTATTGTCAAGAAAAATGCACGTGTTCGCTACACCACTATTCAAAACTGGTCCAACAACGTTTATAACTTAGTAACAAAAAGAGCGATGTGTGAAGAAGGTGCCACCATGGAGTGGATTGATGGAAACATTGGCTCCAAAGTCACCATGAAATATCCGGCGATCATGTTAATGGGTGATCATGCACGTGGTGAAACATTGTCTATTGCATTTGCTGGTGCGGGACAACATCAAGATGCTGGAGCAAAGATGGTACATGCAGCACCAAATACCTCCTCCTCTATCATTTCTAAATCAGTAGCTCGTGGCGGTGGTAGAACCTCTTATCGTGGATTAATCCAAGTTAGACCAGGAAGTGTGCAATCAAAATCTACAGTGAAATGCGATGCACTTTTGGTTGATACTATCTCTAGATCTGATACTTATCCTTATGTAGATATTAGAGAAGATGATGTCTCTATGGGGCATGAGGCAACTGTCTCCAAAATTTCAGAGGATCAACTTTTCTATTTAATGTCCCGTGGTTTATCAGAAGATGAAGCAATGGCCATGATTG
>OMHY01000113.1 GCA_900298985.1 Streptomycetaceae bacterium
AAATTCCTCAATGTGAAATGAATTAAATAATTTTAAGTAATTTTAAATCTAGATTTACCATTTCATTGATTTTTATCACATATATGTTTTAATTTTCATAAGAGAAGTAATGAGATTTACCTCTGTGGATTGTTAAATATCTTATTTAAATAATTCACCTACTCTATAAGGAGAGTTATGAGTTACAAGGTTTCACCCAGACTCCATAATGAAGATTTAGCTCCTGCTAAAGATCGCAATTGGGGTCCATTTTCTATATTTAACGTCTGGACTTCAGATGTTCATAGTCTTTATGGATATTCACTTGCAGCAAGTTTATTTTTAGTTGCTGGCGGTGGATTTAAGTTTTTAATTGCAATTGGAATTGGTTCAGTAGGAATTTATTTCCTAATGTCACTAATTGGTAATGCAGGTGTAAAAACTGGAGTTCCATATCCGGTACTTGCCAGATCTTCATTCGGTGTTTTTGGCGCAAACATTCCAGCATTAGTTAGAGCCTTTGTTGCTACCTTTTGGTATGGTGCACAGACCTCTGCTGCAGCTGGAGCCATCGCAGATTTCTTAGCCCGATTCAGCGCATTTAAACATTTAAGCACCGGACACTTATTTGGTAATTCTCCACTTGGAGTAATTTGTTATGTAATTGTGTGGGCAGCTCAGCTACTAATTATTACTAAAGGTATGGAAACAGTAAGGAGATTCATGGATTTTGCTGGACCTGCTGTTTGGGTAATGATGTTGCTATTGGCAATTGGATTATCAGTAAAAGCTGGAGCTTTGTCTTTCACTGTTCAAATGCCAGCTGATCAACTCAAATCATTAGCTTCTAATTCCACTGGTTTTTCAGTTAATCCGGGTTCACTCGGTGCAATAATTGCTGTTGCGGCTACCTGGATAACTTATTTCGCAGCTTTGTATTTGAATTTCTGTGATTTCTCTAGATTCTCTCCAAACAAAGAATCATTGAAGAAAGGTAATATCTATGGATTACCAGTTAACTTGATTCTGTACTTGGATTTCCCCCAACTTCAAGTGGAATTAAATGATCTTCTTCATAATCCCGCATCTTGGTATCGGTGCCAATCCGATATCCACTATCTAATTGTGTTCTTTTCAAAGAAGAGGTATAAGTGACAACTGGTCTAACTGTTTTAGTATAACCAGCAACACAGACTGTAGATTTAATATTGTCTTGGGTAACTCTTGGATCAATTGCACCCGGAGTTAATTTAGGATTTGGTAAAAATTGCGAATAATTAGGTTGCAAAATCCTTTGCACCACAAAAAATCCTATGACTACTATTACCAAAATACCCAAATATTTTTTCATGGGTTTTTCTACCTCCTGCTAAATTATTTACCTTTCGCAAGATACTCGGAGAGTCTGTCAGCGGTAGCGACAACTGCTGCGGAATGAATTCGACCAGGTTGTCGGGACAATCTTTCAATTGGACCACTAATACTTACCGCTGCTACTACTTTTCCATTTGGCGCTCTAACTGGTGCTGAAACTGAAGCTACTCCTGCTTCTCGTTCACCAACAGATTGCGCCCAACCTCTTCTGCGTACCGCTGCCAAAGTTGAAGTAGTAAATTTCGCACCACCTGGTCTAGAAAGAGTTCTTTGTATCTTCTGCGCATCCTCCCAGGCCACAAGAATTTGTGCGGCAGATCCGGCTTGCATTGTGAGTAAAGTTCCGGTGGGGACAGAATCTCGCAATCCAGTTAAACGCTCTGCACTTGCTACACAGATTCGCTGTTCCCCATGGCGGCGAAAGAGTTGAGCACTCTCACCGGTGGCATCTCGAAGTCTTTCCAAAGCTGTAGGTGCAACTATCAAAAGTTTGTCTTCGCCAGCAGATGCAGCTAATTCAGCGGCACGATTTCCTAAAATGAATCTTCCTTGTAAATCACGGGTCACAAATCTATGAAACTCTAAAGCTACTGCTAAACGATGAGCAGTAGGACGTGCAATCCCTGTTGCAGCAACTAACTCTGCGAGGGAGTGGGGGCCTGCTTCAAGTGCTCCTAGAATTAATACTGCTTTGTCTAATACTAAAACTTTGCTACTATTGTCCACGATGTAATACTATTATCTCAGATTTTGAGATGTCAAGAGTTATGGCAAGAGATGTCAAGAACCAAGTAAAAAAGCATAGGGGCAGATAAAGTGGGAAAAACATTAGCGGAAAAAATATGGGAAGATCATTTAGTAACCAGTAAAGCTGGAGAACCTGATCTGCTTTATATTGATTTGCATTTGATACATGAGGTAACTAGCCCACAAGCATTTGATGGTTTGCGTTTAGCAAATCGCAAAGTTCGCCGCCCTGATCAAACAATCGCTACTGAAGATCACAATGTGCCAACAGTAGATATTAATATGCCTATTGCTGACCCTGTATCTAAATTACAGGTAGATACACTTCGTAAAAATTGCCAAGAATTTGGAATTAGATTGCACTCTCTTGGAGATATAGATCAAGGAATTGTGCATGTGGTTGGACCACAGCTTGGATTAACTCAACCTGGTGCCACAATTGTTTGTGGTGATTCTCATACCTCAACCCATGGTGCATTTGGCGCGCTTGCATTTGGAATAGGAACTTCTGAAGTTGAACATGTACTTGCCACTCAAACTTTGCCTTTAGCAAGACCAAAGACAATGGCTATAAATGTGACTGGTGAATTAAAACCGGGTGTAACTAGCAAAGATATTATTTTGGCAATTATTGCCAAAATAGGAACTGGTGGCGGACAAGGTTATATTTTGGAATATCGCGGCGAAGCAATTAAAAAATTATCAATGGAAGCTCGCATGACAATTTGTAATATGTCCATTGAAGCTGGTGCCCGCGCCGGACTAATCGCAGCAGATGAAGTTACTTTTGGATATTTGAAATCAAGGCCCCATGCACCGCAAGGAGCAGATTGGGATGCAGCTATTTCCTATTGGAAATCATTGGTTACAGATGCAGATGCAAAATTTGACCAAGAGGTAACTATTGATGCAAGTTCATTAGAACCATTTGTTACCTGGGGAACTAATCCGGGTCAAGGACTTCCATTGAATTCAAATGTTCCAAATCCAAATGATTTTGCAAATGAAGAAGAGAAAATTGCAGCCCAAAGAGCCTTGGATTATATGGGTTTAACCGCAGGCACCCCTTTAAAATCTATCAAAATTGATACTGTGTTTTTAGGTTCCTGCACCAATGGCAGAATTGAAGATTTGCGAAGTGCGGCTGAAATTCTAAATGGCAAAAAAATTGCACCATCTTTGCGAATGTTAGTTGTTCCAGGTTCAGTAAAGGTAAGACAACAAGCAATCACTGAAGGGCTCGATAAAATATTTTTAAATGCAGGTGCCGAATGGCGAGAAGCAGGTTGCTCCATGTGCTTGGGAATGAATCCAGATCAATTATCAGTAGGGGAGCGAAGTGCTTCTACCTCAAATCGAAATTTTGAAGGCAGACAAGGCAAAGGTGGAAGAACACATTTAGTTTCACCTCTAGTTGCAGCTGCCACCGCACTTAAAGGCACTTTATCCGCACCAAGTGATCTATAGAAGAGGATTGATAAAATGGAAAAATTTAACTCACACACCGGAACCGCGGTCCCACTTCGTCGCAGCAATGTTGATACTGATCAAATCATTCCGGCTGTATATCTAAAGCGAGTAACAAAATCAGGTTTTGAAGATGGATTATTTGCAGCCTGGCGAAATGACCCAGAGTTTGTATTAAATCAAAAACAATATACTGGCGCCACCATATTGGTAGCGGGCAGTGATTTTGGAACTGGTTCTTCTCGGGAACATGCGGTTTGGGCTCTTCAAAATTATGGATTCAAAGTTGTGCTATCTTCAAGATTTGCTGATATTTTCCGAGGTAACTCCCTGAAGCAAGGTTTGCTTACTGTTATTTTGCCACAAATTGAAATAGAAAAAATTTGGGAACAAATTGAAAAAGAACCAACTACTAAAATTACTGTTGATTTAAACCAACAAAAAGTTTCCTATCAAAGTGGTGCCGCAAATAATGAAATCTCATTTGAAATAGATTCCTATACCAAGTGGAGATTATTAGAAGGGTTAGATGATATTGGCTTAACTTTGCAAAAAGAGAGCCAAATCTCAAATTTTGAGGGAAAAAGGCCGGTTTTCAAGCCTAAAACTTTGCCCATTAAATCCTGAGCAAAA
>OMHY01000114.1 GCA_900298985.1 Streptomycetaceae bacterium
TAGAAATTGGAATCAAATGGATCTAGTTCCAATTTTTGATATTGAAAAAGTAAGTTATCAAGTTCAACCTTGGTCTATGTCGCAACTCAAAGAAGAGTTTGCTGCTAAAAATAGATATTACTTGGTAGCGCAAAAAGAAAATAAAGTTGTGGGCTATGTAGGGGCAATGTTAATTGATGAAGGATTAGAAATATTAACTTTAACAGTGGAACAAAATTCTAGAAGGCTTGGAGTTGGTCGGGAATTATTGCGTCGAGTTGCAGATTATGCAAGGAATCAAAAATGTAAATCTATCTTGCTAGAAATGCGAGAGGGCAATATTGAGGCTCAAGGACTCTATGAATCCTTTGGATTTATTCAAATATCTAGGAGGGATCATTATTATGCAAATAATGTCCACGCTCTTATTATGAAAAAGGAGCTCTAATGTTAAAAGAAGAGCCCTTAGTCCTTGGTATTGAAACCTCATGTGATGAAACTGCGGTCGGTATTGTGCAGGGAAGAAAATTATTAGCAAATGTAATTTTTTCAAGTGTTTCGCAGCACGCAAAATTTGGGGGCGTAGTTCCAGAAATCGCATCCCGCGCACATTTAGAAGCAATGATTCCAGTAATTTCAAATGCACTAGATGAAGCAAATGTTAAACTCAATGATTTAGATGGGATTGCTGTAACTGGTGCGCCTGGACTAATCGGAGCTTTATTAGTTGGAACCAGCGCCGCTTCTGGTTTAGCTTTGGCCCTTAATAAACCACTATATGCAGTTAATCATTTAGTAGCGCATGTGGCAGTAGATACATTGAGTGATGAGGAACCAATCAAACCAGCTATTGCTCTTTTAGTAAGTGGAGGTCACTCCTCCATTGTGAAAGTAGGCGATTTTATTTCTGATGTGAATTCTCTTGGCAATACTATTGATGATGCAGCTGGTGAAGCTTTTGATAAAGTCGCTCGGCTTTTAGATTTACCTTTTCCAGGTGGCCCGGAGATTGATAATCTTGCTAAATTAGGAAATCCACTAGCAATTGAATTTCCCCAAGGCTTAACTTTGAAAAAAGATTTAGTTTATCATCAATATGATTTTTCCTTTTCTGGTTTAAAAACAGCGGTAAGCAGGTACCTAAAAAATAATCCCCAAATAAAAAAGGAAGATGTAGCGGCATCATTTCAAGAAGCGGTTGCACAAGTATTGTTAAGTAAAGCCTTTGCTGCGGTGCAAAACTTTGGAATGGAAAGATTGATTATTGCCGGGGGAGTTGCGGCAAATTCTAGATTGCGCCATTTAGCGCTAGAAAAAGGAAAACAGCTTGGAATTGAAGTTAGAATTCCAGCGCCAATTCTTTGTACTGATAATGGAGCAATGGTGGCTGCCCTTGGTTCATTGGCTGTTTCTAGTAATGCCACTCCCACCCCAATTGGATTTGAGGCAATGGCCGTATCCACTACATTTGCTCCATTTCTCGGGGTCAATTAGCCCAAATCAGCCCAATTTGATAGGTTTTGCCTCGAAATTGGAAATATTTTCCGCTGGTTTTACGTTATACCGGGCAGTGTTTTTTTCAAACTAAGAGATTCTAGAGAAATCTAGGCAAGAAAAAGGAGTGACTTCATGGCAATTTCCATCAAGCCTTTAGAAGACCGTATTGTGATCAAGCAACTTGAGGCTGAGCAGACCACCGCATCTGGATTGGTAATCCCAGATACCGCTAAGGAAAAACCACAGGAAGGAACTGTTGTTGCAGTTGGCCCAGGTCGTTTTGAAGATGGTAACCGCATTCCACTTGATGTAAAAGTTGGCGATGTAGTTCTTTATAGCAAATATGGTGGCACTGAAGTTAAATATAACAATGAAGAATTCTTGGTCTTATCTGCACGAGACATTTTGGCCATCGTCGTAAAGTAAAAATAGTTAAGTAAAACAAACTAGAAAAGAAAAAATTATTACAGACTTCTGCATATAAAAATATGCAGAAGTTTTGTATTTACCAAGTGAAAGTAGCAAATGAGTAAAGTAATTAAATTTGAGGAAAAAGCCCGCCGCGCCATGGAGCATGGTGTAAATCAATTAGCTGATGCGGTGAAAGTTACTATTGGCCCTAAAGGCAGAAATGTTTTGCTTGGTAAAGGATTTGGCGCTCCTACTATTACTAATGATGGTGTGACTATTGCGAAATCAATTGAACTTTCTGATCCAGATGAAAATCTAGGTGCTATGTTAGTGAAGCAAGCTGCTGAAATTACTAATGATGAAGCTGGAGATGGCACAACTACCGCTACTGTACTTGCCCAAGCAATGGTGAAAGAAGGACTCCGGTTAATTGCTGCCGGTGCACAACCCCGAGAGTTACAAGCTGGTATTGCTGCGGGAGTAAAAGCAGTAATTGAAGAGCTTGCAAAAAATGCTGTTCCATTAAACGAGTATTCCAAAACTGTAGAGGTTGCAACTATCTCCGCTCAAGATCCAGAAATTGGAAATCTAATCGCACAAGCATTTGAAAAATCCGGAAAAGATGGTGCAATTACCACGGAAGATTCTCAAACTGCGGAAACTTACATTGAATTTGCTGAGGGTATTGCCTTTGATAAAGGGTTTATTTCCCCTTACTTTGCATCTGGTACACCAGAAAATCAAATAGAGTTAGAAAATCCTTATATTTTAATCACCGGTCATAAAGTTTCTAATTTAAATGACATTTTGCCGGTTCTAGAAGGTGTAAGTGAGAATAAGAAATCACTTTTAATAATCGCAGAGGATGTTGAGGGTGAAGCACTCACTACTTTGATTGTTAATAAAATGCGAGGAACACTAAACACTGTAGCGGTTAAAGCCCCTGCTTATGGAGATATTCGCAAAGCAATTTTAGAAGATATTGCTGTATTAACAGGTGGGGAATATATCAGCACCGATTTTGGCAGCACATTAGATCAAGTCAATCTAAACCAACTTGGAATGGCTCGTAAAGTTATTGTGGATGCAAACAACACCACAATTGTGGGTGGCGCTGGTAAAAAAGAAAATATCCAAACCCGAGCTGAAACTATTAGAAGAGAAATTGATACTACTGAATCTGATTGGGATAAAGATAAAGCAAAGCAAAGATTAGCTCGATTCACTGGTGGTGTCTCTATTATTAAAGTTGGGGCGCATACTGAAACTGAATTAACAGAAAAGAAGTTTCGAGTAGAAGATGCAATTAATGCAACTCGTGCTGCTTTGGAAGAGGGAATTGTAATTGGTGGTGGTTGTGCTCTGGCAAAAGCGAGTAAAGTTCTAGAAAATAATTTAGGTTTTGCTGGTGATAAAGCTGCAGGAGTTTCCATTATTGCAAAATCTATTATTGAACCATTGGCACAAATTGCTCGTAATGCCGGTCATGAAGGTTATGTAGTGGTAGATAAAGTTATTAACTCAAGTTCTAAAACTGGATTTAATGCACAAACTGGTGAATATGCTGATTTGATTGCGCAAGGAATTATTGACCCAGTAAAAGTATCTAGATGTGCTTTGTTAAATTCAGCATCGGTAGCATCTATGTTTGTTACAACTGAAGCAATAATTTATGAAAAACCGGAGATTCCAGCAGAGGTAGCAAATGCTGGTGGACATGGACATTCCCATGGACCAGGAGGACATTCACACGGTCCTGGTGGACATCACCACTAGAAATAAAAAAATGACACAAGTTAATTTCACAACCTTAGCGATAGATTTTGGTGGGTTGAGTGTCAAGTCTTCTATTCTAGATATACATGGAACTTCTATATCTGAGCAAGTTGTAAAGCCAACTCCATACCCCTTTTCACCAGAACGTTGCATCCAACTATTAGAAGAGGTAACTAGTACTTTAAGAAATTTTGATCGAATAACAATTGGTTTTCCTGGAATGATTCGGCACGGTGTAGTGGTATACACCCCACACTATATTAATCAATATGGTCCTCACACTAAAAGAGATGAGGAATTATTTTCAAAGTGGAGTGGCTTTGATTTGGAAAGAACAGTAAAAAATCACTTTCAAAAGCCTACCTTGGTTCTAAATGATGCAGAGGTGCATGGTGCCGGAGTCATTTCTGGTACTGGTTTTGAGCTAGTTTTAACTTTAGGAACTGGTTTAGGTTATGCATTATTTGATGGCGGCGTTTTAGCACCACATATTGAACTTTCTCATATCACTACTCGCAAAGGGCGAACTTTCGATACTTGGATCGGCGAAGCGGAGCGAAGAAAGTTAGGCGATTCTTTTTGGTCGAGGCGAGTGAGAGATATGGTAAATGAATTGCGCCCAGTATTTTTATGGGATCGACTATATCTTGGTGGGGGAAATGCGAGGCGCATAAAGGAATTAGTAACAAAACAATTTGGGGATGAAGTAATAATTGTTCCAAACACGGCTGGAATTACTGGTGGAGTGCGTGCATGGGAGTTAGTGAAAAGGGAAATTTAGAATTTATTGGAAATTTTTATTTTTCTAGAGATTTTTCTAGTGTATCTTTCTCTGTAGTAAGCAATAAAACTAGAAAATTATTAAGAGGAGCAATAAATGAGTGAGATTATGGATTCTTTCTCCGGAACTGATCTGCGTGCACGGTTTCCTTTAGCTAATCCAAGACATCGACTTGCCGGTTATATATTAGAAGCGGTATTAGCCACAATAACACTTTGGATTGGGTGGGCAATTTGGAGTTTAGTTGTTTGGGGAAATGGTCAATCTCCAGCGAAACAAGTTTTGCAGATGAGAGTAATTGCAACTGATACTGGTAAACCCGCTACCTGGGGACACATGGCAGTTCGCCAAATCTTGTTTCCAGTAGCTATGTACATTCCAGGTGCATTCATAGTTGGAATTGGTGTTGGAATTTCTGGGAGCAATAATGCCGCTGGAATTATTTTTACCTCTCTCGGCTACATCATAAATTTAGCTGTTGGGCTAGTTGATATTTTGTGGATCTTCCGTGGAACTACACGTCAACGTCTAACAGATGTAATTTGTAAGACTCAAGTTCTAAATATTGCTGGATAATTATTTAATTTTTTAAAAGTACAAATAACTTATATCAGACATTAAAATATCCTTGCACAGTAATTTGTGCAAGGATTAATTATGGCTAATAGGCCTTCAAATTTCTCGCACAAGCTAAATCGCTTTTTAGCACTAAAAATTCTGCTTGCTTGCTTTTTTGTATTATTCTCAAACAACACAAATACATTTGCCTTTCCCCCACCAGTAGTGGAGCAACTTGCACCCATAACAATAACTTTACAAAGTTACCAACTAGATTGGTTGAATAGTTTTTGCCCAAATCAATGGTTACAGGATAATTTATGAGTTTAAACCCTAGTAGTCAACCATCATACGTAGATTCTGTTCCAAAAATTATATCTGGCAATTTACCTGATTTTGTAACTCATCGAATCTCGGAAGATGAATTGAGAAATCTAGAAAGGGGAAGAGATATACCTGTCATAATAAATATTGGAACTATTTTTGCTTCAATTGCCAGTTCCGCTGGGTTTACTCTACTTTCTACTATTTACCAACACAATATTTCTGTTTTCAGAATTATTTTATTTTGGTCATTTTTAGTTACTATTGCAATTGCATTTTTCATTCTAGGATGGACAATTAGAGCAAGAAAAAAACTAGCTAACGCGGGTAAAGAAATACGACGTCGGCTTAAATCATAAGTGAGGAATAAGGAAAATAATTCAATATCTATTTCATAATTATTGCTACAACCCCAGCATCCTGTACCCCAAGCCCAACACTAAAGTACATTATTACCTCATCACTTGATTTGCGACCAAGTATGGGATTGTTGATGAGAGTTCCAAGTGAAGTGATTGGAGAAGAGAGATCTGGGCGAAATTTTAGAGCAGCGAGGATTGAACCGGACTGCTTTTGAATAGTCTTAGAGTCATCTCCAAAAACTAAATCAGCTTTGGATACAACTTCACCCGAGACTTCTTCACGATTGGGAGAAAAAGAACCAATTGAAATTAATGTGGCACCCTTTTTAGGAAGCCGATTAATTACTGGCGTGATTGAGTTAGTACAGGTAAAGATTAAGTCTGAATTATCTAGAGCTTCATCGATGTTGGTTGATATTAATATGTTTGGGAAAGATTTTTGAAATTTATCTGTTTCTTCATTTGGCTTTCTCACAACTAAGCGAACAACCTTTGGATTAAATAATTCAAAAGCGGCTTTGGCGTGAGCGATGCCTTGAAGCCCTGCGCCAATTATTGAAATATCATTAGTGGAGTTTGAAAGTAGTTGGGCGGCTAACATAGAAGCTGCGGTGGTTCGAATACGAGTGACAGATTCTCCATCAACAAATTTTATTAAGGAACCGGTAACTGGATCTAATACCGCGATATAGGCTTGAACTACCGGGAGATTTCTCTCTGCATTTGAATTTGTGACACTGCCAAATTTAATAATAGTGGGAGCATTATTATCGGCACGAGCGATATAGGCGAAGGATGCGTCTGTACCATTTGGAATCACGCCTCGCTCACCCATAACTGCAAGACCGCGATCAAAAGCGGAAAATACTTCTCTTTGATTTTCAATGGCAACAGATAGGGGAAATGCAGCTTCTACTTCTTGTGCGGTAATAATAGGTATAGAGAGGTATTCGCCCACCTGTTTACTCCTTTTTAACAATTTGACCCTTGTAATAACAGTTTATACAAAATAGGATTTTGTTTTGTGTCTTGGCGAATAATTTGTGTTGCCCTGGTAAACGGGGAAAACAAAATCTACTTTGAAGGGATTTTTAATGCGTGAGTTAACACTCGATGATATCGATGACATGGTTTTGGGGGCGACCCTGCTGGGAACGGGTGGAGGTGGAGACCCATACATCGCTCGGTTAATGGTCAGACAAGCGTTGGAGGACTATGGCTCAGTAATGATTGCACGCCCTGAAGAGTTAGACCCAGAAGGTTTGGTGTGCACCACAGCAGGTATTGGAGCTCCAACTGTTTTTTCGGAGAAAGTTCCAGCGGGACCAGAATTTTCCGGAGTAGTTAGATCACTTGCTGCATATCTTGGTAAAAAGCCAGTTGCGATTATGCCAATTGAAGTTGGTGGAATGAATACCTTAATTCCAATTGCAGTTGCAGCTGAACTTGGTTTGCCAATCATTGATGCGGATTCTATGCGTCGAGCATTTCCGCAAATTGAAATGACTGTATTTACCTTAGCAGGAATTAAGGCCTCACCAATGAGTGTGGCGGATGAAAAAGGAAATGTAATTGTTTTTGAAGCAATTAGTAATCAAATGGCGGAGCAATTAGCACGTTCTGCAGTGATGCAGTTAGGGCTTTCAAATGCAATCTCCTGTTATTCAATGACCGCCGGTCAAATTGCAAAACATGGAATTCAAGGCTCTATGTCTTATTGCGTGGAGTTAGGTAAAAGATTAAATGCGGTACAAAGAGGTGAAGTTGGTTCTTATGAAGAGTTTTTGAAATTTGCCGAGGGAGAGATTTATTTCTCGGGCAAAATCATTGATTTAGATCGCAGAACAACTGATGGTTTTGCAAAGGGAACTGTAACTATTGAACATATGAAAGACCCAAATAGATTGATGAAGATTGAAATTCAAAATGAGTTGTTGGTTGCCACGGAAAATGGCAAGCCAATAATTACTACCCCAGATTTGATTTGTATTTTGGATTATGAGAACGCACAGCCAATTACAACTGAAACTTTGGCCTATGGACAGAGGGTAAATGTAATAGGCATGCCTTGTGCCCCAGAGTGGCACAAGCCCGGAATGATGGAGTTAGTAGGTCCAAAGGCTTTTGGTTATGACCTGCCTTATGTGAAAATGGGAGGAGAAAACTAATGAGCCGACTAAAAATTGGTATCGATGTTGGTGGAACTAACACTGATGCGGTTGTAGTTGATGAACAAGATCAAGTAGTTGCATCTACTAAAACTGCAACCACTTTAGACCCTTCAGATGGAATTGCAAAAGCACTCGCAGAGGTAATCAAAGGAGTAGATACTTCCAAGATTACTCAAGCGATGCTTGGAACCACACACCCAGCAAATGCAATTATTCAAAGAAAGAATTTACAAAAAGTTGGAGTGCTTCGATTAGCAGCGCCATCATCATTAGCGGTCAGACCAGGAGCTGCTTGGCCAAAGGATTTGCACAGTAGCGTAATTGGACCAAGTGCAATTGTGGGCGGTGGTTATGAATATGATGGCAGAGAAATCGCACCACTTGAAGAAAGTGCAATTAGGGAGTTTGCGAAAAAATGCCAAGGCAATGTATCGGCTATTGCAGTTAGTTGCGCTTTTGCACCAGCGAATTATGCACAAGAAATTAGAGCTGGAGAAATTTTGGCAGAGGAGCTTGGACCTGATTTTCCAGTTTCACTCTCCCATCAAGTTGGCCAGATTGGTTTATTGGAAAGAGAAAACGCAACCATTTTAAATGCTTCTTTGTTTGGTGTAGCACAAGGGGTAGTGAATGGTTTTCATAATGCGCTCCTTGGTCATGGTTTAAAAGTTGATTCATTTTTAACTCAAAATGATGGAACTTTAATGACCGCTGAAGAAGCGATGAAGTTACCGATTTTGACAGTGGGTTCTGGACCAACAAACTCAATGCGTGGTGCTTGTGCGCTGGCAAAACTTTCTGATGCCTTAGTAATAGATGTGGGTGGAACTTCGGCAGATTGTGGAATTTTAGTGGATGGTTTTCCCAGAGAATCAGCAGCTGCAATTGAAGTAGGTGGAGTTCGCACTAACTTCAGAATGCCTGATTTGATTTCAATTGGTTTGGGTGGCGGAACTATTGTGCGAACAGATGGGGGCAATGTTAAATGTGGCCCAGATTCTGTTGGCTATAAAGTGATAACTGAAGCATTAATAAATGGTGGAAGCACTTTAACTCTCTCTGATATTTCTACTAAAGGTGGTCGGCTATCCGGATTTGGAGATGCTTCTAAATTATCTGGAGTAAGTGATGATGTTGTAAAACAAGCACTTGCCTGGGTAGATGATCAAATTCAAAACTTGTGTGATCGCATGAAAGCAAGCCGAGTCACAATGCCTTTAATTGCAGTAGGTGGAGGTTCTCATTTAATCCCAACCAAAATTTCGGGAATTGTGGAAGTTATTACTCCAAATCATCATGCGGTAGCAAATGCATTTGGTGCTGCAATTGCAGAGGCTTCTGGAACTATTGATCGAGTTTATAGATATGCAGATCAGGGCCGGGAAGCTTGTTTAGATGAAGCCCGCCAATTTGCAACTGATGCTGCAATTAGAGCCGGCGCTGATCCAAAA
>OMHY01000115.1 GCA_900298985.1 Streptomycetaceae bacterium
GCGATTAGAGTTTGTGCAAGACCAGATAGAGAAAAGAAATTTTTCAGATATTTCTTCAACTAATTTTCCAAATTATGATTTAGTTTTTCTGGTGAATCTGGAATTTCTAACGCCCTAATTGATTCGATTGGTCTATTTACAGTTTCCCTGCCTGCATTGGCAATTACTACCGCAATGTAAGGCAAAGTAACTGCTCCCACTAGAAAAAACCATCGATAAGGTGATGGTGTCATCACAGTGGCAATAAAACAGCCGGTTCTAATCATCATAGATAAGGTGTATTTGCGCATCCGGCCCGGCAAATCACTACTTAAACCGGGTTGTGCATTGGTTATAGAGGGCAGTTGATTATTTGAAATGGCTTTTTTACCCCATCTCTTCGCAATCATGAGTGAAATTCTAGAGCCAAGTAAGGGAAATATCCTGTGCTAAACAAGTAAAGTAGCCTTGTGATTGAGCAAAATATTAACCAACCTAAAGCCAACCCCATAGTTTTGGTAACTGGAGCCAGCCGGGGCATTGGATATGCCATCGCTCAAGAATTTTTAAATCAAGGCTTCACTACAGTAGTGACAACCCGGGATGGTTCTTTGCCTAAAGGTCTAGAGGGTGCACATCCAATTTCAATGGATGTTTCTCTTGATGATAGCGTTGCAAATGGTTTTGCTCTTATTGAAAAAGAGTTTGGCACAGTTGATGTTTTAGTAGCCAATGCCGGTATTACTAAAGATACTTTGTTGCTTCGAATGAATGAATCAGATTTTCAAGAGGTATTAAATACCAATCTAACTGGAGTATTTCGCTGTGCTAAAGCAGCTTCCAAAGGAATGTTGAAAAAACATTCTGGATCTATGATTTTTATTGGTTCAGTAGTTGGTTTGATGGGATCTGCTGGACAAGTTAATTATGCTGCAACCAAAGCCGGGTTAGTGGGGATGGCAAGATCTTTAGCCCGAGAGTTTGGTTCTAGAAACATTACAGTAAATGTAGTGGCTCCTGGGTTTGTAGAAACTGATATGACCTCAGTACTTGATGAAAAAAGAAAAAATGAAATTATAGAAGCCGTTCCTTTAAAGAGATTGTCGCAACCTGCAGAGATTGCACAAGTTGTCACATTTTTGGCTTCTTCGGCGGCAAGATATATCACTGGCGCAGTAATTCCAGTTGATGGTGGTTTAGGAATGGGGCACTAGAAATTGGGAATTAATATTTTAATAAGTAATACCTTGAAAAGAAGAAATGAGATTTAATCAATGGGAATAGTTTCTGGGAAAAATATATTAATAACTGGGGTATTAACTGATGCTTCAATCGCATTTCATATCGCCCGAATTTGCCAAGAAGAAGGTGCCAATATAGTTCTCACCTCTCATGGTCGCGCTATGTCAATTACCGAAAGAATTGCAGGTAGATTGCCTAACCCACCAAAAGTTTTAGAGCTAGATGTAACTAATGATGAACATCTAAATACTTTGGCAGACCGAGTTCGCCCTATCTTGCCTCATTTAGATGGAGTGGTGCATTCAATCGGGTTTGCACCTACCGCAGCGTTAGGTGGTAATTTCTTAAATACTGAATTTGCTGATGTTTCTACTGCAATACATGTGTCTACATATTCTTATAAGTCTTTAACTATGGCTTGTAAACCTTTATTTAACTCTGATAAAGGGGCCAGTGTAGTCGGGCTAACTTTTGATGCCACAGTTGCTTGGTCTAAATATGATTGGATGGGTATAGCCAAAGCGGGGCTAGAATCAGCAAATCGATATTTAGCCAAATACTTAGGCCCAGAAAACATTAGATTTAATTTGATTGCAGCTGGACCGCTTGCCACAATTGCAGCCAAACACATTCCAGATTTTCAACAATTTGAAACCTTATGGAATGAAAAATCTCCAATGCATTGGGATACTAAGGACCCAGTCCCAGCAGCCTTGGGAGCGGTTGCTTTACTGTCGGACTTTTTTCCAAAAACTACTGGTGAGATCATCCATGTTGATGGGGGAGTTCACGCTCACGGGGGTTAAAACCATCTTGCGTCAGCATTCCTCAAATTTTTGCCTATCACTTTTGCTGGTACTATACTGTCCAGACAAGCGGAGGCAACTCCCACCGGCTAACTTCAGGTTCATCCGGTCTTTAACTAGGTTAGATTTTAATATCTAATAAATCCTAGTTTTATGGCGTGTTCGCCCACCCTTGTCCAAGAAAACTAGGAAAGGGGAAGTTATCAGTATCGAGCCAAGAATTAATGATCGTATTCGGACAGCCGAAGTGCGTCTCATTGGTTTTGATGGAGAACAAGTTGGCGTTGTATCTGTAGAAAATGCATTAGCAGCAGCGGAGGAAATTGGATTGGATTTGGTGGAAATTGCACCAGATGCAAATCCACCAGTTTGCAAAATAATGGATTTTGGAAAGTACAAATATGAAATCGCACAAAAAGCCCGCGAAGCCAGACAACATCAAACCCATATTGTGGTGAAAGAAATGAGATTGCGCCCAAAGATTGAAGAGCATGATTACCAAACTAAGAAAACTCATATTGCACGTTTTCTAAATGGTGGCGATAAGGTAAAGGTAACTATCCAATTTCGTGGTCGAGAGCAAGCTAGACCAGAAATGGGATTTCGAGTTTTGCAAAGATTGGCGCAA
>OMHY01000116.1 GCA_900298985.1 Streptomycetaceae bacterium
ATATTGAATTTGATTCTTTGGTTTCGATAGAAATTTTCCATCAACATTTTTTTCTGGGAACTTGCCCAGGATTGAAACTCTGCTTCAGTTGTTAAAAAGAAATCATTTTCACTGTATTGCACCAGTTTAGATAAGGAATCTTTGAGCCGATAGGAATTGGGAGTTGCTGCTTGGATGGTTGAAATATTGTATTTGTCCTTTAAAGTGACCAAACCAGCTAGAGTATTAGGAGCTTTTAGATGAATTACTTCAAATCCTTTTTCCCTCAAATCAGCTTGAAAATTTTTCACACTTGCAAGTAGAAACCATAGCCTTTGTTTATGCCATTTTCTCCCAGAAATCATCCTTTCACTCTCTACAAAGACTATTAGATCTTTTTTTGGATCTGCCTTGGCTAGGGCACCATAATCTTTGTGCAGTTGGTCAAAACCAACATAAATCATATTTCTCATGAATATATATCTTTATTTTGAAATTTTCTGATAGCTGCGCAAAGTAATATCACAAACCAGATAATTGAATATCCAGCACCTCGGAACATATTTCCCCAGGAGATTTGAGCTCCAAGAGCATCAAACCAAGAAAAAAAGTAATGCACTGGTAGAAAATTTCTAATATTTCCTAGGGAATTAATTGCATCTAAAATATTTAGCAAAATAATAATTCCAACTGCTACACCAACTGCACCCAAGGGAGAATCAGTTCTTACCCCTATCCAAAATGCTAGTGCTGCAACAAATAGAAATTCAAAAAGTAAATATGCGGTGGTGAGTGTGATTCTCTGCAGCGAGGTTGAATTTGAAAGTGATATTCCAAGCGGAGATTGGAATGGAGTAGTTCCAAAAGCTAAAAATCCTACTAGCCAAGATATAACTGGCAACCAAATAATTGCTACCAAAGATAAAGTCAAGGATACTTTTAGTTTTTGAATCGCTAAACGAATTCGAGGAATTGGTGCAGTTAAAAGATATCTAAGTGAAGACCAAGAAGCCTCACTTGCAATGGTATCACCATTAAATAAAGATATTACGGCTACCAATAAGAAAGGAGTAGCGAAATAAAACATAGTAAAAGTGAAATTTGCGGCACCTTTTGTTGCTAAACCAATTAAATCTGCGGAGCCAGATCCAAATTTTGTTGGACCACCTGCATGGCCGGTAGGGCCAAATTTAACTGCAGCAGCGACAATGACGGGAAGTGCTGTTACAAATAGGTAAGCAAATAAAGTTCTTTTTCTTTTAAGTTGTCGATAAAGCTCAATTCGATATGGCAAAGTATGGGAAACTTTATAACTCATAGTTTTTCCTTCCCAATAATTAAATCATTTCCAATTACTTTTAAGAAAACTTCCTCTAAACTCATGGCATCTGCAATAACATGATTTAATTCGCCAGTTACCAATAATTGTCCACGGTGCATCAAAATTACATCTGAACAGGTTTGTTGAATTTCCGCCAAAATATGCGAAGAGACAATTACTGTTCTGCCATCTTTGGCATATTCACTCAAGACCTGGCGCATCTCTGCAATTTGCTGAGGATCAAGCCCATTAGTAGGCTCATCTAGAATCAGTACAGGTGGCATACCAAGCATTGCCTGTGCAATCGCTAATCTCTGGCGCATACCTTGGCTATAAGATCTAACTTTTTTATCTACCGCAGTTCCCAATCTAGTAATCTCTAATATTTCTTCAATACGCGGATCTTGAATTCGGCCAATTGATTTCCAATAAAGATTTAAATTTTCTCTTCCACTTAAATGTGGCAAGAATCCAGGTCCTTCTACAAGTGCACCGATTTGAGAAAGTGCTGCAGATCCAGGATAAACTTTTTGACCCTTAATCCAAATCTCTCCAGCTGTAGGATAGATAAGTCCCAAAACCATTCGCAATGTAGTGGTCTTTCCCGCACCATTTGGTCCAAGTAAACCAACAACTTGACCTGCTTTTATTTCAAAAGATAAACCTGATACTGCCGCATAACCATCTGGATAAGTTTTACTTAAATTTGAAATCCTTAATAATGTTGAATCAGAATCTTCAAAATTATTTGAAAGTTTAGTGTGACTCTTAAATCTTAAATATCCAACATAGAAACCGCCAATTATTAAAAATATTACTGCTGCAACTAACCAAGAAATATTTTGTCCGTTGTTATTGACAATTGCTACATCTAAAGTTGGGTAGAGAAGTGGTGATATAGGGGTGATGGTGTATAAACGCCCATCCACTGGTAATGCATATCCTTGATCAGTTGCACTTACTGCAACTCCAACTTTATCTCCCGGATTTATTTTCAAATAAGTAGCGGGTAGTTTTACCGTAATGTCTATGCCATCATTTGGAATATTATCAACTCTGATTGGTGCCACAATTCCACTTGGTTGATAGGTAATTCCATTGCTGGAAATTCTTACAGTTGAAAAAAACAAGACAGCATCTTTTTTAGTACTAGTTAAGTGAATCTTGATTTGCGGGGAACCAATAATCTTGAGGGCTAGTTTTTGTGGTGACGTTGTAAAAACTGTACTTTGCCCAGGAAGTAAAAATGGTGTGATTGCATTTTGACCTAGTGGATTTATGGGAGATCCAGTTGCTGGAGCATTGAAACTAGTTAATGATGAAGCTAAACCACCTGCATTTCCAACTCCAGGCAACGAGGAAATTGCACTTGGAATACCACCAGTTGGCGCAAATAGTGGCGCCAAATTTGCATTGAGCGGTAAGGAATTAAGTTTTTGTGAAATTGGAAGTTTATTACTCTGCAATATACGAGAAATTACAGTGGAATCAGTAACTGATATTCCTCCCGTAGCATCAGTGATTTGAAAAGTAGGAAAGTTATCAGTATTCCCTAACAAATATTTTTTCATCCACCGAAGTGTTAGTTGTTGTAATCTAGGAGTTTCATCTAGGCCGCCATCATGGCCACCAGTGTGCCAAATTAGTGAAACTGGTGTCTTGGGATCTGCTAATTTTATTTGGGAAGCGGTTTTGACACTTTCTGCTAATGGGAAAAGTGAATCATCCTCTCCTTGCATCAATAAAGTTGGAACTTTAATCTTACTAGCCAATTCTCCAGGTGAAGATTTTGCTAAGAGTTTTAAAGTTTTTTCATCTGGCAGTTGATTGCTTGTGGCCGCGTTAAAAGCATTGCACCACTCTGCTTGGAAATTTCCACATTGGCCGAGATAGGAGTTTTGAATTGCAATTAAATTAAAAATTGTTCCTGCCCAAGTCTTCTTAAATGGGCCAGGGTAATTTAGCCCAAGTGCATTTTGGGGAAACAATACATTTTGTAAATTATTCCAAGTGATATCTGCCGCTACTGCTTTGATTCTGGAATCAACAGCAGCAATCATTAATGAACTGGCTCCACCATAAGAAGCACCTGCTGCACCAATTATTGGGTTACCAGAGTTATCTTTTTGAACTTGACTTTGTTTTGCCAGAAAATCCAATAAACCTTTTTCATCTGCAATTTCCTTATCAATGGAATCCATTGAAATTGATCCTGTTGATTTTCCAAAACCTTGCGCACTCCAGGTCAAAACTACAAATCCATTTTGTGCAAAATACTTTGCTTCCGCAATCACAGAATCTTTATTGCCACCAATACCGTGTGCTAACAGAATTGCTGGAGCTGGGATCTTATTTGGTAGATATAGTGTGGTATCTAAATTAATTGTGTTTATATTTAAAACTTGATTGATAGTTTGTAACGAAGAATTTGCGGCAAAGAGATTTGGCATGGGAAAAATCATAAAGAAGAACGCAATAAGTATTGAAAACTGCAAAGTTGGAAATTTTCGAAAAAAAGCCAAGAAATTCAACTGATTTCTATGTTTTCCTGAGAAGTAACCCACAGAACATATGGTAAATGGGATTTCAAGATGCTGCCGGATGAAAAATTTGCTAACTTTTCCTTCAAATGGAAACTTTTGTAAATGTAAAAAAGAAGCGAAAATCAATATTTCCCAGGGGGCTAATTGTCTTTATATTGAGCCTCCCGCTTGTGATAGTTAATTCTGGAATTGGTTTTACAGCAAATGCTTCTACCTCGACTTATTCAGTTTCCCTGCCTCTTAAATATTACCCACAAGGGCAAAAT
>OMHY01000117.1 GCA_900298985.1 Streptomycetaceae bacterium
CGGTAGCGCACTTCCTTGACATGGAAGGGGTCACTGGTTCGATCCCAGTATCGTCCACGAGCTTTAGCAAGTGGCGCAAAGTTATCGTCCACGAGCTTTAGCAAGTGGCGGGAAGATATCGTCCATGCAATCTATAAAATTTTATTAATTATTTCTGCTAATTCAGTTGGACAAGACCTGAATGGTGAATGATCAGCATCCATGCGAATTATATTCTTTGCACGACTAGACATTGCCTCCTGTGCAAATACCGGAATTGCGTTATCTGCCTCACAAATTATGTAAGTGGAATCAAACTCTTTCCAAGCCACATTAGTTATTGGTTGATTGAAAGAGGTTAAACTTTGATCTCTTAAACTATCAGACATATATTGCGCATCTGCAGCGCTGCATTTGTTGTAGAAAATTTCCTTTGGACGACCTGCTTGTAACCTTAAATTATCTTCTTTTCTAATCCACCATTCCGGGTCAACCGCTCCGCAGGCTTGATATAAAGTTTCTCCCTCATCCAACATAAATGCTGTCAAATAAATAAGTGATTTAACATTTTTTAATCCACTTGTTCCCTGCGTAATTGGTAATCCGCCATAGGAGTGACCTAATACAACACATTCCCCTTCAATTCCTAATATTGCATCTCTAACTAATTGTGCATCTTGGTACATATCTCCAATGGGTTTGTCGGCAGCGGCCACACTTGATAGTTCCACTGTTTTGGAATTGATATCTAATTTGGCAAGTTCGGCTTGAAGAAGATCAAAGCCTTGGCCGCTGTGCCAAGCACCATGTACCAATAAAACTGTCGGTTTCATCCCTCTCCTATTTCTTTCATAAGATTCTAAGAATCCTGCCAACTATTCTATTTATCGTTTGGTCAAAATTCATTTTGAATCCCAATTGGAAATGTAAGGAAATGTTGGAATTTGCTAAATTAGGGGTATGAGTGAATCAAATCATCCCATTAATAAGGTAGAACTTGGAATTGAAAAAATCCTGTTTGGAGTGCGATGGTTATTAGCTCCATTTTATTTGGGTCTCGCATTGGCTCTCGCGGCTTTACTAATTAAGTTTTCCCAGCAATTCGCTCACTTAATCTCCCACATCTGGTCTTTTAACATTCACAATCTAACTTTGGCACTTTTGAGTTTATTAGATTTAACTTTACTTGGAAACTTAATATTAATTGTGATTTTTGCAGGTTATGAAAATTTTGTTTCTAAAATCGGCTCGGCGGCAAATTCGGAAGATCGACCACAATGGATGGGTCGAGTGGATTATTCTGGGTTGAAAATTAAGCTAATTGGATCATTGGTGGCCATTTCAGTTATTGAACTATTAAAAGATTTTATGGATACAAATAATGAAGTTCCTGCCGGATTAAAATGGCGCATAGCGATTCATATTACCTTTGTACTTTCTGGTGTCTTATTTGCCCTTATGGATTTCATCGCAGATCTACGCAGACCCCATGAATGATTTTTCTAGGTAATACTTGTTAATATAACTTCATGACCACAACCCAAATTCAAGAGCTCGCTGCTAAATACAAAGCGGCCACAGATGAGTTTTATATCGTCGCCAGCAAATTAACTCCTGAACAGCTAAACCAAAAAAAGCCAGGTGGTAGCCAATCTGATTGGACCCCTCGCCAAGTAATTCACCACATGATGGATAGTGAATCAACTTCAATGCTGCGCCTGCGAAGATTAATTGCAGAACCAGGCAGCATTATTCAAGGTTATGACGAAGGTAAATGGTCTGCAAATAAAACCCTTGGTTATGAAGAGTTGCCAATTGAAAATTCTTTAGCATTGTTTGCAGCGGTGCGAGAAGCCTCTTATCAATTAATTAAAAGACTCACTCCCGAACAATTGCAAAATATATGTATTCATAGTGAATCTGGGGAGTTTTCTGTTGAAAAATGGCTAAATGCCTACACCAACCACCCACTAGATCATTTAGGACAAATTAAAGAAGCTTTGTAGTCAGCCTCCTCGGCTAAGGTTGGAAAGTGCCAACAAAGAAAACCAGCGAGCATCTTCTATCAGACACTATTTTTTGCATTGTTGATTTGGAAACTACCGGGGCATCAGCTTCCACTGGCAATGCCATTACTGAAATTGGCGCGGTAAAAGTAAAGGGCGGCGATGTAATCGGCGAATTTGAAACTTTTGTTAACCCTAAGATACCTCTACCCGAATATATAACTGATTTAACTGGAATAACTGATGAGATGTTGGAAGATGCTCCAACCATAACTGAAATTTTTAACTCCTTTTTAGAGTTCATCGAAGAGGGTGTCAAGAGAGATGAAAAGATTGTTATGGTCGCACATAACGCACCCTTTGATCTGAGTTTTTTAAAGGTAGCTGCGGAGTCTGTCAAAACACCATGGCCAAATTATTCGGTATTAGATACTGTTCAGTTGGCCAGAAAAACAGTTGATAAATATGAAGTGGGAAATTATAAATTAGGTAATTTAGCCAATTATTTTAATACCGAAGTTTCGCCAACTCATAGAGCCTTAGATGATGCAAAAACTACTGTTGAAATATTGCACCGATTAATTGAACGCCTTGGTACCTTTGAAATTTACACTTGGCAAGCTTTAGAAAAATTCTTAAGAATTAAGAATTAAGTGAAGAGCGTTAAACTTTAGCAAGCAATATAATAATTAAACTGTTGCAGCTAACTCCTGAGTTAGCGCCCCCCATTTATCCAATAACTCTAGGGCTTTACCATTATCCAAAGCCTGCCGTGCAAGTACATAGCCATTAGCAATCTGTTCATTAACTCCTAAATTGAAATCCGCTTTAAAAGCAGCAATTGCAATTGCAGAGTTCAACAAAATTGCCTCTCGGATTGCTTGATAATTTCCGCTGGATTTACCAGCAAAAACCTCTCTAATAATTTGGGCATTAACTGGCGGCTCTCCCCCAACTAATTGCTCTAATTCAAACCTGGGAATACCAATTTCACTTGGATCAAAGGTGTATTTACTTATTTGACCGTCATTGATTTGTAAAATGGTGGAGGTGGTAGCGGTAGTTAATTCATCAATTCCATCATCCCCGCGAAAAGCAAAACCATGACCACCCCGATCTGCAATTACTTTGGCCATTATCGGTAACTTCTCCGGAGCGGTTACGCCAAGTGCAATTGCTTTCGGCTGTGCTGGATTTGCAAGTGGTCCCAAAATATTAAAAACAGTAGGTACTCCAAGTGAACGGCGAGCAGGAGCTGCATGGCGAAGTGCACTATGAAAAGTTGTGGCTTTCATAAAACCGATTCCTAATAATTCAACTGTTTTGGCAACTTGAGCACCTTGTAAAGAGGTGTTTACACCTAAAGCTTCTAAGACATCTGCGCTTCCAGATTTAGAAGAGGCAGCGATTGAGCCATGTTTTACTACGCGAGCGCCAGCAGCGGTAGTCAACACCGCACTACTAGTTGAGATATTAACTGTATTTTTCTTATCTCCCCCGGTTCCAACCGGATCTACTGCATAATCATTAATCTGAATTGGGAGAGCGTATTTCAATAATTGTGAAACTAATAATGAAATATCAGTTGAGCTTTCCCCTTTTTCTTTTAACAGGAGAAGAAATTTTTTGATTGACCCTTCATCAGCGCGCCCCTCTAAAATTTCACCCATTACAATTGAAGTTAACTCTTCATTTAAATCATTTTTGTTTTCTAGATGATTGAAAAGGGCCTGCCATAAATTGATTGATTGATTTGAAGATTGATTCATAAAAATTTAAACATGGGATATATCGCGAGTACTTGATATTCCAAACCGCTTGGCTAATAACTTTCCGCACTTTTCACCCAAGGTAAATGGATCTATCGGATGCAAAATTAATTCCTCTGCCCGAGACCATTTTCCAAGCCAGGAATCACTTGGCCGGGCAATAATTGCTAAAACAGGAGGACAGTTATAAACCTCATCTTTTAATTGGCGAGCTAATCCAAGTCCACCTTCTGGGGCGGCCTCTGCGTCCACAATCAATAAATCAAATTTTCCGCCATCATCTACAAATAACCGAAGAGCGTTGCCAGTAGCGAATTCCCTAACTTTGTGGTCAGGCAACCCATTACCTAAATTAGATCCAAGGCCAGAGCTAATAACTTCCCGGACCGCAGCATTGCTGGCATAAACCAAGATAGTCGCTGTTTTCTTCTGGGCACTTTCCACCCCCAAAGGATAGCGATTAATTATCACTTTCCTGACCTTAGTTTTGCGAGGTTGCTCACCCTAATTACCCTCTTGCAAACTTCATTTTTCCTCAAATTCCACGCTCAAAAACAATGAGTTTTTCTTCGGTAGCGAGAATTAATTTGGGTGAGCATTGTCACTCAAGCCTGACATTAGTAAGCCTTTATAACTACATAAATCCTTTAGTTATCGGGAATAATGCTCCCATGACAGCAACGGCTTCGACCACTGCCCCAGTTAAACCATATAACCGCCCTAACATTGTTGCGGTTGGAACAATCATCTGGCTTTCCAGTGAGTTAATGTTTTTTGCCGCTTTGTTTGCTATGTATTTCACTATTAGAGCAGTGCAAGGTCCAAAGGTTTGGTTTGATTCAACCTCAATGCTAAATGTGAAGTTTGCAGCAATTAACACCACAGTTTTGGTTCTCTCATCTGTCACCTGTCAGTTTGGAGTATTTGCTGCAGAACGTTTACAAGTTCGCAGAACTGGAAAAGCGTTGCAGTTTTCCAAATGGGGAATGAGAGAATGGTTTGCGCTCACCTTTTTAATGGGTGCATTTTTTATTGGTGGACAAATTTTTGAATATTCAAGTTTAGTGAGCCAAGGTATTAACTTATCTTCCCGCGCTTATGGTTCAGTTTTTTATATTACAACTGGATTTCACGGATTACACGTTACCGGTGGACTGGTCGCGTTTTTAATATTGCTACTTCGCGTTAATAAAGCTAGAAAATTTGGACATGCACAAGCAACTCAAGCAATTGTAGTTTCTTACTACTGGCACTTTGTGGACATAGTATGGATTGCATTGTTCTCAGCAATTTATTTGATTAAGTGATTATTTGGATACGCGACCAGATTAAATGATTGAAGTTTTTAAAAAAATAAAGAGGAAAAATAAGGGGAAAAATTGTCAAAAAGATTTAACCAGTTAGCACAAAAATTGATTGCTAAACGAAGAAGCAAATGGGCGCTGCCTGCAATGATCTTAGTAGCACTCTTTGCAGTGGGTTCTACTTTTTCACTTGCCTCTGCCTTTACTAATGATGCTAACAATACAAATCTATCTACCTCTTCTTTAATAGCAACTGGTAAAAATTTATTCTTGCAAGGCTGTTCCTCTTGTCATGGGATAAATGCGGAAGGATCTGGTATTGCACCAGCGCTCATTGGTGTTGGTGGTGCAGCAGTTGATTTCCAAGTTGGAACTGGGCGTATGCCAATGGCTGATATGTCCCAACAAGCACAACGCAAAGCCCCGGTCTATAACCCAGCACAAATTGCAGCAATGGCTGCCTATATTCAAAATTTAGCACCTGGCCCAGATGTAGTAACTGATGGTTCTCTATCTTGGGAAAGAGATGGCAATACCGCTAATGGTGGAACTTTGTTTAGAACAAATTGCGCCATGTGCCATAACTTTGCCGCACAAGGTGGTGCATTAACTCAAGGAAAATGGGCGCCATCATTGATGGCTGAAAAACCAGGACAAATTTATGAAGCGATGATTACCGGTCCACAATCAATGCCTAAATTTAATGATCAAACTTTAACTCCACAGGAAAAATTAGACATTATTAAATGGATTAAATCAGTGCAAAATGAAAAACAATCAGGTGGAACTTCACTTGGTCGAGTAGGACCTGTAACTGAAGGTCTTCTTGCATGGGTTTTAGGAATTGGTTTAGTAGTTGGAATTGCTGTCTGGTTGACTAGCAAGTCAAGATAAAAATGAGAATGTTGCGAAATACTTAAAAGCATGAGTAACAAATAGGGAGCAAATTAGATGAGTGAAAATTTAGAATCAGATAAAGAATTATCTGGAAAAATCCCAGATCCAGGTATTCATCCTCATGTTCTTCGTGCTGCTGATGTTGATCCCAAAGCGGAAAAAAGAGCTGAAAAGAAAGTAGCAATTCTTTTTGCACTCTCTGGTCTTGGAACATTACTTTTCATTTGGGGCTTTGTTGGATTTACCAATAATAATTCAGTTGTATTTTTGCCAATTTTAGGTGAGGTACAAACCTCTCAATTAATTTTGGGTTGTGGTTTAGGTATTGCACTATTGATGATCGGCCTGGCAGCGGTGCAATGGGCTAGACAATTGATGCCAGATAATGAAGTTATTGCGCAGCGTCATGAATTTCGTTCCAGTGATGAAGCCAGAGCTGATTTTGTAAGTACCGTAAAAGAGCGAGCTGGTTCAGTTCAATTAGGTCGCCGTAAATTAATTAAGCGCTCAATTGGTTTTTCCTTAGGGTTAATTGGAATTGTGCCAATACTTTCTTTGCGGGATTTAGGACCACTTCCCCGAAAACAATTAGAAGAAACTGATTGGTCTAAAGGAATTAGATTGATGACCGATCCAGGAAAACAACCAATCAAACCAGAGGATTTAGAGGTTGGTTCAGTTGTACAGGTAATGCCAGAATTATCTGGTGATGCATCCTTAGAACAAGTTGCCAAAGATCCAGTCTTGTTAATTAGATTGCGTCCTGCTGATTTTAATTTAAATGCAGAGAGATTAAGTTGGACCTATAACGGCATTATCGCATTTTCCAAAATTTGTTCTCACATGGGATGTGCGGTTGCTTTGTATGAACAACAAACCCATCATTTACTTTGCCCATGTCACCAATCAACCTTTGATGTAACTAGAGCAGCTAAAGTTATTTTTGGACCGGCCGCTCGTCCATTGCCACAACTTCCCATCACAGTTGACTCTGATGGATTTTTGGTTGCAGCTTCAGGATTCTTAGAGCCAGTTGGTCCAAGCTTCTGGGAGAGAAATTCCAACAAGAAGATTTAGGTAATCAGAGTTTATCAAGACAATTTAATACTCCAAGAATTCAATAAGAAAAAAGAAGTAAATAGTTCTAAAATTTAAGCGCTACTAGAAGAAGTTCTAGCGGAAAAAGAGGGTAAGAGATGAAGAAATCAGAGAAAGCAGCAGGAAGTGTTGCTAACTTTGTAGATGAGCGAACTGGTGCTGCGGCTTGGGCGAAAAAGAACTTAACTAAAGTTTTCCCAGACCACTGGTCCTTCATGCTAGGTGAAGTTGCACTCTATTCCTTTATTATCTTGTTGCTCTCCGGCACCTTCTTAACTTTCTGGTTCAACCCATCTCAAAATGATGTTGTTTATAAAGGCGCTTACCAACCACTTTCTGGAATCTCCATGTCTGAGGCCTATGCATCAACTTTGCATATCTCCTTTGATATTAGAGGCGGATTACTAATGCGCCAGATTCATCATTGGGCTGCATTAATTTTCGTAGCAGCCATTATTGCTCATTTGCTTCGAGTATTTTTCACCGGCGCATTTCGAAAGCCCCGCGAACTTAACTGGATTATTGGTGTTGGTTTATTGACCTTTGCAATTGTAGAAGGCTTTTTGGGTTATTCACTTCCAGATGACTTACTTTCCGGAACTGGAATTAGAATTGCAGAAGCAATAATTCAAGCCATACCTGTTGTTGGTACTTATATTGCATTTTTTGTTTTTGGTGGTCCATTCCCCGGAGCAGTATTTATTCCTAGAATTTATATTGTTCACGTTTTATTGTTGCCCGGACTATTCTTAGCTTTAATCACAGTGCACTTGATGTTGGTTTGGTATCAAAAGCACACTCAATACCCTGGCCCTGGAAGAACAAATAAAAATGTTGTGGGTTATCCATTAATGCCGGTTTATATGGCAAAAGCTGGCGGATTTTTCTTTGTAGTTTTTGGAATTACCTCTCTACTTGGAGCGCTCGCATCAATTAACCCAATTTGGTTATATGGTCCTTATACCCCAGGACAAATTTCTGCTGGTTCGCAGCCCGACTGGTATATGGGTTGGTTAGATGGACTTGTTCGTATGGCTCCAAATATTGAAACCCATGCCTTTGGACATACTATTTCCTGGAATATTTTGGCTCCCGGGGTAATCATTCCTGGAATCTTGTTTACCGGCATGGCGCTTTATCCTTTTATTGAATCCTGGTTATTAAACGATAAGTTAGAACATCATCTATTAGACCGTCCAAGAAATAATCCAAATCGAACTGCTCTTGGAGCAATGTCTTTGGCATTTATTTTAGTTGCACTCATTAATGGTGGAAATGACCTGATTGCAACTCACTTCAAATCTTCCATTAATGACATTATGTGGTTCTCTCGAATTGGCATACTTGTAATTCCGCCAATTACCTTTGTTATCACCAAGAGAATTTGCTTAGCTTTGCAACGCAAAGATCGAGAAATTGTTCTACATGGACGTGAATCTGGTCGCTTGGTAATGATGCCACATGGTGAGTTTGTGGAAGTACACACCCCACTTGATAAATATGACACCTATAAGTTGGCCAGCCACCCACAACCAAAAGCCTTAGAGATTCCAACTCATGATGAATCAGGTGTGAGGGTTAAACGTCCACTAGTAAATAAGCTTCGCAATCGCCTATCTCGGGCCGCTACTGAACAAGTCGCAGCTCCTTCAGGTGATGAACTGCATGAATTAGAACATCACTAGAAGTAAATGAAAGTTTTTATAATTCCATCAAAGTATGATTAATAGCAAATTTTAATGGTTGGCAAATTAAGAAACCCAATCTTGATTGTAAGTTTAATTGTATTATCTATTTCTTGTTTATCCCCAAGTTCTAGCGCATCCTCGAAAAATTTTGAACCAGGTCGAGTTTGCTTTAAATCCGGTGAAATACACACTTTTGGAAAGAATCAAATAATATGTAAAAAATTTGGGAAAAGAAATGAATGGACTTTAATTGGTCGCAAAAACTATAAAGATAACAAATCAATTAATCCTGTCTCTTATACACATCTCCGAGCCCACGAGACGGACTCCTATCTCGTATGCCGTCTTCTGCTTGAAAAAA
>OMHY01000118.1 GCA_900298985.1 Streptomycetaceae bacterium
AATAAGAGCCACTGGTTTAGCTATTTTTTTAGATATGCCAAGTGCAAAAAAACCAGCAGACCTTTCATCAATTCTGATAAATAGGTTTATCTTTCCAGTTTGTGCTAATTGAGCAATTGCAATTGAAAGTGGTGCATTTCGAGAACCCGGTGAAACTACAAAGTCTCTAACTCCAAGAGAGATTAATTCCTGCAAATAATATCTTGCTAGCTCTGTGGAGTTCATAGAAAGTCCCACCCCCACTTTTTTGAATTAGGTAGCAAATATTCTAACCAGATTTCATCTAATCTATTTTCCCACCAATCTTGACGTTGCGGTGGTGCTTGATAAAAATCACATTTATTTTCATCTAGTTTAGGTTTTTGATATTTAATTACACCATTTTCAATTTTAGGTGAATTGCTCAAAATGTCTGAGGTTAGAAGATTGACAGTACCTAGCCCACAAGCAATATCCGGCTGAACTAGGTGTGAGGCCAGGTTAAGTCCATGATAAATTCCAATACCGCTTTCCAAAGCGCTCGAGACCACAATTGGTATCTCTAGTTGTTTTGCAATAGTAGTCGCATTTTGAAATCCACCAACTGGTTGCCATTTGATTATTGCAAAATCCGCAATTTCTTGAACTTTAGAAAAATCTTGTTCCAAGTTTTTCCTAATTGTTTCATCTGCTGCTAGCGCAATCAAATCTAGCTCTTTCAATTTTCTCATATCTTCAATATTTGTTACAGGTTGTTCAATATATTGAATCTTGTCTCCAAATTCTTGATGAAATAGTGCAATTTCAGATTTCGCCTTTTCCAAATCCCAGCCACCATTTATATCTAACCGGAAAATATAGTTTGAATTAGTTTTTAGGCATTCAGTCAATCTATGATGATCCTCTTCAAAACTATTTATTTTAGCTTTAATGGTTAGGCATCCGGGAAATTCCTGCAAAAAATTAACCACTTGATTTGTTGGAATTCGTGGCAAAGTTATGTTGATATTAATGCTTAGATTATTTGAGTTTGGAGAAAAAGGGATATATGCGGCCTCTACCGCCGCTCTAGCCCAATTCCCACTTTCTTTAGAGCCATATTCTACAAATGGAGAAAATTCACTTACTCCTTGGGGCCCTTCAAAAACTAATATTTCGCGAGTGGTAACAGATCGAAAATTGGTTTTAGTTGGTATCGCTACCAGTTTCCAATTTAATAAATAATCCCGCCAATTTTTCATTATGGTCTTCTGGGAAATTTATTGAAATCAGGTTCTCTTTTTTCTTTATAAGCATCTCTGCCTTCTTGACCTTCTTGAGTTAGATAAAACAAAAGTGTGGCATCGCCAGCAAGTTGTTGTACTCCTGCTAATCCATCATCAGCTGCATTCAATCCAGCCTTTAGTAATCGTAAAGCCATTGGAGAATGTCGCAATATTTCTCTGGCCCAACTAACTGTCTCTGCCTCTAACTCTGAAATTGAAACTACTTTGTTAACTAAACCCATCTCCAAAGCTTCATTGGCATCATATTGCCTACACAAAAACCAAATTTCTCTAGCTTTCTTTTGTCCAACATGTGCAGCTAATAATCCAGCTCCATATCCTCCATCAAAAGATCCAACCATTGGACCGGTTTGGCCAAACTTTGCGTTGTCGGCTGCAATTGTTAAATCACAAACCACATGCAATACATGTCCACCACCTATTGCCCACCCTGCAACCATAGCTATTACCGGTTTTGGAGTTCTTCTAATTTGAATTTGTAAATCTAAAACATTTAATCTGCCAATACCTTTTTGAGCTAATTGATCATCACCTAAGTAACCGTCATCTCCGCGAACATTGATATCTCCACCGGAACAAAATGCTTCACTGCCAGCTCCAGTTAAAATAATTACACCAACTTTTTCATTATCCCGAGCAAGTGAAAAAGCTTTCTCTAATTCAAACAAAGTTTGTGGACGAAATGCATTTCTAACCTCTGGTCGATTGATAGTAATTTTTGCCATGCTGTCAGCAACTTGATAAACAATGTCAGAAAATTCCTGACCCCCTTCACCAATTTCCCAATTAGGAATTTGTCTTGAACCAAATTCTCTCTTAATCGGCTTGCTCACCAATCACTCCCTTTCCAATACCCCTTTATACTTAATCTCGGGTGGACCTACCAGACATTTCTATTAGATATCTATTCATTAGAGGAGATAGCCTAGAGCCTATTTGAGTCTCTTGCCAAAAGAAAATGAGTATTAGATCTATTGTTCGAGTGTCTGCTGAGAACTCTGCATCTCAGATACTCCAGTATTTTCATGATGCTCTTCAAGGTGGTAGCACATTAATTGTTGACCCACAAAATTTATTGTACCAAAGTGATGTAGAAATTCTTCAGGCTCTACCCTCTGATACTTCTCTCTTACTTCCAACCTCTGGTTCTTCCGGGAATCCGAAATTTGTAATTTTTAGCAAAGCATCTTTACTAGCAAGTGCAAAATTAAGTTGTGAGTTTTTAATGGCACAAAGTGGTGATACCTGGTCCTTACTTTTACCTCTGACCCATATAGCTGGATTTAATGTTTTGGCTCGTTCAATTTATTTGGAGTCTGAATTGATTACAGAAACTGATCTAAACGCAGATTTCACAGCAATAGTACCCACTCAATTACATCGTGCACTATTTCCCAAAAATAAAGAGGATGAAAAGTTATTTCTACATCTCATAAGTTGCAAAGCGGTTTTAGTAGGGGGTGCAGCACTCAGTAACCAACTAAAAGAGTTAGCAAATGATAAAGGTGTAAATGTGGTTACTACTTACGGTTCCAGTGAAACCTCAGGTGGTTGCATTTATGATGGAGTTTGTTTGCCAGGTGTGAATTATAAAATCTCCAATGATGGAGTTATCCAAATATCTGGACCAACTCTAGCTACCGGTTATTTATCAAATCAAAATCTTCAAATTACTAATTTTCCTAAAGGTTGGTATCAAAGTAATGATTCGGGTGAAGTAATTGAAGATAAGCTGGTTATTTTGGGAGGAGCGGATGATGTGATTATAAGCGGTGGTGAAAAAATATCTCTAATTCGCCTTGAAAATCTACTGCAAGAATTATTTCCAAATATTCAATTTTTAGCTGGTAAATTGAACAACCCGGAATGGGGGGAGCAATTAGTTTTGCTATATCAAGGAGAAATTGAAGCAGCATTAATCCGTGAATTTATTAAGAAACATTTGCCCAATTACTATTTACCAAAACAGATCAAAAAAGTAGATCAATTACCAACAATATCTATAGGTAAACCTGCGAGAAATCTTATTGCACAGTATTTTTAGTTTTTATCCTTTATCTTTATCCTATGGCTAATCGTTGGATAGTTGGTGCCAGGCCCAAAACTTTGCCGGCAGTAGTCTCCCCAGTATTACTTGGAGTTTGTTTTGGAGCAAAAGATAAGTCTCACTTAAATTGGATAAATTTACTTTTAGTCTTCATCATTGGTTTGGGTCTTCAAATAGCAGTCAATTACGCTAATGATTACTCAGATGGAATTAAAGGAAGTGATGCTAATAGGGTTGGCCCAGTCAGGTTGGTTGCAAGCGGTTTAGCTTCAGCAAAAGCAGTGAAGAATGCAGCACTAATAACTATAGCCATTTCCGCAATTGCCGGTTTAATTTTTGCATCTCGCACCTCTTATTGGTTTTTGCTAATTGGCATAGCAGCAATCTGGGCAACTTGGGGTTATACCGGCGGGAAAAATCCTTATGGATATAAAGGTTTTGGGGAAATTTCAGTTTTTATTTTCTTTGGATTAGTTGCAACAATTGGCGCTTATTATGGCCAAGCCTTCCATTTTAATTTAAATATTTTCTGGGCTGCTTGTGGGATGGGTTCTTTTTCTTGCGCAATATTAATGGCAAATAACATTAGAGATTTACCCACTGATCAAGTGGTGGGCAAGAAAACTTTAGCTGTCCGATTGGGAGATAGCTGGGCAAGGAGATTAAATATTGCCTTTTTGTTAATGCCTTTTCTGTTTTTAGTTTTATTTGGTATCCAAAAACCAGTGCTATTAATTGCATATATATTGTTGCCTTTAACATATCCATTAATAAAAATTATTGTAAGCAAATCAGTTGGACCACAGTTAATAAAATTGTTGGCTAATACCAGTAGATTGCAGTTGATTTATGCAACACTACTTAGCTTGCTTTACTTCATCAATTAACTTTATTACAAACCAGAATAGGTGTGACGGCCAGTGCCCCAAACATTTATATAAACATAGTTAAAGAGAAAAGTGGAGCCGGCAAATATGCAAAGCCAAGCCGCTTTACGTCCTTTCCAACCCACTGTAGCTCGGGCGTGAAGATAAGCAGCATAAGCAATCCAGGTTATTAATGCCCAGGTTTCCTTCGGATCCCAACTCCAATAATGTCCCCACGCAGATTCTGCCCAGATTGCCCCTGCAATAATTGCAAAGGTCCAAAGTGGAAACACTAATGCAACTAAGCGATAGCAAAGTTGGTCTAAAGTCTCAATACTTGGTAGTTGTGCCAAATATTTTGGTCTACCAACTGTGCGTTCTGCTTTTTCCAAAAATAGATAAAGTCCGGCAACACAATTTGCCAACAAAAATACGCCACCAGAAAGGATTGCAGTAGTTACATGTATGACTAACCAAGTTGATTTCAAAGCTGGAACTAATGGTGCGCTTGGGCGATACAACAATGTAATTGCTGTTCCTAATATCAATAACAAGGAAAATGAAACTGGAGTACCTAACCATCTCATTTTAAATTTATATAAACCTAATAAATATGCAAGTGAAAAAGCTAAACCGCCCGATAAAGAGAATTCATACATATTTCCAAGCGGCGCTCTTCCAGCAGATATTCCGCGAGCAACATCTCCTACAAATAATGATGCGGTGGCTAACACCATCATTACACTTCCCAGACGTCCACTTTGTCTAGTAGAGGTAAAATCAAAAACAGTCTTATTTTTTTCTAATAAATTTCCATTACCTACTAAAACTGGTTCACTTTTAATTGCAAAGGAAAACTCAATTGCGTGAGAAACAAAAGCGACGGTATAAAAAATCATGGCGGTATATACGCCATAATTTGATAAATAACCCCAGTTGGTTGCGCTCATGGGTTAATTCTAGACAATAACTCTTTAATCTCTACTTCTAAATCAGAGACTCTAGTTTTTGCAAGGCCTGCGATTTCAATCACTTCTCCAAACTTAATCCAGATTCTTCGCTGCCTTCCAAGAAGTGAAAAAATCAAACCAAGCAATGCTATTAATGCTCCTAATAGGGCCAAATTCTTTCCCGGGTCATGAACTATTTGTAGATTGACCCATTGGGTGTAACCATTGAAAGTAACAGTTCCAAAACCATAGTTATAACTTTCACCAATTTTCAATGCAACTGTTCCTAACCTAACCATTCTGGAAGTGTCTAATTTATATACAGATTGGGGAATGCCAGAATCAAGACCAAGCGGTCCTTTCCAAACACCCAGCAATAATCTGGGATCTAAACTTTCCGGATAAGCACTAGAAATTGCTTGTCCAAATCTTTGGGAAAAAGTCGGAACATAAGTACCAGCAAAACCAATTTGTGGATTTGCATCTGGCAATTTAATTGCACCACTTGAAGTTAAATTTGCATCTTGTGGCAAGAAAATAGTAGGTCCACTAAAAATAACTTTCTTATTTACATCTCTTACCGTAACAATAGGTGAATAGCCATTTGCTTGTAAATATATTTTTGTGGCTCCATAGGTAAGTGGTGAATTTACTTTTATAGTAATTGGTTTGCCCGGTGCGTTAAATGGATTTTGTGCCATAACTTGTAATTTGTAATCTGAAGGCGCGTTATTAACTGGGTTATAAGTAGCATGGAAATCTTTTATGGTTAATGCAATTGGTGGTAGTCCAGCTGGACTTTGCAATCTGCCATAGGAGATAGAGTCATATGAGGTAGGTGTATTTAAAAACCTATCCCCTATATTTAATATCGCCTCACCATTTGTAGAGAACAAAGATCCAAATGCAATTCCAAGTAACAATATGATTAAAGATAAATGGAATAGTAAATTTCCACTTTCCCTTAAATATCCTTTTTCTGCTGAAATTTCCTGTTCTGCTATTTTTAATCTATACCTTTTAGATTTAAACCATTTTAAAGCTAACTCTTTTGACTCTGCATGGTTTGCGCCCTCTATAACTGAGTAGGCATCCATTTTGTCTAGAAACTTTGGAGCATCCGGAGGTGCTTTGAAAACTAATTTTAAATGTTGAAATGTACGTGGAATTACACAGCCAATCATTGAGATGAAAAGCAAAATATAGATTGCGCTAAACCAAACTGAAGCAAAGACATCAAAAAATTTCAAGCTGTCAAGCAATTTTCCAAAAAATTGGTGTTTCAAAATAAAATTATCAACTGCGACCGGATTTTCTCCCCGCTGCGGCAATAAAGAACCCGGTACGCTGGCAATAGCTAGTAATAGAAGTAAAAATAAGGCAGTGCGCATACTGGTCAGCTGCCGCCAAACAAATCTTAGTAATTCATTAATTTTCATAATTATATCTTTGGAGTATATCCACTAATTAGGTCACGAAGTTGATTTACAATATGAATCCAAGCACCGGAAACTTGGAGTGCACCAATCAAGATTAAAAATGCTCCTCCAATTAAAGTTAAATAATTTCCATGCCTTAGAAAAAATGATCGAAATTTTTTAGAGCCGTCAAAAAATAGACCGGCCAAAATAAATGGAATCCCTAAACCTAAACAATATATAAAACTTAAAAATGCTCCTCTGATTGCACCTGAACTTTGCAAAGCGAGGGTCTGAACCGCTCCAAGGGTAGGTCCAATGCAAGGAGTCCATCCCAACCCAAACATAATTCCTAACACTGGTGCGCCTAGTAATCCTGCTCTGACTTTTTTTTCTACTTTGAAAGATCTATAAAATTTTTGGTTAAAAATAAATATGATTCCCATAATTATTGTTACTAACCCTAAAGCTATAGTGATTTTCCTTTGATTGGAGGCAATATGAGATCCGAGTGAGCCAAAAATTGCGCCATAAGAAATAAAGAGAATAGAAAAACCAAATACAAATAACAGTGAGCCGATCAATACTCTACCTTTTGCTCGCAAATCTGTCATTCCAGCAGCGTAGGAAAGATAACCTGGAATTAAGGGTAAAACACATGGTGAGAAAAATGAAACTAAACCGGCAATTAAGGAAATAACCGCTGCAAACAAAATATTTCCATTAATTATTTGATTTGAAATTGAGTCATGCATTGATATTTTCCCCTGATAATTGGGTAAGTATAGATTTCAAAAGAGATGAGGTTACTTCACCACTTATTCTTGCTGCTACTTTTCCACTTTTATCTATAATTAAAGTGGTCGGTATTGCATTTGGAATTAATTGACCTTTGAAACTTAGGATAATAGAACTGTCAGCCAAGGTTGGATAAGGAATCTTAAAATGAGATACAAAATTCTTGGCAGCGCTTACCTCATCTCGGGTCAAGATCCCCAAAAAATCAATACCGGGATTTTTATTTGCAAAATCAGCAAGCAAAGGAGCTTCAGCGCGACATGGTGAGCACCAGGAAGCCCATAAATTTAAAACTAAAATTTTTCCAGGTTTAAAAATATATTGATTACTATCTAAATCTCTTCCAGAGATTGCTGGTGCTGATTTTCTTTGAGAAACTGGAATGATTAATGCTGATCCATCACCTGATACAAAAGCGGTGGAATTTTTTTGAGAAGTACCACCATTACTACATCCCGTTAATAGAATTGAAGAACAGATGATTGTTAGAAATGAAAAACAGGTAACAAGTTTTTTCATCTATTAGTTTTTCACTGGTAAAAGAGATTTTGCTGGTTCATAATAATTAACCGCAGAGATCACACCATTATCATCTAATTCAAAGGAAGTAACTGAAGCTAAAGTACATTCTCTTTTTCGGGGATCATGCATAAGTCTTCTTCCCTCTACAAAACTTCTTAATATCCAAATTGGAAGTTGATGGGAAACACAAATGGCATCTAAATTTCCCGCAGCTTTACTAGCATTAAAAAGCGCGCTTAACATTCTTTCAATTTGCTCAACATAAGGTTCTCCCCAGGATGGTTTCCACGGATTAACTAAATACCTCCAAGAACTTGGATGCTTTAATACACCGCTACCAAGTTCGAATTTTTTTCCCTCAAAAATATTAGCTGCTTCAAGTAATTTGGATTCGGTAGTAATTGATAAATTATGTGTTTTGGCAATTGGTGTTGCAGTTTCCTGAGCTCTAGTTAAAGGACTAGCAAAGATTGCACCAATTGGTAATTCTTTACTCCAATTTGCAACCATATCCGCCATTTGTTTTCCACGTTCAGAAAGATGCCAACCAGGTTGTCTGCCATATAATATTTTTTCAGGGTTATGAACTTCACCATGCCTGACAAAATGAATCTTTTGGCTCACAGACCAATCTTAATGGAAGGCTGAAGTTCGCTCTCACTATTGAGCAATTCCCGGAAATAGATGTGTAAACGATAGAGTTATTCCATGCCGGGTGCAGGAAAATTAGTGGCATTTTTTGATGTAGACAATACATTGTTGCGTGGATCTACCTTATACCTACTTGGCAAAGGAATGTATAAAAGA
>OMHY01000119.1 GCA_900298985.1 Streptomycetaceae bacterium
GTGCATAATCTAAAAGTGCCTCTTTGGCGCCTTTATTACCCATTTGTAACTTTCACCTCAATTTTCATAATTAGTAAGGGTTTTATGAATTTACAGGTTTATCCGAACATCCGCTTTCTTTTTTATCTTCGTGGCATTTTTATGTTTCTATTGCCCATCTTTCCAGCAAAACCTGGCATTGGGCCTTTTGGAATTGGCATATTTAATCCACCGATTGCCTTGATACGGGTGCGAAGTTCTCTCACTTGAGTTTTGGTTAATTGTTTATTCAATTTTTTGATTTCTTTTGGCAATTTACTGAAGTGAACCAATGAAGAATCTTGGGAAACTCTCAAAGAATTACCAGCAACAAAAGTTGTCACCGGTACATCAGGTAAAAATCTCTCTATCTTTCTTTTTTCATCTTGCAATAGTCCTTTGATGGTAACTAAAGAAGAACCGGAATCTGGTGCAGGTTCTGCTACTAAAACGATGCCTGCACGAGAAATAGATCTATGAACCATATTTTGATTTCGATCTACACCTACTGCAGCATCAGTAGTAACACCTTTTCTAATTCCCATCAATACTGATGCCGCTGCACCTAGTTGGTTTTCAATGGAGGTAAAGGCAGCTTTGTTTGCTTGTCTCGTGAAAAAATAAAAACCTGATCCAAAGGCAACTGTGAAAAATAAGATAGCCATAGTGATTACATTGTTAATAGCAAAACCAATAATCCAACCAATTGCCCAGACCGCTAGGAAAACTAGAAAAGAAAGCGGGATAGCGATGGGCCTATTTTGCTTCACTAATTTGTAAGCATCTTTAACTATAGCAAGGGTAGATTGCTTACCTTCTCCATCGTTGGGTTTTTCAGCTGTGCTCTTATTTTTTCTTTTGAAAAGCGCCATTGGGAAATTGTAATAGGTGAAAAGGCCAATCGTTTTTTACTTTTCACTTCAAGTGTGGAAATTTCACACTCAAAGTGCCACCGCTCACAAGCGGAAAAAAATCAGGCGATCCCACCAAGCCTTTTTGGAGCCCACCATTGGTTTTGAGGAGAATCTGGATAATTATTTTGAATCGAAACCAATAGCTCTATGATTTTTGCCCTCATTTGTTCTTCCGCTTCATGGACATCTTGCTCTTTGGTGTAGAAAATCGGTTCCCCAAATTTGATCCAAATTGGGATTTTGCGGGTGGACAATTTTGGCGGGTGCCCTGTGGTCATATATCGCTGGCTTCCCCAGATAGCAGTGGGGATTACTGGCGCTCCTGAACCCATAGACAACCTCACCGCACCTGTTTTCATTTCTTTGGTATCAAAATTACGTGGAATTGTTCCTTCTGGAAAAATTCCAACTAGCTCACCTTTTTTCAAAGCTCGCAAAGCTGCCACCAAACTAGGCGCACCATTTTCTCTATCTACTGAAATATGTCCCATACCCATCATCCAAGGCCCAGCAATTTTATTATCAAAAATTTCTTTCTTGGCCATAAATCTAATCAATCTTTTTCTTGGCAAAGCTGCGGTTCCAATAAATGCAAAATCTAAAAAGCCCAAGTGATTAGAAGCAACAATGGCACCGCCTTGAGTTGGAATATTTTCTAAGCCAATAAATTTGAATTTCGGGGCAATGATTTTCCAATAAGTTTTTATTAATACAATAATGATTCTATAAGGAATCTCGTTTTTGCGATGTTTCATTAGATTTATCTCTTATATATCTTTTCTTTTACTGGTTTCTTTTACTGGTTTCTCTTGGAAATAGCCTCTTGGTAGAGTCGACCAGCCCGATAACTAGACCTCACTAATGGACCAGACATAACACCAGCTAAACCTATTTCCTTTGCCAGATTAGCTAATTCCACAAATTCCTCTGGCTTCACCCAGCGCACAACTGGATGATGTTTTGGAGTAGGTCTTAGATATTGGGTAATAGTAATTAATTCACAACCATTTTGATGTAAATCTTTGAGTGCTTGTTCGACTTCCGCTCTTTCTTCACCTAATCCTAAAATTAAATTGGATTTAGTTACCAGGCCAAATTCTCTTGCCATCTTTATTACTGATAAAGATCTAGCATAGGAAAAAGCAGGCCTAATCTCTTTGAAAATTCGGGGCACAGTTTCAAGATTATGTGCAAAGACCTCCGGCCTTGATTCAAAAACTATTTTCAATAACTCTGGATTAGCAGAAAAATCCGGTGCTAACATCTCAACGCCGGTGCCCGGATTTAGTTCATGCACTTTGCGTATTGTTTCACTATAAAGCCATGCTCCTTCATCTTCTAAATCATCTCTAGTTACGCCGGTAATAGTGGCATATTTCAAATTCATTTCCTGGACAGATTGGGCAACCCGAAGTGGTTCGCTTGGATCAATGGGAAGTGGTTTTCCAGTATCAATATTGCAAAAATCGCATCTGCGAGTGCATCTAGAACCGCCTATCAAAAATGTGGCTTCTCTATCTTCCCAACATTCAAAAATATTGGGACAGGCAGCTTCTTGGCAAACTGTGTGCAAGGAAGAGGTAGAAACTAAATTTAATAATTGAGTGTATTGCGGCCCCATCTTGGCTCGGGTTTTAATCCACTCTGGCTTTCTTTCTATAGGAACAGCGGCATTTCTCTTTTCAATACGAATAAGTGGTTTATCTGCTCGTTTCAGGTTTTCACGCAACTCACTCATCAGATAAGTGTACTTTCTAATTGGTTTGATGTTGCAATGGAAGTGGCTGAAATATCTGCTAGCCGAACTGGTAAATGTTTATTTAGCGCGGGCAAAAATTCATCTATAGTGATTTGCCGACCTAACTCCTTGGATAAAGAAGTTACTCCAGTATCGGTAAAACCACATGGGTTTATATATTCAAAATTTGATAGGTCAGAGTTGATATTAATTCCAACTCCATGAAGAGTTACTCCGCGGCTTACTCTAATTCCGATAGCAGCGATCTTTCGATCTTTTTCTGGATGAGCTGGATCTCGAAACCAAACACCAGTGCGTTCGCAATATCTAACAGCGTTTAGTCCAAATTCCGCAAGGGTATCAATTATCGCCTCTTCTAAAACCCTTACATAACCCACAACATCGTTGGATTTTTTCAATTCAAAAATTGGATAGATTACTAATTGACCAGGGCCATGCCAGGTAATTTTTCCGCCGCGATTTACCTCAATTACTTTGGCGCCATTTAGCAAATCACCTTTTATTGGATCGTAATTCATTTGGCTCTTATCTGGTAAGTCCTCTTTTGAAGTTCTACGCCCGGCGGTATAGACCGAAGGATGTTCACAGTAAATCAAATAAGCAGGCGTGGGTTGATTACTATTTTTCTTTTGAATGACATGATTTTGAAGTTCAGTTTGCTTCGCCCAAGCTTCTTGATATTCAATTAGCCCCCAGTTTTGAATCTCAAATAGGCTAATTGGTGCCATCATTTCTCCCACAGGGCAATTTTAAGGCCTCTTTAGTATCCTTGCGAAATGACCAAATTAGATAAAATCCCTGATCCGCTTCGTGGCAAACATCGTCAAGGAATCCTTATTTCAATCGCTATGGTGGTTTTGTGGTTCATGATCTCTGGGGTTTTTGGTCCTTTATTTGGATCACTTTCTAATGTGCAAAAAAATGATAACTCCAAATTCTTACCGGCAAAAAGCCCTTCTCAAGTTGCCTCTGTTGAGATTCAACCTTTCGTTTCTGGCGTAAAAAGTATATTTCCAGTCTTTGTCTTATTTGAAGGAAAAGTAGCAAATCAAAATTTACAAGATATAAATGTATTTGCCTCTCAAGTCCCAAGCATGCAATTAGTTGATATCAATGGTAAACCATTTACGGATGCAAAAGGAAAAGTAATTAATAAAACGATTGGCGAATATTTAGCGAATGGACAAAGTACCTTTGCTAGACCTAATCCTAGTAAAGCTGCAGCGGTTTACGTATTTGTAAATGGGGATAAAGCAACAGATGTGCTCTCTGGTAAAACTAGAGTTCTTGCTGGAATAGTATCTACTCTTCGTTATCAAAGTCATTTATTAGCAAATAAAAATTCTTTAACTACTCACACTACAGGTATTGGAGCGCTATTCTCAGATTTATTTGGCGCATTTGGGGGTATAGATGGCAAATTACTTTATGTAACTTTGCTAATTGTGGCAGTAATTCTAATTGTCGTTTATAGATCACCATTACTATGGATATTACCTCTCTTGTCTGCCGGGTTTGCATTGACAATGGCTGGAGGAGTGATTTACCTATTAGCAAAAGCAAATGTTCTAACATTGGACGGTCAATCTCAAGGAATTTTATCGGTTCTGGTATTAGGTGCAGCCACTGATTATGCATTGTTACTTATTGCAAGGTTTAGAGAGGAGTTACATTTAGAAGTTCACCGAGTAGATGCTATGAAAAAAGCTTTGCGCGGAGTTTTTGAACCAATCTTTGCTTCAGGTTCAACAGTTACTATTTCTCTATTTTTACTATTACTTTCTTCACTAAGTAATAATCGCGGACTAGGCCCAGTTGGAGCAATTGGTGTTATTTGTGCAATGCTTTCAATATTGACCTTTCTACCGGCTTTGTTGGTGTTATTTGGTAGATGGATATTTTGGCCCAAGCGACCTCACTATGGAACTTCGGATGAAAAGCTTTCTGGTCTCTGGTCCAAAATTGCTTTATCTACTAGTAAATCCCCAGTGAAATATGCCAGTGCTACCATTTTGTTAGTTGTATTTTTCATCGGATTTTTGTGGAGTTTGCAACCAAATGGTTTAAGTACTGACCAATACTTCACAACTAAACCAGATTCAGTAGTGGGCTTGAAAGCATGCAACAAATATTTTCCTGCAGGATCTGGTGAGCCATCTCAAGTTGTAGTTCCGCAAAATGAAGCAGAGGCGGTAGGCAAAGCAATAATGCAAAATGCCGCAGTAGCTAATGTAGAACCAGCGGGTAATCCAATTACTATGCAACCTACTGTGATAGATGGAAAAGTATTACTCAATATCACAATGAAGAAATCCGCGGAGGATCCAAAATCAGTTGATGCTATTGCTCAAATTAGAACAACAGTTGCTCAGATTGATCCAAAATTATCAGTGGGTGGAACTAGTGGTGTTTACTATGATATTCACCAAGCAACCAAGCGAGATCAAAAAGTTATTATTCCTGCAGTTCTTTTTGCAATTGCAATTATTTTGGCTTTGCTATTGCGCTCTATTATTGCCGGTCTAGTTTTGTTAGTAACGGTAATTATTTCCTATCTCGGAACTCTTGGTGCATCTGCAATTGCATTTCATCATATATTCCATTTCCAAGGAGTGGATACCTCTTTCCCAATTTATGCATTTATCTTTTTAGTGGCACTAGGGATTGATTACAACATCTTTTTAATGACTAGAGTTCGAGAAGAGTCTTTAAAGTTAGGAACAAAACAGGGTGTAATTAAAGGAGTTACTGTGACTGGAGGAGTAATTACCTCTGCCGGGATTGTGCTAGCGGCAACTTTCTCCGCACTTGGATCTTTGCCTTTGGTCTTTTTAGCTGAGTTAGCTTTCACAGTGGCATTTGGAGTTTTACTTGACACCTTAATAATTCGATCATTGATGGTTCCGGCTTTGGTTCATATCTTGGGAGATAGAATTTGGTGGCCCACAAGGATGAGTTCTAAGTCCGATTCCGGTATGTCCGCTATTTAGTTGTCGAAATTTAGGTAACACTACCTTCAAGAAAATAACTCAACTTTTGTTGTGCGGATTTTCTATTGGTTTATTATTCACCTTCTATTGGAGAATTATTTACTAAATGTAATACCTTGGAATTCTTTCACCGAGCAGAAAGGCCCGTTGAATGTTTCCCCTATCTTCCCCCTATTCTCCATTAGCAATTGATAAATCAACGAGAAGACGTCTTTCATTATTAACCGCTTTAATAATGTCTGCAACTATTTTTTCTACAATAACTTCAACTTCAATTTACTGGTCAGATAATATAAATCAATCAACTGCTACGAGTCTTAATTCCGAAACACCTACCAGCAGTGATACTCCTACCAGCAGTGAAACACCAACTAACACTTATTAAGTTGATTCAAAAAATACTGGAGCGAGGAGTAGCTCTGCAATGCCAGAGGTAAAAGATGCAAGTTCTGATCAATTACCCAAAATCATTGGAATAAATCTGCCAAATATTCTTTCGGTAAATTTCCCTGGAAGTTATTCAGTTACACCAATTTTTGATACAACCTCTCCTGCTTCATCAATCACCTGGAATTTTTTTACTCCATCAATACCGTTTCAAATATACAAACACCTAGACCAACATCTACCTTTGTGGGGGATGGGACCTGGGGTCTAATTCAATCAATTACTCGAAATACAAATGATCCCAATTCCACTATTTCTCTTCTAAATGTAACCACATCAAATAATTTATCTTTAGTTGGTCATTGGTTTGCCGTTACTGCAACTACCAATGGCACAACATTCAAGGTAATCGCTTCCAATTGTATCGATGGCGGCATTATCTACAGCGCTGCAAATCAAAACCTTCAATTTGATAATAACCCTTCTCCTCTAATTGAAGGTTTTGCTAGCACCAAAGTTATTTCTCCAGTAACTGGTTGGAGTGGTTTAACTCCAAGAGCTGGTGGCACCCTCACTAATGATGACAAAACAACTAAAGATGGGAATGCAAGTGATCCAAAATCAAAAGATTTGACTCCAAAAAACCAAACTCCCTTTAACGACAACTTGGAGGAAAATAATTCCAAAAATTCAAAAACAAATCAATAAACTCCGATGACCCTTGTGCTACTTTGCCTAAAGAACTATGTCCATTTGAAGGTTATGATCCAATCAAGCATCAACCTGTCATTGTTGACCAAGGGGATGTAAAAGGTATTCCATTTCCGGTACCAACAAATAATAAACCTGTGACTGTGGGGCCGGTCATTATTAAATATTTAGATAAAGGGGAGATTGATTTGGTAGATCTTGCCTCAAATTTAATTAGATTAAAGGGAGCTAAATCAGGAAGTTTAATAATTACTTTGCAATCTGATAGCACTCTCCAAAAATTGAACGATAACTTAAATAAAATCAAAACTTTATTAAATCTTTTAATTGGAGCAAGTTATAAAGTGGTATTTTTAAATTCCTCCTACTTATTGAATTGTAAACAAGGAAATAAAGGGTGCCAAACCAATAATTGGTTCACTTTTGAATGGATTGATGTAATAACTAATCTTCAACCAACTCCAGCAAAATCACAATCATTAACTTTGATCAAGCCAGCAATCAAGAAAACACAAACTGGTAAAAAAATACCATCAAAACCAGCTAAAGTATTAAGAAAGAATTAGTTTTATTGATTAGCTAATATAGATAGGGCAGGAAATATAGAGGGAAATTCAAAGTTAAAACCTGCATTTGTTAATACCTCTGGCATAATTTTTTTGCTCCCTAAAACCTCAGTAGAAAATCCACCTAAGGCTGCTTTTAATACAAAACCTGGGACTGGAAACAAAGCGGGTCTTTTCATAGCCCGAGCAAGTGCAGCTGTAAATTCATTATTAGTTACTGGGTTTGGAGTAGTTAGATTAACTGGACCAGTAATATCAGAATGCATTAAGAAATCAATTGCTCGCACTTGATCTTTGATTGTGATCCAACTCCACCATTGCTTGCCATTTCCAAGTCTTCCACCTACTCCAAAATTGAAAAGTGGCAACATTCTGGCAAGTGCACCTCCAGTTGAATCTAGAACTAATCCAGTCCTAAGTTTTATTGTTGGCACTGGGGTTGCAATATCAGCGGCTGCTTCCCATTCTCTGCAAACGGTTGCTAGAAAATCATCACCGGCTCTATCTTTTTCACTAACTGCTCTATTTCCCGTCTCGCCATAAAAACCAATGGCACTGGCGGAGATAAATTTTTGAGGTTTTATTTGTTGAACTGCATTTGCAATGGTAGTTGTACCAAGTAATCTGGAATTCAAAATTTCTTCCCGATATTTTTGATTCCATCTTTTATCACCAACACCAGCACCAGCAAGATGAATTATTACATCAACATTTGCTAGGGAATCAAGATCTACTTCACCTTTTATTGGATCCCAAGAGATTTCATCCGGCGCTAATGCTTTTCTTCTAACTAATTTTTGAACAGTATGACCCTCTGCTTTGAGGTGGCCAGTTAGAGCGGTTCCTATTAAACCGGAAGCCCCGGTGATTGCAATTCTTTGAATATTTTTGGGAGTCATTAGCAATAGTTTCCAGAATAAATTAGAGACCTAATTCAGATTCAAATGCGCCACCTTCTAAACGCTCTTTTAGAGTTGAAAGGAATCTGGCCGCATCAGCACCATCTACAATTCGATGATCATAGGAGAGTGCTAAATAAACCATATCTCGAACTGCTATGGTGTCACTCCCATCTGCACCTTTAACTACCACTGGTCTTTTCACAATTGCGCCCACACCTAGGATTGCAACTTGAGGTTGATTAATAATCGGCGTATCAAATAATGCGCCTCTAGAACCAGTATTAGTAATTGTAAATGTACCTCCCGATAATTCATCTGGGTTAACTTTGCTATCTCGAGTGCGTGCTGCCACATCAGCGATTTTTCGAGCGATTGCGCCGATATTTAAATCACCAGCATCTTTAATAACTGGAACTAAAAGTCCTCTTTCAGTATCCACCGCTATACCTAAGTGCTCTGCTCCGTGGTAAGTAATCTTCTCACCTTCAACCGATGAATTTACCACTGGATGTTGTTTCAATGCTTCACATACCGCTATTGCTACAAAAGGCAGATAAGTTAATTTCACATTTTCTCTTTGCTCAAAACTTGCTTTTGCACGAGCTCGGAGTCGGGAAATCTTTGTTATATCTACCTCTACTACCGTAGTTAGTTGTGCTGAAGTTTGAAGAGATTCCAACATTCTCTGCGCAATAACTTTACGAAGCCGAGACATTTCTACTGTGGTGCCACGAAGTGGAGAGGTAGCAACAACTGGTTTTGCGCCTGAAGAAGTGGCAGTAGTAGTGGTGGAAGAAGTTGCACTTGGAATTGGAGCCGTAGAAATCTTTGGCGCAGCAGCTGCTTCAACGTCTTCTTTTCTAATTCTGCCACCAATGCCAGTACCTTTAACATTTGCTAAATTAACATTCAAATCCTTGGCTAATTTTCTAACAATTGGAGTTACATATATATCTGAATTATCTGTTGCAGCATTGATAACTGGTGCTGGTGTAACTGGTGTTAACGGAGCGGGAGTCACTGGGGCTGGAGGAGTTTGAATTACAGGTGCTGGTGCAACAGGTGCTGGTGCAACAGGTGCTGGTGCAACAGGTGCTGAAGCAGAACCTGAAATTACAGCCAACCTTGCACCAACAGGAACTGTGGAATCTACTTGTACTTCAATAGAGGCAAGTACGCCAGCAGCAGGAGATGGAATTTCAGTATCAACTTTGTCAGTAGATACTTCTAACAATGCTTCATCAACCGCAACTTGATCGCCAACTTTTTTCAACCACCGAGTCACAGTTCCTTCAGTAACACTTTCACCTAAAGCCGGCATGGTAACTATTGTGCCGCCGATATTAGATGAAGAATTTGAAATGGAAGGAGCAGCAACTGGAGCTGATACCGGCGTGACAACTGGCACTGCAACTGGTTCTGGAGTTGAAATAGAAACTGGGGCAGGAGCAACTGGCGCTGGAGTTTCAGGTTTTCCAGAAGAAGCAGAATCGCTTGATCCAATTAATGCTAATTGTGCGCCTACTGGAACTGTGGCATCTACTTGCACCAAAATCTTTTCTAATTTACCAGCGAAAGGTGAAGGTATTTCAGTATCAACTTTGTCAGTGGAGACTTCAAGTAGCGGTTCATCTAAAGCAACCAGGTCACCTTCATTTTTTAGCCAACGAGTTACAGTTCCTTCAGTAACACTCTCACCGAGTGCTGGCATTACTACTGGTTGAGACATTTAGCTTTACTCCTCTTAAATAAAATACAAATTTTTAGTTTCTATTTAAATCTATTAAATTTTAGTTAATCGCTACTACTTAACCATGTGCATGTAGTGGTTTTCCAGCCAACGCTAGATGCGCCTCGCCTACACTTTCTGACATGGTGGGATGTGCATGAATTAATGAAGCAACATCAATTGCATCCGCTTCCCAGTTAAAGATTAATTGGGCTTCTGCCAATAATTCCCCAACTCGAGATCCAACCATGTGAACACCAAGTATTTTACCTTTTTGATCAGCAA
>OMHY01000120.1 GCA_900298985.1 Streptomycetaceae bacterium
CAAATGAAAATTTAAGAATTCTTAGAAAAGCAGATGAAATAGTTAGAGAAGAATTTGCTTTAGCAGGCCTAGATCGAATTATTTGGCAATCACCTGTGGTTTTAATGGCAAATGTCCGAAGTGTTGGAGTTCAAGGAGATGGTAGAACTTATGGCCATCCGATTGTTTTGCGCCCAGTTACTAGTGAAGATGCTATGACCGCAGATTGGGCGAGAGTTCCCTATGAAATATTGGAGAAAATCTCAACTAGAATCACTAATGAGGTGCGTGAAGTGAATCGCGTATTGCTTGATCTAACCTCAAAGCCTCCTGGAACTATTGAATGGGAATAACCAATTAGAAGCAATTCAGCTATATTTAGTACAATCCGCAGGACTTTTAAAAAGAGAAATATCTAGTGAAAACAATCTAGGGAGAAATATGAAAAGCAAAGCACTTAGAGCTGGTTTAGTTTCCATCTTGGCAATTACCTCAACTTTGGCAATCTCGGTAATTAGCGGATCTTTTAGCCCTGCTAAAGCAGCGGTTCTCTGCCAACCAGCAGGGGCTGTTCCCAGAATTCCAGCTTCTTTGCCTCTTCCTACTTTCAATCCAACATATAAAAATGTAACTGTTACCTTGCAAACCAATTGTGGAAATATCGTTTTTACAGCACTAGGTAGTGCTGCTCCTAAGACAGTACAAAGTTTTGTTTATTTAGCACAAAAGAAGTTTTTTGATATATCTCTTTGCCATCGTTTAGTTACTCAAGGTATTTATGTATTGCAATGTGGAGATCCAACAGCAGTTGGTTCTGGCGGCCCTGGAAATACATACAGATTCCCAGATGAAAATCTTCCAACTAAGTTAGGTACAAATGGATATCCTGCCGGAACAGTAGCGATGGCTAATTCCGGTGCAAATACCAATGGAAGTCAATTCTTTTTAGTCTTTAAAAATTCACCACTTCCTGCAAGTTATTCCGTCTTTGGAAAGATTACTCAAGGATTAGATATTTTGAATTATGTTGCAGCCCAAGGTGTCTATCCTTCTCAATCACAACAAGGAGTTTCAATTACCGATGGAAATCCAATTCAAGCTGTATCCATCAAACATGTAATAGTTACCGGAGCTTAATTAAGTAACTTTTATCCGTTTTGCGTATTGCTGTAAAAAAGTATTGTGTATAACCTATTAACATAATATATTTTTCCCCAGGTCCAATAAGTTTTACTATTCTATTTACAATATCCCTTTAATATTGTGCCATCTATCTAGTTAACAGCGAAAGGTCTAAATTGCTTACATTGACTAAAGAAAGATGTTTGGAAATTTCCAGCATACTTCAAAATGCTTTACTAAATACGGGAATTTCTGCACCAAGTAAAACTTTAAATGACCTACCAGAGGCGTTGGGAATTGTTATGAAAACAGTGGACTTTAATATCCCATCAGTAATAGGTACCATAATTTTTCGAGAAGATGCAGAAATACCTACAATCCTTATTAAGAAATCTGCACCAGAAGAATTACAGCGATTTGTTTTAGCTCATGAGCTTGGGCATTATTTATTACATAAAAACGAAGTTAATTATTTTGTTGATTCGGCTGATTTCACTGGCTTTGATCCAAGTCGACTTCTAAAGGAAAATGAAGCAAATTGTCTAGCAGCTCTTTATCTGGTTCCACAAAATTATCTAACCCAATTATTGCGGGCAGGTTTGACTTCTGACGAAATTGCTAAAGGATTGAAAATAAGTACTACTGTTGTGGATTTGCGAATTGAGATTGAAAATCTAATTAATTAGGATTAAGTTATCATGATAAATTCTCAAAAATTATTCTCTAGTTCAGCAACCAATGTAATTAATGCAAATCCAACTTTAAATCAGTTGGCAATTACACCTCTAGATCTCATACTAAATCAGAAAGTAGCTCATCGAGAAGAGTTGGTAAAATTTATGAGAATTGTGACCTATTTATCCCTGATGATTTTGATTAGCGTCTTATTAACTAATTTTTTCCTTTGGATAAATTATCCAAAATACAAGTTTTTTTCAGATATAGTGATTGGCTCTTTAGTAACAGGAGTATTTGGAGAATCTATTGCTGCTATAACTGTTATTTGTAAATTTGTTTTTGATGACAAAAATCTGAGAAAATAATCATTCTTAATCTGTATTTACAATTTTGAATTGTTCAGCGTGAGAGCCGGCGGGTAGGCCGTGAAGTTCGGCGGTTTTGGTGGTCCATTCCCGAACTCGCTCCTCTAAAGCAGGTACATCTTGGATTTGAGATTCATGGGCTTTGATTGCATTTAATTTGTCTTCAATAGTCGAAGTGATATCTACAAAATGATCTGGAGTAGTGTGGGATGCAACCCAAACCTCTCTAACTTTCCAAGGTTGTAATCCTTGTTCTAATAAATCCATGAAAGCAAATTCATTTCTGGAATCAGGATAGACCGCTTGAATTGCGGCTTCACCTGCTGCTAAATGATCTGGATGAGATGCGCCGATTCGATCCCAATTTCTTTCCGGAGATTGAATTGCCATTCTATCTGGTTGGATTTTTCTAATATGGGCCACAATTTTTTTACGCAATTCAATTGTTGGCTCTAAATGGCCATCTACATAATTGAGAAATTCAATACTGCTGGCGCCTAATACTTTTCCGGCAGCTCTTTGTTCACGTTGCCTGATCTCTGGCATCTCAGAGCGGGGAATACTTGAATCAAAGCCACCTTGGTCTCCATTGGTGCATATTAAATAATGTAATTCAATTCCCTTATTTGACCAGAGCTTTAAAGTTCCACCCATCATAAAATCAAGATCATCTGGGTGTGCGGTTACAACTAGAACTTTTTTAATCTCAGAATCATCTATTGGCATTATTAGAACCCCTGCTACTTGTTTTATGTATTACAGAACTGGCTAATCTTAATAGACTAGCGCGCGTGAGCAACGCGAAGGTTTTGCAAGGGTTAAACCCCCAACAAGAAAAAGCAGTTATTCATAGCGGCTCACCACTTCTAATTATCGCTGGTGCCGGTTCTGGTAAAACTAGAGTACTAACTCGCCGGATTGCTTACTTACTGCAAGAAAGACAGATAGCCCCCTGGCAGATATTGGCAATTACCTTTACTAATAAAGCAGCAGGGGAGATGAAGCAAAGAGTTGAGGAGTTAGTAGGAGCAAGGGCGAAAGCAATTTGGGTTTCAACCTTTCACTCAGCTGCGGTTCGCATCTTGCGTAAGGAAGCGGTTTATCTTGGCTACAGCAATTCATTCACTATTTATGACGCTAGTGATTCTTTAAGACTATTAACAAAAATTACCAAAGATCTAAATATCGATTCCAAAAGATTTGGTCCCAAAATAATTCAAGGAATAATCTCAAGTAACAAAAATGAATTAATTGGTCCCGCGGAATATCAAAATCGAACTAGCAATCCTTTTGAAAAAGTTATGGCAGATGTTTATCATGAATATGAAAGAAGATTAAAATTAGCAAATGCTTTGGATTTTGATGATTTAATCGGAAAAACTGTAGAGATACTTCAAAGATTTCCAGAGATTAGAGCTAAATATCGCTCTAGATTTACACATATTTTGGTTGATGAATATCAAGATACTAATCATGCCCAATATGTTTTGGTGCATGAGCTAGTTGGCAGATTGGATGAAATGATGCCAGTTGCTGAGTTATGTGTAGTGGGGGATGCAGATCAATCAATTTATGGATTTCGTGGTGCAAATATAAGAAATATATTGCAATTTGAAAGTGATTATCCAAATGCACAAACTATATTGTTAGAACAAAATTATCGCTCCACTGAAAATATATTAAAAGCTGCGAACTCTGTGATTGCAAATAATAAAGGTAGAAAAGAGAAAGAGTTGTGGTCAGCACTTGGGACAGGTGATTTAATTGCTGGCTATATTGCAGCCTCTGATAAGGATGAAGCCACATATGTAGTTGATCAAATTGAATCCCTGTGTGAAGATGATAAATACACTTATGGAAATATTGCATTGTTTTATCGAACCAATGCGCAATCTAGATCCTTTGAAGAAATCTTTACCGCTCGAGGCATACCTTACAAAGTAGTAGGAGGAGTTCGATTTTATGAAAGAAGAGAAGTAAAAGATTTTCTCGCCTATTTGCGAATAATTGTGAATCCAGAAGATGAGGTTTCATTGCGCCGGGTAATTAATGTCCCAAAGCGAGGAATTGGAGATCGTGCCCTTGATTTAGTTGATGAATATGCAAAAGATAATGGCTTGTCTTTTTGGAGCGCTTTGCAGGAAGCAGAAAAGATTTCAGGATTACAAAATAGAAGCTTTATTGCTATAAAAGGATTTACTTCCTTAATTATTGAATTTCAAAATCTAAATTCTTCTGGTGAGTTTCCCTCAGATATAGCAAGTGAGGTGTTAGATAAATCTGGATTGCGAGATGAATATGAAGAAAGTGATGATTTACAAGATGAAGGCCGCATTGAAAATTTAGAGGGATTAATTTCAGTTGCGGTGGAGTATGAAGAAGGAGAGCCAGAGGTTGATGAAGAAACTGGTGATGTTAGTACACCGACCTTGCTAGGATTTTTAGAAAAAGTTTCCTTGGTTGCAGATAGTGATGAGATTCCAGAAGGTGAAGAACATGGTGGAGTAGTTACTTTAATGACTTTACATACTGCCAAAGGCTTAGAGTTTCCAATTGTGTTTTTAACTGGCATGGAAGATGGAATCTTTCCCCATATGAGAACTCTTGGAAATGAAGATGAGATTGAAGAAGAAAGAAGGCTTGCTTATGTGGGATTGACCAGAGCCATGGAAAAACTTTTTGTCACTCGATCTTATTATCGATTGCTAAATGGTGCACCAAATTACAATCCAATTTCTAGATTTATCGCTGAAATTCCCGAACATTTAATTGAGTGGAGTGGTGAAGATGGCCCTTCATTTTCAGACAATTTAGAGTTCGGTGGCCAAATATTTGGAAAATCTAATTTTCGATTAAATGATAATAATTTGAATAAGAACAAAAATTCAAATGTAAGAAGTATTAGAGGTGGGTCGAGGCCCGCACCAACTGGAAAAGTATTGGCAGATCTACCGCTATTAGAGGCCGGAGATCGTGTGTCTCACGACACATTTGGTCTAGGTAAAGTAATTTCAGTGGAAGGTGTTGGAGATAGGGCTACCGCCACTATTGATTTTGGCTCACTTGGTGAGAAGAGATTGTTATTGCGATTTGCTCCCGTAACTAAAATCTAATTAAGTAATTTATTTCATCTCTATGGAGTTTGTGTCACCCCTTGGACTTTAAGTAGTATCGGGCACGTGGATTTATATGAATATCAAGCCCGTGATTTGTTTGAAAAGCATGGCGTACCGGTATTACCAGCCAAAGTAGCGCTTACCGCAGATGAGGCAAAAAAGGCCGCAACTGAATTAGGCGGCAAAGTTGTAGTAAAGGCTCAAGTAAAAATTGGGGGCCGAGGAAAAGCTGGTGGAGTGAAATTAGCAAATGATCCAGCGGATGCTTATGAAAAAGCTCAAGCAATTATTGGAATGGATATAAAGGGACATAAAGTTCATCGAGTAATGATTGCCGGTGCCGCCCCGATTAAAAATGAATATTACTTAGCTATTTTATTGGATAGAGCTAATCGTAATTTCTTAGTTATGGCATCTGTTGCAGGTGGTATGGAAATTGAGGAAGTTGCACATACCCAACCAGAAAAACTAGCAAGAGTCGGAATAAATCCAAATCAGGGAATTGATTTAAATTTAGCGAAAGAAATAATTGTAAAAGGTGGTTTTCCATCTGAAGTAGTAGATAGCGTTGCACAAGTTTTAGTTACTTTGTGGAATGCATTTGTGGCAGAAGATGCAACATTGATGGAGATAAATCCGCTAGTACAAGTTGAAGATGGTCGAATAATTGCATTGGATGGAAAAGTAACATTAGATGATAATGCAGAATTTAGACATGCAGATCATCAAGAATTAGTTGATAAATCCTCTGAAAATCCATTAGAAGCAGCGGCGAAAGAAAAGAATCTTAACTATGTAAAGTTAAATGGTGAAGTTGGAATTATTGGTAATGGTGCTGGCCTGGTAATGAGTACTTTAGATGTAGTTGCTTATGCAGGGGAAAAGTACGGAGTAAAACCAGCGAATTTCTTGGATATCGGTGGAGGTGCATCTGCACAAGTTATGGCTGATGGTTTATCAATTATTTTAGGCGACAAAGAGGTTAAATCAGTATTTGTAAATGTCTTTGGTGGGATTACTGCTTGTGATGCGGTAGCAAATGGAATTGTGCAAGCGCTTCAAATCTTGGGAGATAAAGCAACAAAACCAATTGTGGTTCGCTTGGACGGAAATAATGTTGATGAAGGAAGAAGAATTTTAAGTGAAGTGAATCATACTTTCGTTGAACAACTAGATACGATGGATGGCGCAGCAGATCGTGCAGCGCAGTTGGCAGGTAAATAATGTCTATTTTTATTGATCAAAATACCAAAGTTATTGTTCAAGGAATGACTGGCTCAGAAGGTACAAAACACACCGCTCGAATGATTGCATCTGGCACTCAAATTGTTGGTGGCGTAACACCAGGTAAAGGGGGAACTGAAGTTGAAATAGCTGGAGTTAAACTTCCTGTATTTAATGGAGTTGCTGAAGCGATGGCAGCAACGGGTGCAAATGCATCTGTAGTTTTTGTTCCGCCTAAATTTGCGAAAGCAGCAGTTGTTGACGCAATTGAAGCAAGGA
>OMHY01000121.1 GCA_900298985.1 Streptomycetaceae bacterium
GATAGGAGGCCGTCTCGTGGGCTCGGAGATGTGTATAAGAGACAGGAATTTTCTTTTTTATACTCTTGATAAATTGACTTAATTTGATTTGCAACTGCTGTTCCATCGGGATTATTTTGAGCGGTAGGGAATGATTTTTTTTCAAATATCTCTAAATTTTCATTTACTAAAGCGGTTTTAACAAAGGTGCCGCCCACATCAACGGAAAGCACATATTTCATAGTGATAAGAATATATTAAGAGGTCTTTTCACTTTGAATCTAAAATGACAGAACGAGCTAAACCTCGTGGTTGATCTGGGTTTAACCCCCGCTTTTGCCCAAGTCCAACTGCAACTCTTTGGGCACGAATTAAATGAGCCATTGGATCTAGATAACTTGATTCAAATAGCGCTCCAGTTGCTTTGATGTCTAAAGCTAATTTCTCCTCTGGAATTCCAAAATGCCAAACTGCTCTTCCAGGTTGTGCAATTGACATAGGACCATGGCGATAATCAAAACTTGGATATGCTTCAGACCAAAATTGTGCGGCTTCTCTTGTTTTTAATGCTGCTTCTTGTGCCAATCCAATCGTCCAGCCATTACCTAAAAATGCAATTTGTTCTACCTCTAATAATTCCTCAATATCTGAGTCAAGAGCAATTTTTGCTTGATCAATAATGCTCTTTAAATCAAAGCCTAGACTCATTCTTAATAAACCAAGCGCTGCTGTTGCCCATCTAGTTTGCACAACTGATTCTTCATCTGCAAATTCCATCACTATAGATTTAGTAGCGACTTTTGTTACCGGTGAATTTGGGACAGCGGTAATAATTGTGGAAGGCACATCAATTTTTTCTAAAACCTCTACGACTTCAGAGGTAGTTCCGGAACGACTAATTGCAACAACTGCATCATATTTTCGGGTAAAGGAAAATTCTCGGGCGGTATAAAAATCAGTTTCGCCAAATCCATTTTTTTCTCGAAGTCCCGCATAAGCCTGAGACATAAACCAGGAGGAGCCACAACCAACCGCTGCCACTTTCAAGGCTTTGCCCGGAAGTCGATCAGCTATCGAGGGAAAGAACTCTGCTGTTTTTGCCCATATTTCTGGTTGAGTGGCGATTTCCTGTTCCGCAAAGGTTTCTGGTTGGTTCTTTGATGACATGTGTTGAGCCTAGGACTTTTACCTGGCAAAAGTCAAAAAATTTGAGCGAATTTGTCGTTATCAAATCTTAATAATTCAAAATCACTCAAAATCATTGACAAGCCAGCCTGTATGTACAAAAGTACAACCAAGTAGTCACGCCAAAAATCTTGGTGGACTAGAAAACATCTGGCCAAATGGAGGATCTAATCCCTAAAAATTGCCAGATGGGAGGGGAAACAATGAAAAAGATTGGAAAGAAGATTGGGTTATTAAGCTCAGTTGTTCTAGCAGCAACTGCAGTTTTAGCCGCTCCATCTCATGCTGCAAGCTCCATAACCTTGGTAGCTGCAGATTATGATGGCCATGGAGCAACCCAAGCATTTTGGAATGATTTAGCAAAAACATTCCAAGCAGCAAATGCAGATATCAAAGTTAATGTACAAATTGTTAACTGGAATGACATTAATCAAAAAGTTGCAACTTTAGTTTCAACTGGTCAAGTTCCTGACATTGTTAATGACAACTTGTATTCCGGAAGAGCAGCGGCAGGACTTCTATATAAAGTCTCTGATGTATTACCTGCTTCAGTAGTTGATAACATTATTCCTGCATTTTTAAATAACTCTACTTATAACGGAGTTCCTTATGCAGTACCAGATCTTGCATCTGCACGTGCACTTTTCTATAACAAAGATATTTTGACAAAAGCTGGAATCGCCAACCCACCAACTACATGGGCGGAATTAATTGCAGCTGAAAAAGCAATCAAAGCTAAAGTGCCTGGTGTTTATCCATACGCAATTCCACTTGGACCAGAAGAAGCTCAAGCAGAGTTTGCAATTTGGGCTGGTGGAAATGGTGGACAGTATTACACCAATGGAAAGTGGACTGTTAATTCAACCGCTAACATTAAAGCTGCAGCATTTTTGAAGAGCCAAGCTGCATCTGGTTATACCGAACCACACCCAGAACAATGTGATCGTACAAAGTGTGCTCAAGCATTGTTTGCTGCTGGCAAAGCTGCATTTATTGACGGTGCAATTTTCTTCCCAGCTTGGTTAAAAGCTAATGGTGGATCTGGAATTAATTATGGTGTTGGTGCATTCCCACATAATGAAGGGAAAAATGCAATTACTCTAGGTGTTCAGGATTATTTCTCATTCTTTAATGGAAATAAGAATGCAACATCAATTGGTAAGTTCATGTCTTATTTCTTCCAACCAGGAAATTATGCAAACTTCTTGAAAGCAACTGGTGGATTTATTCCAGCAACCAAAGATGCTGGTGCTGCCGCTGCTAAAGATCCAGTACTTGGACCATTCATCAAGTTATTGCCAAACGCTGTTTTCTACCCAGGTACAGTTGCTACTTGGGGAACAGTTCAAGGCGCAATTCAACAAAAAATTGGTGGAATTATCACTGGTAGCCCATCTGGGGTACTGAGTGATATTCAAGCAACAGCGCTAAAAGCAAAAGCTTAACCTTTAAAAGTTAAGAGCAATTTAAATAAACTGACTCGTTAAACAAAGTAGTTTAGCGAGTCAGTTTAATTTCAAATCTAATTTCCAAGGGATAAAATGGCAATCAATACACTAAATCATGTAAAGAAAAAGCCTTTTTATCAATCACTGCCTTGGATTGGTCCGGCTATTGTAGTCATAGCACTTTTTGTTTTATGGCCAGCAATAGAAATGTTTACTACCTCTTTTAGATATGTAAATCAAGCTGGACAAATTCGCGGTTGGACCGGAATTTCAAATTATCAAACTCTTTTTACCAACTCAGATCTTCCTGGAGTATTACTTCGCACCGGCGTTTGGGTAATTGGGGTAGTACTAATTTCTGTTTTAATTTCTCTTCCACTTGCACAAATGCTGCATCAAAAATTTGTAGGTAGAAGAATAGTTAGGTATTGCTTAATAGTGCCTTGGGCTGCTTCAGTGGTAATGACCGCTATTTCTTGGCGTTGGATGTTAGATAGTTATTATGGAATTTTTAACCGAATTGCTCAAGATTTAGGTTTCATAAATCAACCATATGCCTGGTTGGGATCCCCAAATATTGCGTTTGGTTGGTTGATGTTGGTAGCGGTATTTGTATCAGTTCCTTTTACTACCTATGTAATTATTGCTGGGCTATCCACGATACCAGAGGAAATATTAGAAGCAGCGAAAGTTGATGGCGCAAACGATTGGAAGAGATATTGGGAGATTATTTTTCCCTTGCTTCGCCCAGCTTTATTGATTGGCATAGTTATTAATCTAATAAATGTATTTAATTCTTTTCCGGTTATTTGGGCAATTACTCAAGGTGGACCAGGATCATCTACCGATACCACTACAACTATGGCCTATAAAATCGCTTTTAAAACCTCCGATATCGGCCAATCAGCTTCCTTGGCGACCTTGAATTTTCTTATAATATTAGTATTTATTGGGTTGTTTTTGCGGGTTAATAGTAGAAATGCGCAGAAAAATAAATGAAATCATTTCGCAAAACTACATTAACTATTAGCGCTTGGATTGTGGGCTTACTATTTATTTCTCCCTATATTGAAATGCTTATAACCTCACTTAAGCCAAAATCTGAAATTACAAATATTCCCACAACTTATCTTCCAAAGAAATGGGAGTTTGCAAATTTCATTAATATTTGGAAACAAATACCACTAGCAACTTTTCTCAAAAGTTCAATCATAGTTTCCTTAAGCGCTACTGTATTAGTAATTCTAATTGCAGTACCAGCAGCTTATTATGTAGCCCGAAATAATTTTCGTGGTCGAAATGCTTTTATGTTTTTGGTTCTGATAACACAAATGTTTTCTCCTACTGCACTTGTGATTGGAATATTTAGAGAGATTGTAAGTTTTAAATTAGTAAATACTTACCAAGCTCTTATCTTGGTATATACAGCTTTCAATTTAGCATTTGCTACCTGGATACTCTCTTCATTTTTTGCCAGCATTCCAATGGAAATAGAGGAAGCTGCCTGGATTGATGGTGCATCGCGCGTAAAAACTTTACGTAAAGTTGTTTTGCCACTTGCTCTTCCTGGTCTTGTTACTGCAACTATTTTTACTTTTATTGCGGCCTGGAATGAATTTGTTATTGCATTTACCGTGGAAGGATCTCCGACCCATCAACCAATTACAGTTGGATTGGACTCTTTCATTGGACAATACCAAGTTCAATGGGAATATTTATTTGCTGGCTCTTTAATCGCCATTATTCCAGTAGTAATACTTTTTGCTTTCATTGAGAAATGGTTAGTTACTGGCTTAACCGCCGGCAGTGTTAAGTAAGAAAAGAATAACTTGGTAAATTCAATATGAGAAAACAAGAGAGATTAAACCGAATTCTAGAATTAGTTGTGGATTCAGGAAATCTAAATATTGACCAAGCCGCACAAAGTCTGGGAGTAAGTATTGCTACAGTTCGAAGAGATTTTGATGAATTAGCAAGTAGAAATTTAGTAAGTAGATCGCATGGTGCGGTAACTGCTTTAGGAAGTCCATTTTCCCTTCCCATTTCCTACAAAGTTGCCAAACAAAATAGTGACAAGATTAAAATTGCACAAAAGTGTGTAACTTTAGTTGAGCGCTATCAAACCATTGGGCTTAATGGTGGAACTACCACTACTGAAGTTGCTCGAGCTCTTGGATCAAGTGACAAATTCGCACCAGATGAAAATTCCAGCGTCCCTGCCTTAAATATTTTAACTAATGCGGTTAATATTGCAGCAGAGCTAACTGTTAGAACACAAATTAAGATAGTAGTAACTGGTGGGGTAGCAAAAACTCATTCCTACGAATTAACAGGTCCGCTCACCGAAAGTGTTATTGAGGAATTTGCTATTGATACTGCTTTTATTGGAATTGAAGGTTTTGATTTAGAGTTGGGAGCATTGGCTAATTTCACTGATGAAGCGAGAGTAAATCGTGCAATTGCAAAAAGAGCAGCCAAAGTAGTAATAGTTACTACCTCAGATAAATTCAATAACCGTGCATTTTCTGTGATTTTAAAACCTGAGGAAATTGATTGTATTATTACAGATGACAAAATCCCACCCGAAATTGTGAAAGATTTAAATTCGAAAGGTATTGATGTCATCATCGCTTAATGTAACTGCAGCAAAACTTGCCGCTGAATATAAACTCAAAAATCGCGCAGTCTTAGCTGTTAATGTAATTTTGATGGAGCATGCAGAAAGTTATCTGAAAGCTGCAGAAGAAATGCAAATTCCTTTAATAATGCAAATTTCAGAGAACGCTATTAAATACCATGGTTCGTTAAAACCAATTTTTCTAGCAACTCAAGCCATCGCTAATGGTTCACAAACTCCTATTTGTGTTCACCTTGATCACATAGAAGATATTAATTTAATTAAAGAAGGCCTTGATTTAGGTTGTAAATCCATTATGTATGATGGTTCAAAACTAGATTACAGCGAAAATGTGAAAATAAGTTCACAAATTGCGGAGTTAGTTCATTCTTATCGGGGGAGCTTGGAAGTTGAGTTAGGTGAAATTGGTGGCAAGGATGGGGTTCATGCACCTGGTGCCAGAACTAATCCACTTGAAGCAAAAAAATTTGTAGAAGATACTAACGCTGATTTATTAGCAGTTGCAGTTGGTTCTTCTCACGCTATGAATACCAGAGATGCCAAATTAAATTTTGAATTAATTAAAGAGATCTCCCATGAAGTTCCAGTTCCACTAGTGTTACATGGTTCTAGTGGCGTTAGCGATGAAGATCTTTTAGAGGCAGTTAAAAGTGGAATCTCCAAAGTAAATATCGCTACCCATCTAAATAAGGTATTTACCAACCAGATTAGAAATCAATTGAGCGGCGACCCTAAGTTATCTGATCCTAGAAAATATCTAATCCCTGCTAAGGAAGTGGTCAAAGAAGAAGTTAAAAGGTTATTAAAACTAGTTTCCAATTAACTTGTCAATTAATAATATCTAAATAGGAAATTCGAAGTAGAAAAAACCCTATACTTTTTAGGTGAAAAATTAGACAATTAGTCTATGAAAACAAGGTTAGCCCTACTGGGTTTCTTAGTAACTTTGATTTTTGTAGTACCTCAAAACTCAATCGCCTCTATCGTTAAGCCTGGGGCTAAATGTCTAGTTATTGATAATGTTGTTAAATTTGGAAACAGAGAATTAATCTGCCAAAGTTATAGAGGCAGAAATATTTGGCGATTTCACAAGAAAGATAGTTCACAAGTCGAGAATACAAATAATAATCAATCATCATCTCAAACAAAGCAAGACAGTAGCCTTCCAGATTCTCCAAATCTAACTCTTCCTGATTTTATTTCTGCGGCAAAAAGTGCAGCAAGTAACATAGCCAGCCAGATTCAACTAGATCCAAACAACACAGTCAAAATCTCGAGTTCTACAACTAATCCTTTTCCAAAAATTGAACCAGTCATCTCCTTAAATAAATTCAAACTATATGGACCAAACCCTCTAGCGGTGCAAGATGCTTCTGGGCTAAAAGGTTGGGGGATGTTTGATAATCAAAACAAAACTGGAGTTTTTACTTCAATAAGTGCGATAGGTCCCTGGGGTGTTGAATTTAATTTAACCACTACAGATGAACAAGGCCGATTTCAAGTAATTAATTCAAATTATTTTATACCTGGTGCTGGTGAACCTTATAGCAATTTATCTTGGAGATTAGCTTTTAAAAAAGATAATGGTAGTTGGATGTACCAATCTATTAGTGGAACTTCTCATCCAACTAATGGAAAAACTTTTTTTGATACAGTAAATTTAGGTGCACCTGGTAAATATCAAATCAAACTTGAGTTTGAAGGTGGAACAAATTTCTTTGGAGTTTCTCTACCTGATAGTAATTCACAAATTACTCCATTAAATAACAATGCAAGTTTAAGAGTTGTAATTCTTGGAGATTCTTTTACTCATCCAACTCTGGGTGAATCTGGTCCACATATGAGTTGGGATGGATATCCAACACAATTGAGTTGGTTAACTGATTGGAATGTTATCTCCGAAGGTGTAAACGGCCAAGGAATTCTAAATCAATCAGCGGGAGAAATTTTTGGAGATCGAATAGTAAGAGATGTGGTTCCGCAAAAGCCTCAAGTGGTTATATTTGTGGCTAGTACAAATGATTATTGCCCGAAGTGTACTTTTTCAGATCAGCAAATTGCAGATGAGGCATCTAAAGATATGAAAAAATTTAAATCAGCTGATCCAAATGCAATATTAATTTTAACTACTTCGTATTTGGGCAATCCAAATTGGGCAGCTTCTCTGGCTAAAGTTGCGCAGGATTTACAAATACCTTTTCTAAATTTTCTATCTCCACCAATGATTGATATGTCGCAGCAAAATCAACCATATGTCAATGGTCATCCAACTAGATTGGGCGGTTATTTCATCGCAACAAATTTATTAAAAGATATTTCTCAATTAAGTAAATGATTTAAAGTTCTATTGATAAGTGCTTGGATGTGAAACTCCACGACCTTTCTCATCTCTCTGTCCAATATTCACAGCTCCTACGTAGAGCCATCTGTATTGCACTCCGTGATCTAAAGCAACTTTAATTGTGGCAATCCAATCTTTACCAGGAACACGATCGCAAGATGGATCCTTATTCCAGCTAATACTCAACGTTGGTACATCTTTCCAAAATCCGTCTTGGAAAACTTGTATTCGAGTGTAAACATTTTTTCCATCTGGTGTGTAAGCAGAGCAACCTTCTTGCCCTATCAAAGTAACTATGTTTGTAGGATCTTTTGCTTGATATACGGTAGTTGAGGGAGGGTCGTATATGTACAAGTCTAATTTCGATACTGCCTGAGCGATAATAGGTAACGCTTTATCCCAGGAAATCCCATAGACATTTTGAAACGCAACTTTGAATGGAATTCCATCATTTAACATTGGTTCAAGTGCCCAAGTAGATTCATAGCCTGCAATCGCAGATAAAACCATTACAGTAAAAGTTCCAATACTGAATGAAATTGCGAATTTATAGGTACTACGGCATGCGGGTAATTCAAAAGTGGATTCCTTCAAATAACTAGTTACATCCTCTGGAGACCAAATAATTGGTGCTGAACCCAAAGTTTTTAGATTCATTCCAGAATCTAGATAATATGGCGCAGGAAAATATTGAAAATCTGAAGAAAATGCTGGCCATGAAGTCACCGTGGAATATCCAGCCAAAACAGCTTGTCTTTCAACTCCCCAGCAAGGCATTTTGGTTTGAAAATTGTCATATTTATTTTGTTTAGAATCCCAAAAATTTAGTGCTTGATATTGGTGGCTTAATTCATGTGAAGTTCCACTTTGCATCGCCCATTTTTCCCAGGCATCTTGTCCACAATATCCAGTAAGGACTACCGGAGTCCCGTAGGCAAGAGGTTTTGATTTATCTATTGCTTGATCCCAGCCTGCAATTACACCAGCAACCATAGGTACATTTTCTTGACCATCACAACTTTTTCCACCATAAATTCTATCCGCATGAAAATTCCCATCATTTAAAAGAGAGTCCATTTGTTTCTGGGCCCAAACTTCATCTTGAAAAGTATATGCAAATACGTAGGCTTTCTTAAACTTATTAAATTTGGCCAGACCAGCTGTAACCTCCTTCATCCATATTTCTTCGTTATCATAATTTGTTCCAACTAAACCTGGACTTCTCACCACTTGAATAGATGGATTTGCTTCTGGGATATTTTTATTTCTTAACTTGGTCTCCTTTATTGAATCAAACACTGCCTTTGGAATTTCTTGGTATCTTTCCACAATATTAGAAAACGTAAGTGGATTAATTGAATTAGGAGTTGGTGGAATGTAGTAATTAGGATTTTTATTTCCGGAAATGGGCATCTTGAAATGTATCCAAATTAACTTATTCCTTTTTTTTATGCAAATAAATTCATTTCCTGATTTATTCAAAATGCTCCCTTGCCGATGGCAAGGCACACCAGGAAAAATCGTTACTGAATAAGCATTAGGTAGGTTGAAAGGAAAAAGAAACAGCAACAAAATTATACTTAGAGCTTTCTTTGGCACGAGAAAATTAAACTGTTTTTTTAATTAGATTGGAAGTAGTCTGGAGTAAGTTTTATTGAATTTTTACCTTGTCTTACACCCTGGCAAAGTGCCTTTAGATTTTTTAGCTATTTTTCCCTTTACACAAGTCAAAACCTTAGTTGCTACATTTGAAGTCACCATCGAACCTCCACTAATTAATACATTTACAGGTTTGGAGGCAAAACCACTGGCAATTACTTGTAAAGTTGAACGACCATTTTCAATGTTGCTAGGTATAGTAAAGTCAAAAGTAGAAGGTGCCTTGGGAGTTATAGAAGTAGAACTAAAATTAGAACTTCTTCCATAGAAGATGTGACCGGTCAAATTATTTTTAATTTGCACTATGCCGTAATTAGTTTGATTTTGTTGTTCATCACCCCAAGAAGTTCCTTGAGTCAAACCTGCCAATTGCAAACCGGATAAAGTGTAATTCTTATTGGGGCTTAATTCAGAGGCAGACAGATTAGAAATAGTCGGTGCATAAATATTTTGAGATTTTTCAGAATTGTAAAATGCAATATTTCCCGCTTCGGATACCATTATTTGGCCATTAGGTAAAGGCAATACTTGCGTACCGTTTGTAACATTCCCTTTAGAATCTACAATTGGATCATCATCAACTGGCAACCAAGTATTTGTAGATACATCATATTCAAACCATCTGGCAGGTCCCATAAAATTGCAATTTTGTGTTGAACAGGTGAAAACACTTGTAATAACCAAAACATTCCCAGATGGTAAGACCACTGATTCATTATCAGAGGCAGATAATTGCAAGCCATTGTTCAATTTTGGAAAATCAGGAACAGTAGACCAACTATTGGTCATTGGATCATAAAGTTCATTATGTCCGGTGGCACCCATTTGCAAAACTTTTCCATTTGGCAAAGAGATTGCTGGTCCAATTTCTGCATGTCCAGTAATTGCTGGTGCTTTTGAGGTTTGTGTCCAGGAACCAGTTGTGGGGTCAAATGTTTCCGCAGTTTTTAAAAGATCAGGATTGTCATCCCCATTCCAAACATTAAATACCTTGTCATTAGCCATTAAGGTATAGCCTTCTTCATTATTTGAAGTATTTTTATTAGTCCCTGTCAAAGTCCAAGTACTTTTTGTTTCATCAAATAACACAGCAGGAATACCAGGGGAATTACTTGTTAGACCATTATGACCAACCATCACTCTGCCGTCAGCTAGTTCAATAAATGGGGCTGCGCCAATCTTTGACCAATCAACAGTATCGCTAGTTGGTGGCTGAACACTGGTCCAAGTATTTTTAATTTCATCATATATATAACTTTGATTGGTATTTTCCTCCATCACTCCATCGGAATTAGTATTTTGTTCTCCACCAACAATCATGAACTTTCCACTATGAAGCACTGCGCCATTCATATTTTGTGGGTTGTAATTTGGACTTGGACTAGGAATTTGTGTCCAAGTGCCATTTACATAACTTCCAGAATTATCCGGTGCCAACAACCACCAATTATCAATTCCTCGTCCACCCCTTGATTGCATTAATACTTTTCCATCTGTCATTAAATACATATGTTCCGGTGAATCCCGATGAAATTCTGGTCTATTTTTAAGTAGAGTCCAGGGATCTACCTTTGAAACTGTACGTTTAAAGTTAGTCTCAATTATAAAATTGCCATCTTTATCCTTAGCAACTTTTTTGTCTGCAGCCGACAACATTTTTATAGTTCCGTCCGATTGAGGAGAAATTAAATATTGTACTCCCGAGAAAAAGGCAAAGTCTGTATGACATGACGCGCAGTAAGATCTCAATATGTAATCAGTTTGATCTATATCAAAACTTACAACACCATTTGAGTCAGTTAGTTGTTGCTGACTATCATTTCTATTTACTTGTTCCATCACTATTGTGGAATTGGCACCAACATTTTTATTTGCAGTCATATCCATCAAAACAAATGAAATATGTATTTTGTTTGCCGCTTGTACAGAATAACATGTTAAATTTGCAAATAGCAAAATTGAAAGAATTGGGGAAATGCGAAAACACCAAGTCTTGATTAGGGATTTCACTCGCGAATTCTATTCAAACCTATATTTGTAATCAATGTTCAATATGATTATTAGTGAAAAATATTATGATACTTAACTAACTGTTCCATCCGGGGCCACTGTTGGCCCTGGCATGAAAAAGTTAGGTTGGATATTTAGCCCATCCATTTGATTACTGATTACTTGGGAAATTTCATAACTTCCTTTGCTCCACGATATTCCATATACCGCTTGAAATGCTTCCGGGAAAGTCAATCCACGTGACATTTCAGTTTCTAGGGCCATAGTTGAATCCACACCACCGATTGCAGCCAAAATTTGAACAGCGAACATTCCAACGCTGTAACTCATTTGGTAGGGGGATTGCGGTCCGTATTGATTAAATGGTGCTCGGCATTGTTCTCCTGGGAAGGAATTTTGAAAAATAGCATTAATAGAATCAGGTGAATGATTTTTTAGATAATTAGTTAGATGCCCAATAAACATAGTCTGAATACCTTGTCTATATTCATCTAAGGTTTTCCAAGTTCCGGTTGCTGTGTAATTAGGTTGACCTTCAGTTAACCAACAAGGAGTTAAAGTGTTGTTATCTTGATTTCCATCATTCAAATTATCACCATTGTAATATTGCGCTCCTTGAATAGCATGAGTAAATTCATGAACTGCTATTCCTCCAGAATTAAAATAAGGGTCATTTGCTGCATTAGGCCCAACTCCAAACTGACCAACAGATTTTAAGGAATTTGGCATTAAACCTTGATTTCCAGAACCACATTGTTGATCAGAGGTACACTCAATCGAAGGAAGCTTTGCGATTCCAGGATCAGTTTCAGGAAATGATGCAAGTTTATCTCCTGCCCATTGCACATCCTTAAAGTTGTAAACAACTGCTTTCAAAGATTGAGGCAATAAATATCCTTTATAGACTTTTAGATTTATCTGGTATCTATCTGTCCAAGTTCCATCTTTAAGAACGCTCGGTGTATTTGGACCAACAAACACTTGTGCATCTATTTTCGCAGCTGTATTTTTTTCAAAATATCTTGGAAATTATTGAAAGCTGCTGCATATATATCATCAGCACGACTGACTAGATTGTCCCAAGTAATTCCCGAGCTTGATTTAGCCGGTAGTGAAATCGGAATTGGGTTTGTAGTGTTTGCAACCATTCTTTCCACACCCCAGTGTGGGGAAGCATTAAGATTTTGAACAGAACCTTTTCTACAAACAAATACCCAGTATTTACCAGTTTTATGCTCACCTAGAGTTCCGCAAGGCTGATCATAAATAGACCTATAGGTTAAAGTTGAATCAACATTTTGTGTTGGAACTGAATTTAGAATTTTCCAGATCAATTTCTTTCCAGATTTAACACAAATAAATCTTTGTCCAGGTAGAACTTGAATTGCACCTGCCTTTGGGCAGATTGCGCCTTTAGTGGGATTCGCTTTTGCAACTTGGTAGGGCAGGCAGATAGCCAGACTACTTATTAACAAGAATATTTTGAATTTAGGATTCCTAGACAATTTGTTCACAAGCCAATAATGGCATAAAAATAATCAATCACTAGACTTTTTTTCTAGAATTTTGAAAATTTAGAATTTTTATTTCTAGTAAATATAAATTTAATGTGTTCGCCAATCTAATTTTTGATAAGTAATTCAGCCAACTTAATTTTATAAGTAATGTTCGCAAAAGTGTTTTGGCTTTGCTTTCTGCTTGATCTATTGCTCTTACTTAAAGAGTTTTTCTCTCCTTAAAGATAGAAATTGTCCGAAAGGACAAAAATTTAGTAGAAAGGAATGTGAATCATGCGTTTCCTAGCAATAGTGATTGCTTGCCTAACTGCGGTAAAACTCTTATTAGAAATAATAAAGAGTTGCCGTAGCAACGGCAACTCTCCAAAACACTCAAAAATATGTTAATAGACGGGGGATAGTCTATTGATGTTTCAAGACATATCCCAATGTTTCTCGGGGTTGTTAGCAAATTGTTAGCAAGGAATATACAAACGCTAAATTTTTAATCTCAGGTATCTATTTCGATCTGTGGGTTCTCCAGCGGCTAACTCATTAAAATATTCATTGTTCTTACGGCGTTGCCAATGATTTGCAGATAAAATTCTAGATATCCCCGCCAGATTCTTAGCTTCCAATAAGTTACTTGTAGCTTCTTCTAGATTAATAGGACTTTGATGATCAAAGACTAAGGTACATATAACTAATTCTTGTTCATCTTCAAAAATCTCAATCATTCGACCTTGTTGGGGCCAATCAATTAGGGATGAAGTTAAAATATGCCAAAATCCATTTTCCCCTTCGGTTCCTACATATCGAATTCGATTATCATGATCATGTCCTGCTACCCATAATTTAATTTTTGGATGCTTCAAGAGTTCATCAGTAATTTCATCTATTCCAATTCTTCTATCCGCTCCTTCAGGCGCGAAGAGGTTAAACATCGTATGCAGAGGATGATGCGAAGCTAGGATTATGTATTTTTGAGTAGTCTCCTTCAGTATTCTCTTCAACCAATTAAATTGTGACTCATCAAGCGAACCTTGCCAACCACCATTAATATTAACGGTATCCAATGAAATTATTCGAAAATCTCCAATATCTTTAAACCAATACTTTGTTCCATTTTCAATATTTGTTTGAGTTAATCCATGTCCATCATGATTACAAGAAAGATGCAATCGCGCCCAATCAGAAGTTTGATTAAGACGTCGCCTTTCATCTACGTCTTGGCTTCTAAACTTTCCACCCTTTGGATCTGCATATGAAGCCGGACCTACCATTGACCAGCCACTAAATACTTTTACTAAATCTATATCTGGTGCTAATTCAGTTAAACGCTCTCCACCAGTTGCGATATTAGTCAACAATTCATCGGGAGGAACCGTTCCTTGTAAAAGAGCATCATGATTTCCATGTGTTGCTAACCATTTATGTCTAACCCCGGTTGCCATGAATGGTTGTCGAACTGCAGAAGTAAGACCTGGAATTGTAGGAAAGCCATACAATGATCGGGGGAAATCATCTTCACATCCATCGGGTGTACCTTCTGGATTCCAATAAGAACGATCATAAGTTTTAGGATCAGTTGATGCCACACCTTCCCAATGCTCATTATCACCACTATCAGGATGAACTAAGCCGCCATCCATAATAGTTAAATACCATTCCAATTCATTTGCTTGAGCATTATCAGTTACATCGCCAGTTGCAATGACAAAGTCGATTGGGCGTTCTGAATGTTTTCCAGTTGAAATTGAATTTATTGTTCGAACCATGGTTTCTAGAGTTTGGGTAGTCATTATTTCTTGAGCTCGATATGCACCAACTAATGGAATCATTTCTGAGGTTGGATTGTGAGGATCTGCGAATCGATCCATTAATTCAACTCTAGCTGGTGATTGCGCATCACAAATATGAAGATCAGATATATGAATAAATGATAGTAGTGGTTTTGCATCTTTTGATGGTGAGTTACCAATTAATAGTTCACCATCTGATGGTTCTAGATTAACCCAACCTAATTCATTTGGCTCTCCACGAGTGATGCGAATTTTTGTTGAATCAGACATTTTCCACCATCACTTCCTCAGAAGAAATTTTGAAAGAAATTTTGTCGCCAATATTGAATTTCCTGACTTCTTTACTAGAAATACTCAGGTGGATTAGTGGGGTACCTTCGACTGCAATTCCTAATTTAGTTAATGGACCTAAAAATGATTTAATTGCAACCAGTCCATTTGTTGACTCTGGATCATTTTCTGATGCTAGTTCGATAGATTCTGGCCTTACTATTACATTTAAATTTTTCCCTTCTGGGAAATGTGAATCTTTTTCTGAGACATTGATTTTTTGATTTAGAACCTGGACCTTACCTTTATTACGCATAGTTGCAGGTATTTTATTTGCTTGACCAACAAAACTAGCTACAAATGGCGTTCTAGGATCATTATAAAGCGAGGTTGGTTTATCAATTTGCTCCAATCTTCCGTGATTCATTACTCCCACTCGATCTGCTATAGCCATAGCTTCTTCTTGATCATGAGTAACAAATAAAGTTGTAATTCCTAGATTTAATTGAATAGAGCGAATCTCTTCTCGAATCTGTTTACGGACTTGGGCATCTAAGGCTGACAATGGTTCATCTAGTAAAAGTACTCGAGGTTCAATTGCTAAAGCTCTTGCCAGTGCAACTCTTTGTTGTTGACCACCTGATAATTGATGCGGGAATGATTTTGCTTTGTTTCCCAATGCTACCAGTTCTAACATTTTAGTAACTTGCTTAGCTCTTAAACTTGGATCTACTTTGCGCGCACGAAGTCCGTACTCTATATTTTCTGTAACTGTTAAATTAGGAAATAAAGAATAGGACTGAAATACCATTCCCATGTCCCGCATATTTGCCGGTGTTTCGTTATATCTAACTTGATTCACAAATAAATCTCCGGAGGTAGCTGATTCAAGCCCAGCTACAATTCTTAGTGCTGTAGTTTTGCCACAGCCTGAAGGTCCTAATAGAGCTACCAGTTCACCTGGCTTTACATTTAAATTAAGCCTGTCCAGTGCTTTTACGCTCCCAAAATTACGGCTCACTTTTACTAATTCCAGTGTGCTGCTTTCTCTTAGACTTTCTTTAGTCATTCCTTCACCTCAATTAATTTCTTAGATTTGTTTGAGAATAAAGCGATAATAGTTAACAAAGCAATCGCCCCAACAAAACTAAAAATTGAAATTGCTATTGCACCAAGAATATTTTGCTGGCCCGCAACAACAGTCCATGTAGAAAAAGTGTCCCAATGCAGTAATGATGTTATGGTGTATTCACCGATTGAGAGCGCAAAAGTTAGAAACATAGCGCTAAAGATTCCACTTTTAATTGATGGAACTATTACTTTAACAATGGTACGAAACCAAGTCGCTCCTAAATTTCTAGAGGCTTCTACCAGAGTATTTAAAGAAACAGCTTGTAAAGCATTATCTAGTGCTCGGAAAGTAAATGGAAGGGAAATGACCACATAAAAGAAAACTAATTCATACTCAGTATTTTGAAGAATACTTGGCATAGAAACTTGCGCTCCGATTGCCAAAGATACAACTGGAATTATTAAAGGAAGAATACAAAGAAAGTCAACTAATGGTTTAAACTTGGCGCCTTTTAAATTTAAAAAGACCATGGTTGGTACCATCAAAATTAAATTTAGAGCTCCGGCTAAAATAGCTAATTTCAGAGTTGTAACTAAACTTTGAAAAAATCCATCTTGATGCATTAACCATAAATAATTAGCAAATGAATAGCCTTTGCCCTGATTTCCTTTGAAACTATAAATAGATGCAGCTACCAATGGAATTACAAACAACAAAGTTGAAACAATGACAGATGCTGAGATTAATATAAACTTGGAACTCTTTTGAATCATAAGTTTTTCCATTGGACAGTTTTTCTTTGAGCAAATAAGTACCCTGTCATAGCAAGGGCGGCTACTAAAATCATTCCAACAGCAAGAGCATCACCTAAATTAGCTTGATCTGAGATTACATTTCCATCGACTAAGGTCCCGATAATTATCGGAACTAACGGAACAGTTCCTACAGTTAAAGCCCTCGCTGTTGCGTAGGCACTAAAGCCTCCCGCAAACAATAAGAAAAAAGCACCTATAAAGGGAGGGGTAAGTATTGGTAGAGCTACCCGCCTCCAATAAAAGATGTTTGAAGCTCCAAGATTTCTGCTTGCTTCTACCCATTCATTTTTTAAACCAGAAATCGCAGGTTTAAATACCAATAACATTAATGGAATTTGAAAAAATGAATAAACCAGAACTACTCCGCCAAAAGAAAAAATTGTGAAATGACCCGCATAAATGTCCCAACCAAAAAATTTCAAAACTTTAGTAACAATTCCTTCAGTTCCAAATGCTGCGACAAACATGAACGCTAAAGGGACTCCACCTGAGTTAGCAAATACTGCTGAGATAGAATCCAAAATTGATGAAATTTTTCCATGTGCATATTTGACAACCACATATGCAAAAAATGCACCTAGTGCCGCTCCAATGATTGAAGTTATGGCTGAAAGCTTAATGCTGGTAACAAATGCGTGAAGGTAGGGACCAGTCTTTAGAATTGGATGATAATTTGCCAAAGTCCATTCATTTTTATTTCCTTTAAAGGATCTAATGGTTACCGCTAAAACTGGCCATAGCAAAAAGAAACCGGTGAAAGCTAAGAAGGGAAGAAGTGGGAGAGCAGCAGTGAAACTCTTTACTTTGAAAGATTTCAATGACTGCAACTTTTCACTTCTTCCCTAAATTATTTTTAGATTTTTAGTTGTTAGTTGCCTGCGATAGCGGGCCATTGAGTTTTTAGAAGTGCCTTCGCTGTATCTTGTTGCGCTGGAGTTGGTGTTACAATTTTTGCACCTGCAGGAATTTGATACCCATCTGGTGCTGGCGCATTTGTCTTCTTTGCAACCATTGCATCATATTCAATTGGAAGCGCTCCACCTGAAATCCAAATGTTTTGGCCACCATTAATCTTTGCAAAAATCTGAGATCCAGTTAGACCTTTAACTGAACCAAGATTTGTAGAACCTAAACCTTTATTCTCTGAATAAAGGAATTCGGTCCATAGACGAGCTGCAGCTGGATGAGGTGCGTTAAATGGAATCGCCATAATGTAAGGAGTTCCCTTAATAACAGCATCAGAAGGAATTACATATTTAACAGTTTTTCCAGCTTTTGCTGCAGTAGCTACTGCTCCTGGACCATTGAATGACCATGAGAAAGAAACTTTATAAGCTCCTGCTAGGAAGTTTTGTCCACTTGCAAGTGCGGTAACGAAATTCCCTGAATTCTTGAGAGTCTTAAAATAGTCAACGCCTGGTTGAACATTATCAGTTGTTCCACCACTTGATAGATTTGCAGCAAAGACTGACATTAGTGCTTCCTGAGCACCGGATGGGTCTCCGCCAATTGCAACCATGTTCTTGAATGCGGGATCTTTCAAATCAGAAAATGAAGTTGGAGCTTTTGGAATAGAGCTGTCATAGGAAAGTGCAATCACGCCAGCATAGTCACCATACCAACGGCCCGCTGAATCTTTATAGGTTGGAGTAATGTCTTTCCAATTTACCACTTTATATGGTGAAAAAAGATTCGCATTGTCTGCACCATAGGTAATTCCCACATCTACTGCATCAGGAACTTTAGACTTCGGTGCGGTACGAATAGTTTGAATTTCATATGCAGAAGATCCGTCTGGATTGTCATCTGTAATTTTAATTCCGAAGGCTTTTGAAAATAAATCCATCGCCTCTCCATAATTTGCCCAGTCGCGTGGAAGGGTAATTACATTTAGCTTCCCCTCTTTTTGCGCGGCTTTGACAAGTGCATCCATTCCGCCACAAGCGGCTAATGAATTGCAGGTTGAATAATCTATTTTTTGTGGCGCTGCTTGAGTAGCAGGTATTGACGCAAGCATCGAAACTGCAACCACGGTAGCTGCAAAAATTCCGACTGATTTAACATTACGCATATATCCCCCTTTAGGATTGTTAAGCGCATTTAACTAATCTAAGTTTGCGAAAAGTTGACTAATTGGCTGTTTGAAAGTGAAAGTAAAATTAACAAATGGTGTTTAATTCAATCGCTTGATTCAAAATATGTGTTGCACCAACCTTTGATAACTGATCTTTAGTATGGGCGCCGGTCTCAACTCCGACCACCATTTGGGCTCCTGCGGCCAGGCCGCTTTGGATATCTGACTCAGTATCTCCAACAACAACTATATTTTCCGGAGAAATGTTTGGGGAAAATACTTGATTATAAAGTTCGATAGATTTCATTATCATATCCGGTGCCGGTCGACCTTTTTCAACCTCTGACGCAGCAACCGAAAAATTTATGTAATCTTTCCAATCTAGTGCAAAAATGATTTTATCTAGTATTACTCGCGGGAATCCCGTTGTGATTGCAAGGGTGATTCCGCGTGCGCTTAAGTCATTGAAGAGCTTCTTAATCCCAGGAAATTCTTGTAACTTGCCTTCTTCAATTAGCGTTACATAGTTATCGATAAAAAGATTATGAGCTTGGTTTGCTTTATTTATATCTCCTTCACAAAGGTGGGTAAAGACATCAATTTTTCGTTGACCCATTGTCGCGTCGACATAATTGATCATTTCCTGAAGTTTAGGTGAATTATCTTCAACGCCCAGCGCAATCATGGCTCTACGAAAAGCTTCCACTACCAGACCATCATCTTGTGCAGTAGTTCCAGCGACATCAAAGACAATTAGCTTAATAGGTAACTTATTAGGAATTAATTGGTCCATGAATTTAAGGTCTCCTCTGCGATTGCTGGCGCAAGAGTATTTCCACGCCCTCCGCCCCCTGTGACAATAACTACGCCAGGAGTAATTTCACGTCGAAAGTAAATATCTTCACTGGTTGATTGGCTATATATTCCACTCCACCTTCGCTCCAGTTCTGGTGGTTGAATTCCAAGTATGTTGCTTATTGCTTTAGTTAAATGTCGATAAGGTTCCTCGAATATCTCATGACTAAAAGGTTCATCATATTCATGTGTATCACCAATAGTTAACTCTCCGTTGTTACGCTGAACTGCTAATAATTGCATTTTGTATTTTGCTGCTATTTCACTTTGGGGACCTAAGTTATGCAAATTGAGGTTTTTGAAAGCAGGGTAATATCTCAACGAATCAGCATCTGCAAAAGAATGATTAATTTTTACATCGATTGGCAAAGTTGCCGCCATTTGTAAGTGCACTTTTCTGACTGCGGCATTGGACATGAATTCGGAGATTAATCCATCATGAATCGCTCCAGTACAAATAGCAATATAGTCAGCTGAATACAAATTGTTATTTCGGTCGCGAAGATGATTACCAGTTTCATTGTGGTTGAAATCTACAATTTCTGTTTCAGGTAGCCAGTTATAGAGCGGGGATAGTTGTAGATATTCCCTCAACCCACCTAAAAGTAAATTAGGTTCAACAGCAGCATCTAAGACACATTGAAGGCTTCCGACAAAATTACCGGCAAATGAATGTTCAATTTTTTGAGTTTCTTCTTGTGTTAACAATCTAAAACCACGCAGATCCGAATCTTTCATATTCATGGCTTCAGCCATTACAGAAAATTCAGCCTCGTTTTGCGCAACCGTCAAAGAGCCATTGGATCTAAAGCCAATTGATGTTTTAGTTCCAATTTTTTCCCATAACTCACGGGCTCGAAGTGCTAGGTCTAATTCTTTTCCTGCTAACCGTCCACTTACCCAAATAAGGCCAAAATTGCGAACGGAGGCAGAAACTGGATTTCTATCTTTTTCAATTTGAGTTACTTTAAAACCATTTTCAACCGCTAAAACGGCATGCATAGTTCCAATAATTCCGCCACCAACAACAATTATAGTTTTCGGATTGGGCACGAAATAAGCACATCATAAAAGTTAAATAAGTTCATGTTCAAAGTATTAAGAAAAAATGAATTCTAGAGAAATTTTTGATTTGCGCGCCTGAAGGGATTCGAACCCCTAACCTTCTGATCCGTAGTCTGAGACCTCTAGATTCTGGAGGTCTCTGGAGGATTCTCTCAGGCTCAAATCAATTGGATTTGGTGAAGTTTGGCACCTAAAAGTATCTGGAAATACCCCTCTGTTTCTTCGGGGTGTTAGCAAATTGTTAGCAAGTTAAATAAATAAAAGTTGTTTGTTAACTTAAATATCCCACCATATAGTTGCTAACTTCCGAACTTCACTTGGCGGTTTTTCCTTAAGTATGTCTAATACCTCAGGCTCTTTGCTTTGAGGTAAGCATAAACGAATACGTGAGAAGTGCGCCATTTCTTCAAGATCTACCTCTTGGCGCATACGACCTTCCCACAACTCAAGTTGAGCATCAATATTCAAATCATTCAATACTTTCACTAAATCAAAAGGTGTGGGAGTTTCAGGTCTTTGTATTTTCCAGAAGTGAATCCAGAGGTCACTTGAAACAGCCAATGGATGTTGTTGAGGCATTTCAATAACTATTCGATTTCTGGCATGATTTGTGCACTCCAGGAGAAATTCTTCAATTTTTTGAACATTGTAAACAACATGATGAGAGACAACTACATCGGCTTTTGGAACTTGCTGTGGGATTTGTGGCCAAAATCCTTCAAAAGTTTCACAAATGAGATTTCTTTTCATTGCATTTTCTGAATACATCTCCAACATTTCGGGTTGATGATCTACTCCAATAACTTTTTTTACTTCAGGTACGAGTGCAAAGGATGCAATTCCTCCTCCACAACCGATATCAAGAACTGAAGCATCTACTGACAAAGCTTCTCGTGCCCTCATATGTGACGGAGAGTTTTCAATTTCTTGGGGAATTTGAAACAAGGCTGGCGGATGTATCCAGGGATTTTCCGGTGCTTGATTCAAAATTTCTTGGGGAATGGACCATGCTTCAAGCGCTTTTCTCCACTTATCGCCAGAAGCAGTTTCCATTATTGCGCAGCCTTTGCTTTTTCAATTTCTGCTCGGACTTCATCCATATTCAAATTCGATACAGCTTGAATGAGTTCTTCGAAGTTAGGTGCTGATAAAGCACCCGCCGGTCGAAAGACAAGTTCACCATCACGAAAAGCCATGATTTGCCTTTACCACTTTAGTTTCCAGGCACCCAAGAAGAGAGGTCGCTAACGCACTTACATTTTTCATCCTCTGAAAAACGAGCGAGCGCCTCTTCAATGTGCTGACCGCAACCAGACCATGTTGCCTTGCCACACTTTTCGCAACGAACTGCACTACACATTACTTTGCCTCTTTCTTTGAAAATAGTCGAGAGAAGAATCCAGGTTCCTTAGGGTCACTTTGATGACCTTGGCAACGTTGGGATTTTGGGATGCCCTTCATTACTTGTTCCACATGTTGACCGCAACCTGACCAGGATGCTTTTCCGCATTTGCGGCACGTAGTTCTACTGCACATATTTATTTACCTATCTCTCTAGTTTCTTGTTAGTTTCTTGTTGGCCGGTGAATTACTCCAGGTCATATACCCACCATCAAGGTTCACCGCCTGATAGCCCAATTCGCGTAACAATCTTGTTGCTGCATGCCCCCGTTGCCCAACCTGGCAAGTTACAAGGATTTTCCCTTGGGGAATTTCATCTTTTCTTTCTCGAATTTCATCGATTGGAAGATTTTGAGCACCTGGAAGTGTGCCACGATCAACCTCTACAACACTTCTCACATCCAGGATAGTGAAGCCTTCTTCAATCTTTGCTTCAACTTCATGCCACTGTACGGTAGGAGTAATTCCAGAGAGTGCATTTTCCGATATGTATCCCAACATATTCACTGGATCCTTGGCAGAGCCAAAGGGTGGAGCATATGCAAGTTCAAGATCTGCAAGTTCCGGCGCGGTTATTCCAGCGCGCATCGCTGTTGCAATAACATCAATGCGTTTATCTACTCCATCTTTTCCTATTCCTTGTACTCCAAGAATTTTTTGAGTTGTTGGTTCAACTAAAAGTTTTAGCGACATACCCTGTGCGCCAGGGTAATACCCAGCATGGGATGAAGGATGGCTATGGACCGCTAAATACTTTCGATTTGCAGCAATTAAACGCTTTTCATTCCATCCCGATACTGCAACTGCGAGATCGAAAACTTTAACGATCGCAGTGCCTTGAGCATTAACTTGACGAGTCTGTTTGCCAGCAATGTGATCAGCGATAACTCGTCCATGTCTATTGGCTATATTGGCAAGTGGGACGAGAGTTGCGCTGCCATCAAGAGCATCTCTCTTTTCAACCGCGTCACCAACGGCATAAATAAATGGATCGCTTGTGCGATTAAAGTCATCAACCTTCACTCCACCACGTTCTCCGATTGCAAGACCGGCTGATTTCGCAAGGTAGACTTCCGGTCGGACACCAATCGCCATAATGACAAGATCAGCATCGATCTTTACACCACTTTTCAAAGTCACCATATTTTCTTCAATAGAAGCAAGTGCACTTCCTAAATACAAATCAACACCTTTAGATTGCAGTTCATTATGAACAAAGGTCGCCATTTCTGAATCAAGCGGAGCAAGTACTTGATCTTGCGCTTCAACAAGCGAAGTCTTGATGCCTCGATTAATTAAGTTTTCCGCCATTTCTACGCCAATGAATCCACCGCCAACAACCACAGCGCCAGTTGGAGTCTGCGATACAGCTTCAAACAACTTTTTCACATCTTCTACATTTCGAAGTGAAAACGCTTGCTCAATTCCGGGAATCTGAGGTCTAATAGGCGCGGCTCCCGGACTAAAGATTAAATAATCATAAGGTAAAGAATATTCTTCACCACTTGAATGATTTACTACATCAACTTGTTTTAATTCTGCATCAATTCGAAGAACCTCGGTGCCAGTGCGAACATCTAGTCGAAATCTCTTCCATAAACTCTGTGGTGTTTGAAGTAAAAGTGATTCTTCTTTTTCAATTATGCCACCAACATAATATGGTAGACCACAATTCGCATAAGAGACATAACCACTTTTCTCCAGAATTGTTATTTCCGCGGTTTCATCTAGACGTCGCATTCGAGCTGCAAAGGACATTCCACCAGCAACTCCACCGATTACAACAATTTTCTTCATAATTACGCCAAACTTAGAAATAATTTCTGCAATTTATCGGTAACTGCCTGTTTATCTTTTCTTCCTTCGACAATGCATTCTTCAAGACTTGCAGAAATCAAAGTAAAAGCTGCCGTATTCACTGCCTTTGCTACCGCAGACATTTGGTGAACAATTTCATCACAATTTCTACCCTCTTCAAGCATACGAGCAACAGCGCCTAGTTGGCCTTGGGCTCTTTTTACTCGGGCAGTGATGGCAGCAACTGTTGCTTCATCTTGCAATATATGTGTCGGAGTTGATTTTGTTGTCATTGCGTTACCTCCTAAACCGTTCTAATAGCCCCTTTTTTGGGAGATACTTTTTTGGGTCTGCAAGAAATGCGTCTTTGCATCCCTGCATACAAAAGAAATAAGTCACATCATTGTGAGTTGTTTGTTCAACTGCGGTACTACTCTCAATTTCCATTTTGCAAACAGGATCTAGGGTTTGCATTTACATGCCTTTCTTTTCTATCGGGTGGTGACCCTTTCGAATCATTTTAATCATTCGCACATTTATTGAACAAAAACGTATGAATTGAATAAAAAGATTTTTGCGTTGCTTTAATGTCTTTTCTGTTGGAAGAGGTGCAGAAGCAATACTTTCATTTGGATTTACCATTTGTAACTCCCCTTATTCCGGAATCAAGAACCAACCGAAGCGGCCCTTTGCTTTGTAGATAAACATGTAGTGAAGCAAAAGTTTTATCCAGTGACCGGCTAAGCCAATTTCTCCATAGGTATCTTGAAGGCTGCGACCGGTATTCGGATATTTAATGTAATCAGGCACAACTGGATACATAGTCATGGATGCTGCAGAACCTTGTTTGAGTCCTGATCCTGCGGATGCAACGCATGCAGCTCCCATATCAGACATTGACGCTGTTGCGACCTTTGCATTTTCTCCATTTTTTATGAGAGAGCGAATACTTAAGATTGCGGTTTTGCCCATGATTCCAGAGGGCATTCCTGTCCGTGGTGGCGAAGGAGCAATCAGAGTGCCGTTAGGAGATTTACGTGGTTTAGATATTTGATGAGGTGGGGCAAATGCGATTCCCACAGCAAAAATATTGGGATAGAGAGGGTTGCGATAAGTTTTCGGCCAATCAGAGGCAAGCCATTCTTCATAGGGCTTTCCTGAGTAATCAGCATCGACCTTCATGAATCCTGATGGTGCAAAAATTTTATCTGAAATATCAATACCGTTCTTATCGAATGCTTTGAGATCAACGCCGCGAAATGGAGGTAATAGCATTGCAAAATCAAATCTCAAAACATCTTTAGTTCCATCCACAAGTTCGTAATGAACCTCATTGGGCTCTACTTTTTCAACGTGTGCCCCAAGAATTGCCTTAATGTTCCGCTCGCGAAAAAGTGATTCAGTCCAGATTTTGCTCGTGGTTTGAAATCCTTGTTGAGAAAAAACCATACCACCTACGCCGAAATCACCAAGCTCATATTCATTTGTAATGTAAGTGATATCGGCAAGAGCACGAACTCCTGCAATGCGAAGTTCGTGCTCTACATTAAAAGTGTATTCGAAGGCTGCACCTTCACAAGTACACGTTCCATGACCTACTCCAATAGCCAGGGCCTGGCGTTTTCCAGATTTCATGACTGCAATAACTTCTTCTAAAGATTTAGCGGCCTCTGCTGCATGGCCGAAAGTACAAACTGAGACGGTGTGACCGTCAGGCCCCAATCCGGGAGTATCTGAAAAATTGAGCTTAGGTCCGGTCGCATTTACGAGAAAGTCGTATTCAATTTTTGCCACTTCTCCATTCCGCGCTGGGTCGGTATAAGTAATTACAACGAAACCTGAATAAGTTGTGGAATCGCCTTCGGGATGAATTTCTTGTGCGAGGGCTTGGTGGAATGTAATTTTCTTTTTCTTATAGACGGGCGCAAGCGGAAATGTCACTTGCGTTGCATTCATCTTTCCAACTCCAACCCAAATATTAGATGGAATCCAGTTGTATTTTGAGTTAGGCGAAATAACGATAATTTCATTTTCTTTACCTAACATTCGCTTTGCGTGCAAGGCAGCAGTATGTCCGGCGATACCAGCACCTAAAATTAATACTCTAGCCATTTTATCCGCCTCTCTTATAACATTTATACTATACCCTAGGGGGTATATAATCAAGGGGTACATGGGCGGGTTTTTTGAAGCTGACTCCCAGGCATTTAAGATTTATATTAAATTCGCTATTTGAATAGCAAAATCTCTTCAGGCTGATATTTTTTGATTAAGAGAAAAGTAATCTAGTTTGTAAAGCGCGCCTGAAGGGATTCGAACCCCTAACCTTCTGATCCGTAGTCAGATGCTCTATCCGTTGAGCTACAGGCGCCAAAGGCTTGCGAATTCTACCCTGCAAAAGGGAAATAACGCTAACCTCAATACTTCAATAAATAGCGGAATATATGGGTATTTATTGGTTTCCCTGTAGGCCAATATTAACTGCCTCCTCCCAGTTGGTGACTTTCAATCTAGGTCGGCCAATTTTTTCACCCTCTGCAATTTCAAAACTATTAATAGCTTCCCAATTTCTTTGGTTGATAATTTTTAGATTTCCTGGAAGTAAATTTTCTATTCCATTCATTTCTTTTGGTTGTGCTAATTTTTCAATCAATAGGTGCATGACTTCATTAGCGTCAGATTTATTTGTACCAATTACTCCACTTGGTCCACGCTTAGCCCAACCCACTACATACAAGTTATCCTCTACATATCCATTTTCATTTGGAACTTTACCGTTTGTCAATTTCAAACCTGGAATACTTTGAGTTTCATAGCCAATTGCGGAAACTACTAAGCCACAGGAAATAGTTAAAGTTTCATCAGTAGGGATTGCTTTTCCATTTTCCATTCTATTAATTTGAAAAGTTATACCTTCTACTTTTTCTTTTCCATGAATTTCTTTTGGTGTTAAACAAAATCTAAACTCTAATGTGCGTTCCAAATTAGGTTTGGATTTTTCCGATATTTCTGTAAAGGCTTGTAGGTTATGCACTAATTCTTTATCTGCTTTTTCCAGATCTATTTCTCGATGAGCTAATGCCACATCACTTTGATCCACTATTACATTGGTGTGCTCTAGTTTTGGTAAATCTCTTAATTCTGCAGAGGTAAAAGCTGCATGCTCTAAAGAACGTCGAGCGACGATATAGGTATTTTTGACTTTTGAGTTTTTAAATTTTTCTAATGCGTAAGCGGCTAAATCTGTCTCTTGTAACTCATCTGGTGTGATAGCCAAGATTCGTCCACAATCCATCGCTACATTGCCCGCGCCTACAATTACTGCAGTTTGAAAATCCAAATCAATATCCAAATCAGTGTAATCAAAGTGGCCGTTATACCAAGGGACAAACTCAGCTGCGGAAATTGAATTTTTTAGATTCTCTCCTGGTATGCCTAACTTTTTGCCTATTGGAGCGCCGGTTGCAATAACTACAGCGTCATATTGTTTTTTTAGATCATCAATTGAAACATCTTTACCAACTTCTACATTTCCATAAAGTTTGACTCTTGGGTCATTGGCTAATTTTTCAAATACTTTTCCGACTGTTCTAATTTTGGGATGATCTGGGGCAACACCCCATCTGACCAATCCCCAAGGTATAGGAAGTTTTTCAATTAAATCAATTTGAAAATCTATCTCTTCATTTGCACTATTAAGCAAGCTTTGAATTGCAAAATAGCCAGAGGGCCCCGCACCGATAATTGCAATTCTATATTTTTTCATCTCAATCTTTCTCAATCAGCCAACAAGTGGAAATTGCTTTCATAGTTAATATTTGGTTACTAATTCCCACTTCTTGATTTGCAATAAGTAAATCATACTGCCCAGGTAAATCTATTTCCTTTTTATTATCACAAATATTGCTTACCACTAATATATTTTTTCGTTTGAAGATCAAAACTTCGTTGGGTGAATCTAAGTATTCTAGTATGGAGTTATTTGCTAAATACTCTTTGCGGATTCTAATTGCGTTTTTATAGAGATTTAGAGTGCTGTCTGGGTCAGAAATTTGAATGTTGACTGATAAGTTTTTGTATCCAGAGCGAAGTGGCAGCCAGGGAGCTCCTTTAGAAAAACCATAATTCTTTTCCTCACTATTCCAGGGAATAGGAACGCGAGCGCCATCCCGACCTAAATCTTTTCCATGGGTGCGAACATAAACCGGGTCTTGCCGCTCTGAATTTTCTAATTCTCCATCTGTTAAACCCAACTCTTCACCTTGATATATATATTTTGAACCTGGAAGTGCGAGTGAAATAAGTGCCAGCGCAGTAGCTTTTTCGAGGCTACCCAATCTACTTACTACCCTAGGGGAGTCATGGTTATCTAGCGCCCAAGTGGGCAATTTACCTACATTTTCTAATACTGAAATTGAATTGTTAATTGCGGTTTTAATTGCATTTAACTCCCAATCCACAAGTAGAAAATCAAAATTGAATACTTGATCTAATTCATCAGCCCTAACATAGTTTGCTAATTTAGATTGCGGATAAACAAAACATTCTGCAACTGCCATTTTCTTAGGTGAATAGGAATCCAATATTTTCCGCCATTTTCTATATATTTCATGAACACCATCTTGATCAAAAAATGGCATATTGGAAAGCAATTGAACTCTTTCATCTCGAGAAACTTCGGTGGAATCTACTCGAAGCGCTGCAATCAATTTATCCGGATCTGGATGATCTTGGAATTTATCTTTAACTAAACCATGTGCCACATCTACTCTAAAACCATCTACCCCTAGATCTAGCCAAAAACGAAGTGTCTTTTCAAAATCTGCAAAGACTTCCGGATTTTCCCAGTTTAAATCTGGTTGAGATGAATCAAATAAATGTAAATACCATTGACCAGGTTCTCCATTTTGCTCTACTACTCTGGTCCAAGCAGAACCACCAAATAAAGATTTCCAATTGCAAGGTGGTCTTTCAACATGCTCACCTTTGCCATCATAAAAATGAAAACGAGATCTTTCAATAGAACCTGGTTTAGATTTCAAAGCTGCTTCTGTCTCTTATA
>OMHY01000122.1 GCA_900298985.1 Streptomycetaceae bacterium
AATTTATCAAGAGTATAAAAAAGAAAATTCAGATAAATCTATTTCCAGCCTTGGCTTTGCCACTCCTGGAGCCAGTGATGAAAGTATTGGTCTAATTCACTGGGCCGGTAATTTTGGATGGAAAAACATACCAATTAAGCAGTTGGTGGCAGATAGAGTAGATATACCAGTGGCTTTTGGTCATGATGTCAGAGTTGCGATGCTAGCGGAATGTAAATTTGGAAATGCTGCAGAGGTAAAAGATGCAATTTTTATACCAATTGGAACAGGTATTGCAGCTGCAATTCAAATTCAAAACAAAATTATTTTCAATCAGGGATTCGTGGGTGAAATTGGTCATCTAAAAGTTGGTCATAGTCGAAAATGTGTTTGTGGGCAAATTGGATGTTTAGAAGCAATTGCTTCTAGCGCAGCAATATCTCAAAACTATTTTGAATTAACTCAAATTAATAGAGAAACCCCAGAAATAATTGAATTAGCTAAATCGGAAGATTTAAATGCTAAAAAAGTTTTCCAACAGGCAATTTTAGGTTTAGCAAATGCATGTGAAGCATTGATTACTATTTTAGCGCCAGAAAAAATTATATTAGGCGGGGGATTATCTAAAGCAGGTAATAACTTAATAGATCCGATAGTTGCAACCCTAAAAAATAATTTAACTTTCCAAAAAATGCCGGAGATTGTGGTTGCAAAATTTGGAAGTGATGCTGGAATTATTGGTAATGCAATTCAAGCTTTAGAGTTGATTAAATAATGAATAAGAATATGAGTAATTCAACAAGTGAGTTAGTTATAGGTATTGATGCAGGCGGCACTGAAATTAAAGCTGGAATTTTGCAAGGGAATAAAATATTAGAAGAGAAAAGATTTGATACCCAAAGAGAAGTGGGCCCAGAACATTCAGTTAATCAAATAGTCAATGCAGCGGTAGAGATGCAAAAAATTGCACCCAAAGCAAAGGCTGTGGGTTTAGTAGTGCCCGGTGTGATTGATTCCAAAAACGGTATCGTGGAATACTCAGAAAATTTATTGTGGAAAAATGTAAATTTTGGCTCAAAAATAGCGCAAGCAACTAACTTGCCGTGGAGTTTTGGTCATGATGTCAGAGTTGCAGGTTTAGCAGAAAGCATTTATGGCGCAGGTATTAATTTTCAAGATCAGTTTTTCTTATCAATTGGCACTGGAATCGCAGGTGCAATAATTGTGGAAGAGCAATTAATTGATAATCCCTACTGTGGGGAAATCGGGCATTTTAATGTTCAAAGCGGTTATCTATGCGCCTGCGGTATTTATGATTGCTTAGAGAGCATTTCTACCGCCCCATCTATCGCCCGAACTTTTCAAGAAAAATCAGGGATCAAAGTAAGTGGCTCGAAAGAGGTGCTGGAATTAGCTATCCAAGGAAACCAAATAGCTGAAAATACTTGGAATCAGGCGATGGAAGCGATTGGAAAATCAGTTACCGCATATATAAATATTTTGGCGCCGCAAGCTATTATTTTTGGTGGTGGAGTATCTAATGCAGGTGAAAAGTTAATTGAACCCGTAAAGGAATATGTGGATCACCATTTAACTTTTCAAAAAAGACCTCAGTTTTTATTAGCTCAATTAGGAGATAAAGCCGGAATGATTGGTGCTGGAATAATCGCAGCAAGGAAATTAAGATGAAAAAATATTTTAAGAAAGCGTTTTTAAACCAGCAAATTGCATCAGATATTTGTATTGAAATTGAAAATGGAAATATTGTTTCTATTTCAAATGAAGTTCCAGAATTATTAACGGAACAAAAGGATGGAATCCTAATTCCGGGTGCAACTGATATTCATTGCCATGGTGGTGGTGGTTATTACTTCAGCAATCCTGATATCTCTAACATTAGGAAAGCTTTAACAGCACATCAAAATACTGGCACTTCCAGATTAATTGCTTCTTTGGTTACAGAACCAATTTCTGATTTAAAAAACCAAATATTGCGCTTGAAATCCTTAGTTCATTCCGGTGAGATATTAGGTATTCATCTAGAAGGTCCATATCTAGCTGAAAGTAGATGTGGAGCTCATGATCCAACTCTTTTGCGTGATCCACTAATTTCAGAATTAAAAGAGTTAATAGATATTTCCGAAAACACCATCAAAATGGTAACTATTGCTCCCGAGCGAAATGGTGCAATAGAAGCAATAAAATATTTAACTGATAACTCTATAGTAGCTGCGATAGGACATTCAGATGCAACTCAATCCCAAACCAAAGATGCGATTAACGCAGGCGCCAAAGTCTTTACCCATTTTTACAACGGTGCTCCTAAATTTGAAAACTGGTCTGATTTAACTCCAGCCAGTATTGCCTCTGAAGGTTTAAAAGATGAAAGAGTATTTATTGAATTTATAAATGATGGTGTGCATTTAAATGATGAAATTATTAATAATATAAATCGCATTGCAACAAATAGGTTGTTAGTTATTACAGACGCCATGGCAGCTGCTGCCGGTGAGGATGGCGAATATCTAATAGGAAAATTACCGGTACAAGTTAAAGAAGGTATTGCTACTTTAAAATCAAATGGTTCACTTGCAGGTTCAACATTAACTACCGCTAAATCTATTTTGCGCCTACTCAATATCTATAAATTTGATTTAAATACAGTATTAAATTATTCCAATTACTATCCAAGTTCAGTACTTGGTATTGAGCCGCTTGAACTAAAAGTTGGAGCGCAACTAAAAGATTTTAGGATTTTAACCAGTAATTACCAGGAAATAATTAATATTTAAGTAAAATTAATGCCATGAATCCTTTAACCTTGGCAATAGTTGTTGCATGCATTGTTACTTTTGTAACTTGGCTGCTATCTGTAATTACTAAAGATAATTCGCAAGTTGATCGTATTTGGTCAATAGTGCCACAGTGCTATATCTGGATTTGGTCCGCTAAAGATCACTTTCATAATAACTTATTGTTAATTTGCGCAATTTTGACTACTGCATGGGGAGCAAGGCTAACTTTTAATTTTGCCCGCAAAGGTGGTTATAGAGGGGAAGAGGATTATCGCTGGGAAATTGTCAGAAAAAGAATGACACCAGTTCAATTTGAGATTTTCAACATATTTTTTATTGCAATCTATCAAAACTTTTTACTTTTTATTATTGCGCTTCCGGCATATTACATTTTGGAACATTCTGGGAAGCTTAACGGTCCAACTTGGATATGTATCATCCTTTTCATTTTTGCTTTAATTGGTGAGACCACCGCAGATCAACAACAATGGAATTTTCATCAAGCTAAAAAAACTGGAAAAACTAATAAGCGCTTTTTAGATCAAGGGCTATTTTCAATTTCTCGCCACCCAAATTTCTTTTTTGAACAATCTCAATGGTGGTTGCTTTATTTAATTGGGGGATTTTCTACCAATCATTTATTGAATTATTCAATCCTTGGTGCAATTTTATTGACATTACTTTTCTTAGGTTCCACCAATTTGACGGAAAATATTTCGCTTGGAAAATATCCGGAATATGCTGATTATCAAAAAAGTACTTCTGCTATTATTCCTTGGATTGGCCTGAAAAAAAGAAAATAGATTATTTTTTACTTCTTAAATATTTTTGCCATTCAATAGCGGTGCACTTATTTTCAACTACTTCTATGCCTGCCTTTTGAGCAGCTGCTCTAGCCTCTGCATTTTCTATACCTAATTGCATCCAAAAGACTTTGGCTCCGATTTTGATTGCATCTGGAACCAAAGCTGGAATTTCCGAAGCTTTTCGAAAGATATCTACTATCTCTACTTTTTCTGGAATCTCCAACAATGAGGGGTATACCGGTTGGCCCAGAACTTGTGTTAAAAGAGGGTTTACAAAATAAAGTTTTAAATCGGAATTGTCCATTAAATACCTAGCCACTTCATTGGAAGGTCTATCTGGTTTATCTGAAATTCCTACAATTGCTACTTTTTTGTATTTTTCTAAAATTTCAAAGGTTTCCATATCTACTCCTCTAACTTCGAAATTTAACCGATACACTTAATTCTATGTATGCACCGATTCATATTTGGCAAGCAATAATTACTGGATTACTACAGGGTGTCACTGAATTATTTCCGGTCTCAAGTTTAGGGCATGCAGTTTTATTTCCCGCTTGGCTAGGTGGCTCCTGGAGTAGTTTTACCACCTCCAAAGATTCCCCTTATCTTTCTTTTACTGTGGCTCTACATTTAGCAAGCGCTATAGGTTTAATTTGGATTTTTCGAAAACGCTGGGTAGCAATTATTAGTGGTGGCTTGAGATCACTGAGTGGCCACAAAAGCATAGAAGGTAAATTATTTTGGCTGTTAGTAATTTCAGCGATACCAGCTGGAATTTTAGGTTTAGCTCTGGAGCATACATTGCGAGTTTTATTTGCTAAACCATTGGCTGCTGCCATATTTCTTTTCAGCAATGCATTTATTTTAATAGCTGCTGAAAAATTGACTGAAAAAAATAGAGTGCAAGATGAGTTATCTGATTCAACCTCTCCAGAACTTCAATCAAACTTAATTATTGCCAAGAAAATCACACCAAAATCCGCGCTTTGGGTTGGTGTAGCTCAAACCTTAGCTTTATTTGCAGGTATCTCTCGTTTTGGAATTACGATGAGTGCAGGTTTATTTAATAAACTTTCTCACCGAGTTGCTGCTGATTTTGCATTTTTAGCCGCAACTCCAATTATTTTTGCAGCAGCGATTTATAAGGTTCCAGATTTGCTTTCTTCCCAATATTCTCAAGTTCGCACCCCAGCTTTATTTGGTGCGCTATCTGCTCTAATAGCCACTATCTTTGCTGCAAAGTTTTTGAAAAATTGGTTCAAAACTAGGACTTTGTATCCTTTTGCAATTTACTGTCTAATAATTGGTCTAATTTCAATTATTAGATTTGCTTAGAATAGTTTTGATAGTATTTCACCAATTCTTAGGCGCCTCTAGCTCAACGGATAGAGCATCTGACTTCGGATCAGAGGGTTGGGGGTTCGAATCCCTCGAGGCGCGCAAATTTTTTAGTACTAAAGTGCTAAATTAAGAAACAAAACCAGCATCGCGATGAGAGCCGTCGCAAAAAGGCTTTTCTTTAGAATGACCACACCTACAAAATGAGGGATTCTCAACTGTTTCAATCAGATTTCCATCCGCATCTACAATGTCAACTTTACCGGTTACCTTTAAAGATCCATTGGGCTTGGCGAAAACTTTAACTTTATCTTCCATAATTAAATCTTACTATTACTCTTATTTTATTGCAGTAATTAAATCATTTTGAATAGCGGTTATAATCGCCTCTCTTCTACCAGAGGCATTTAACACTTTATAGATTCTCATAGTTTCATGTCTAACTGTAGACAAGGAAAATCCTAACTCATGGGCAATTTGATTATTAGTTAATCCTTCGGAGATTAATTGTAAAATTCTTCTTTGTCTTCTAGTTAAGAAAAATTCCTTGTTTTCATCTTTTTCATTCTTCTTATTATTTTCCACTCCAAAATTTTTTATACTTAGTGCAATTAATCCCGCTATTGCAGTTAAGAAACTTTCATCAGAATCACTGTGCACCAAATTATCACTACACATTATTCCAAGAATTCCAATAGCTGATCCTTCAAAATTTAGAGGCACATTGATAATAGTTCCTAATTTGGTAGATCCTGCGTAATGATTTGTATCATTAAAACTGTCATTCCACTCTTCGATGTTCGCAAGCCAAACTATTTTCTTTTTCTTTATTGCATCGATGCCTGGAACATCCGAGGTCATCGGCACCCGTTTCCAACTTTCCATTTGCTCTTTAGTTTGTCCAAAGCTATCTTGAAGTTGCAAGCAGCCATCATCTTCTAAATTCATCAAGTATGTGGCAAATGCTGAATAATCTATAAAGGTATTGGTGGTTAAAAATCTAGCGTAACCTTTAAGATTTCCTGAGTTTGCACTCATAAAATTAATTAATCCGGAGATTCGCATAATTTGAGATTGATAATTCATGTTCAAATTTCGTCCTTTTTCTACCACAGGTTAATTTTTATCTATTTTTTGAGACATTGCTACTCTTGGGAAAAAATGTGACTATACGATGACCTTTAATACTGTTTACTATGTAAAGCATTACAGATAAGGAAGATTAGAAAACTAATTCCACTTACAAGAATACTTGGTCTAATATTTCCACTTTCTAAGCTAGCAAAAATGCCACCCACACTTGAGATTAAGGCAAAAATAATCGAATAAATTGTAACTGTGACAGGTTTAGCGGAGATTTTTCGAGCTGCTATCGCTGGGGTGACTGTCAGAGATAGTACCAACAAGGTTCCTACGACCTGGGCGGCGGAGGTTACGGTAAGTGAAAGCAGATACAAAAAGAGGAAATTCAATACTTTTACTTTTATGCCCTTTGCGCGGGCAACTTCCGGATCCACCGAAGCGAATAGCAATGGCCTTTGAATCAAAGCCATAATCAAAATTACTAACAAAGTGATTGCACCTAATAACCAAATTTGCCAGTTAGTTACTCCAAAAATATTTCCAAATAAAATATTAGTTGCGCTAGATGCAAAACCTTTGTAATAACTTAGCAATAAAACTCCAACTCCCAAACCAAAAGCTAAAGTAACACCAATAGTGGAGTCTCGCTCTTTTTCTTTGTTGCCAAATACTCCAATCAAAGTTGCGACAATAACAGCTCCTACATATGCACCTAAAATTGGATTTTGCGCGGTAAGTAAACCAGCTGCAGCTCCAGTAAAAGCTAACTCTGAAGTACCGTGAACTGCAAAAGCTAATCCCCGCATCATTACAAATGGTGCAATCAAACCGCAAGCAATCGCTACTAAAATAGCAGCAACAATCCCATGAATCGCAAAAGGCTGTGACAAATATTGATTAATGTTCATCGCCGAAATTTCCTTCATGTGAGTGATGATGCCCGTGAGTAGTCAAGGACTCATCTTCCCCACCTACAATAAGCAAGCGATCATTTAATTCAATAACCTCAATTTTTGATCCATAAAGTTTACTTAAAACCCGAGACTTAAAGATTTTTTCTGGTTTATCAAATAGCCATTTTCCATTTGCTAAATACAATACCTTGCTTACATAAGGCAGTATTGGATTAATTTCATGTGTTACAAATAGTACCGCCGCACCGGTCTCTTGACTATATTCATGAATTTGGGCAGCTAAGTTTTGTTGGGAGGGAATGTCTAAAGAAAGTAACGGTTCATCACACAGCAATAAATCCGGCTGATTTACCATACTTTGGGCGGCACGCAATCTTTGTTGTTCACCACCTGATAATGTGCCAATTGGTTTATCGGCATAGTCAGCACAATTCATCCTCTCTAGTATTTGATTAACTCTCTCATTATTTATTTGACTTTTTATAAAGCCATATCTATTTCCGCTCAAACCAAGATTGACTAAATCCCTACCCGTTAATGGCACTGTAGGATCAAAAGGTTTTTGTTGAGGTATATAACCAATTAAAGGTTTACCTAGAACTCGATTTTCCTCACAATATTCAATTTCACCAGACATTTCCGGAAATTGATCAAGAATTACTTTCAACAAACTTGTTTTGCCAGAACCATTTGGCCCTAAAATGGCTATGAATTCACCGTGATTTATCGTGATATCCAGATTTTCCCAGAGCAAGCGTTTTCCTATATTGCAAGTGACATTGTGCAACTTAATGATTGGAGTTGGAAGTTTTCTCATTGCTGACTCCCTTAACTATTTAAAGAATTTTGCATATTAGTCAAAACACTTAAATTCCAAGCAATAAGATTATTGAATTGTCGGGGCATTACTTCAGTTAATCCAATGACTGGAATTTGTTTTTGCTTAGCTAATTCCTTAATTTGATTTGTAATTGAATTTTGAGTTTGTGTGTTATAGATCAGCATTTTAATTTGTTTATGTTGAATTAGATCCTGCATTTGGGCAAAGTCCTGGGGGGATATATCGGAGTTATTTTCTACACTGCTGGAAAAGTTAAATGGTGTTTGATTAAACCAACCTAAATCGTTAGTTAAATATTGAGGCAATCTTTCAGTATAAGCAATAGGAAGTTTAATAAATTTTTTGCCAAGCAATTTAATTTTATCTTGCAAAGGTCTCAAATCCGATAAAAAGACTTGATATTGATTTTGGAAATAGGCTTGATCTTTAGAGTCAATTTTGCTTAATTGATTTAGTATCTGTTTTCCAAAAATTGGAAGGTCTAATGCATCAAACCACAAATGAGGGTTTTGATTTATCTTCTCTTTTGCTGATATGGAAAGATTCAATTTCTCTGCCATAGTGTTGGTGGAACTTATCAGTCTATTTAGAAATTCATCATATCCCGAGCCATTAATGATAATTAATTGTGCATTCTGAACCGCTAATGAATCAAAAGCAGATGGTTCATAATCATGTGCATCTTGATTAGTTTGGTTAATAAGTGAAATTACTGAAACTTTATTTCCACCTATTTGCTCAGCTAATGATCCCCAACACCTCAGAGATGCTAGAACCCGGATTTTATTATTATCAAATTTATTTTGCCTTTGATTTGCAAAAGTTAGATAGAGGAGGGAGATGGCCAAGGCAAGGGCCAAGATTCCAGAACACAACCTGGTAAAAGGAATCTTAGCCATATCTAATTGTTTATTAGAAAGAAAATAATTGCAAAAGTGTCGCAATTATCTATATAATTGCAAATGTGTCCAGATCTGAAGACGGTATTTCTCAGGTATTGCAAGCAAGAGGTTTAAATATCACTCACCCGCGAATTGCTTTGTTCAAGCTTTTGGAAGAAGGTAAACCTTTATCGGTGAGCGAGATTTATCATGAACTTGCAGGTGAAGTTGATCGGGCTAGTGTCTACCGAGCAATAAATCTATTTGTGGATCTCGGAGTAGCACATAAAATAAATTTAGGCTGGAAATACAAAATTGAATTGAGTGATGCTTTTGTCGAACACCACCACCACTTCACCTGTGCTAAATGCCATAAAGTAATTGCCTTGAATGAAGCTGAGTTGGAAAGTTTTATAGACCGATTGGCAAGGAGATATAAATTTTCTGCCACAGCGCATCAAATTGAGATTCAAGGTTTATGCGAAAAATGCAAAAAAGGTAGGGTGAAATCGGGGAAAAACTAGCAAAAAAGCTTTGAAAGTATGAAAATAGAGCGGTGAGCGCTGAAAATATTTGCTGGCAAATTCTGGATAAAGCGGGTATCGCCATAAATGGCAATACGCCTGGTGATATTCAGGTCCATAATCAAAAAATTTGGGAAAGAATTATCTCTCAAAGAGAGCTTGGATTAGCTGAAAGTTATATGGATGGATGGTGGGATACGGATCAAATAGATGTATTCCTTACTAAATTGTTAAAAATAAATGTAGCCTCTCTATTAAAACCCACACCATCGCTTTTTTATCACGCAACCAGATCCACATTAATTAATCGTCAAACTAAAAACAAGGCAGCTGCAAATGCAAAACACCATTACAACATTGGTAATGATTTATATTCGCGTATGCTTGACTCAGAAATGGTTTATTCTTGTGCCTATTGGAAAGAAGCCAAAAATTTAGATGATGCGCAAATTGCAAAACTGGATTTAATTTGTAGAAAACTTGAATTAAAGCCGGGAATGAAATTGCTAGATATTGGAAGTGGTTGGGGCGCATTCTTGCGCCATGCAGTTAAAAATTACGGGGTAATTGGTACTGGAATTTCACCTGCGGAAAATCAAATTAATTTAGCTAGGGAAAAAAGTTCTGGATTAAATATTGAATTTTTACAGATGGATTATCGGGATTTATCTGGTAAATATGATCGCATAGTTTCAGTGGGCATGATGGAGCATGTTGGGCCTAAAAATCTAAAAACTTTTTTTGACAAGTGTGATCAACTTCTGGAAAAAAATGGCATGATGTTACATCACACTATTGGTTCTAATCTTTCCAAATTAGTTACAGATCCATTTTTTGATAGATATATTTTTCCAGGTGGTGTTTTACCTTCAGTGGCTCAAGTAGCAGGAGCTATAGAAAAAATATTTACTATTGAAGATTTGCAAAACTTTGGTCCTTATTATGATTTAACTTTATTGGAGTGGTACAAAAATATAAATGCAAAGTGGTCAGAAATTCCACAGTATGATGAAAGGTTTCGCAGAATGTGGAATTACTATTTACTAAGTTCTGCTGCAGGTTTTCGTGCTGGCAATATTCAACTATTTCAATTTGTAATTTCTCGAATTAATGAAAGAAAAACCTATATCGCTCCCCGTTGATTTTATGGGTATAAACCACGTAACTTGTGGGCTTGGGCCACTCTTCCTACCCCAATAATATGAGCGGATTCGCGCCAAGTAACTTTCTCCCTATTTGATACCTCTTCTACTTCCTTAATAGCTTTCATCATGATGGTGGAAAGATTTTCTTTTACTTCAAGTAAATCCCAGAAAAATTTTTGTTTATCCTGTACCCATTCAAAATAAGAAACAACTACACCGCCTGAATTGGCTAATATATCCGGAACTACCAATATTCCTTTGTCATTAAGAATTGCGTCACCTTCCGGGGTAGTTGGTGCATTAGCTCCTTCTACTACAATCTTGGCTTTTATGTCATTTGCACTATGACTAGTAATTGCATCTGAGAGTGCCGCTGGAATTAAAACATCTACCTCTAAATGCAATAACTCATCATTACTTAAATGATCACAACCTGGCACATTGATATTGCCTTCTTTGCGAAAGTGATCCCAAACCTGGGATACATTTTCAAATCCAGTTATACCACCAGTTACATCGCTAACTGCTACAACTTTCATTCCCATTTTTTCAACCGCTATTGCTGCCCAGTAACCAACTTTTCCAAAACCTTGAATAGCAACTGTTGCTCCTGCAATTGGAATGCCTTTTATTCGAAGCGCTTCTCGAGTGCTAATAGCAACACCATCTCCAGTAGCACTTGCTCTTCCAAGTGATCCACCTAGAACTATTGGCTTACCAGTAACTACACCTGGTACTGCGTATCCAGCTTGAACTGAATAAGTGTCCATAATCCAAGCCATATTTCTTTCATCAGTTCCTACATCAGGTGCTGGGATATCTCGCTCTGGTCCAATAATTGGAAGTATTTCAGAGGTGTATCTTCGAGTTAATCTTTCATTTTCACTTTCACTTAAAGAATTAGAATCGACATTAATACCGCCTTTGGCACCGCCATAAGGCAAATTTGTTAATGCACATTTCCAAGTCATCAACATCGCTAGTGCAATAGTCTCATCCATATCTACAGATGGATGGTATCTAATTCCACCTTTAGCTGGACCACGAGTGGTTGAGTATTGAACTCGAAAACCGTTGTATACCTCTATTTTTCCATTATCCCTGCGTAATGGAACTGCTACCTCTAATACTCTTCTGGGAGTTGAGAGAGTTTGCCAATCATTTTCAGTTAAATGTAATTGCTCCACCGCTCTTCTTAATTGTGCGCGAGCAGTATCTAGTGCAGACTCCTTTGTCATAGAAGCACTCTACCCTCTTTTTCAAAAGAAAGATTGTATTAACTATCTAAACTTCCTAGAATTAAATAGTGTTGTCCTTAAAATTTTTTAGTAAAAATGTAAATTTTAAGGTTTCCCCAACTTGGGGTTTGAGATTAACTTTCTTTTTCATGGGTATTGCTGCAGCATCTGCTGCAACTCGTTTTGCTGAGGTGCAACACAACGTGGGAGCTACTGATACCGCATGGGGATTAGCAATTATGGTGGGTAACGCAGGGGGTTTTATTGGAACTTATTTTGGTGGAAGATTAGCGTATATCTTTGGAACAAAAAGAATAGTTTTTATTGGAATTCTCCTAGTTGCAGTTTCTCAAGCACTATATGGTTGTACAAATGCACTTTGGCAAGTTCCAGAGATAGCAATGCTTTTTGGATTTTCTTATGCATTGGCAAATATAGGTGCAAATTCACAAGGCGCAATGATTCAAGATGCAGCAGGTAAATCTTTAATGCCATCTTTTCATGGTACTTGGAGTATTGGTGCAGCTTTATCTAGTTTGGCCGCAGGAGTAATTGCACATTACATTTCACCAGCTATTCATTTAACTATTAATTCTTTGATAGCAATAATAGGTGCATGGATTTTTGCTTCTTATTTATTGCCAATTTCAACTGATTTGGCAGATCGTAAAGTAGAGAGCTCTAAAATTAAAGCGGTATTACCACCGGAAATTAAAAAGTTTCTATTATTGGTTTCTATCGGCTCTTTCTTGGCAACTATTGCAGAGGTTTCAGTATCTGATTGGAGCACAATTTTGTTGCACAACGATTATAAAATTCCCATTGGTTTAAATACATTGGGCTATACCAGTTTTGTACTTTGCCAAATTGCAGGGAGATTTATGGCTGGAAGATTAATAGATAAATTTGGTATCCCAAAAATTATTAGATTTGGTGGAGTAATAGGTGGAATTGGCTACGCGGTGGGGTTAGTAATTTCATTTTACTTCTCCCACCACCATCCCATATTGGCCCTAATTTCAATGTGTATCGCTTATGCAATATTAGGCTTAGGGGTTGCCCCAATGCCACCTTCTTATGTTTCTGTTGCTGGCAACATTCCTAATTTTCCGACTACCTTAGCGGTTACTAGAATGAGTTTAATTGCTTCAATTGGTTTTTTTGCTGGAAGATTATTGGTTTCAATTTTAGCTGGAGTAATTGGGCTTCCCTTAGCATTATTAGTATCTGCAATCGCATTAATTGGAAGTGGCTATTTGGCTCTAACTTTGCATTATGACCGAATCGAAAATCTAAATTAATTATTTTTAATGGAGCGTTTTCTAAATGAACTAATAAATTGTTCTGCTCGAAGCGCTGCCCATCCAACTCTTACAATATCTGCTGCTTTTGGATAAAGCACATACCTAGTTCTCCACTCTGGTTGAAATTTTGCATTAAATCTATATAAAGATTCCACTTGAAACCAATTGCTAAAAAACCTAACAGTGTTTCTAATAAATCTTAATATTGGTCCAGCATTTATTTTTTCTGCTCTTTCAAAAATTGATCTAAAGGCAGCAAAATTTAAGGAAACGTGGGTAATATTATTTTCTTTGGCCCAAAGAGCTGTTTCTACAATCATTAAATCATTTACACCTGGATCGGAGTCTTTATCTCTTTGCATTCTGTCCAAGGAAAGTCTATTTTCAATCCAAGGAACAAAATAAAGGAGACCTTTAATTTCATCACCTTGTCTGGCCACTGTAATAATAGTTTCCATATCTCCTAATTCACCAAATCTATCCATAGACATAGAAAAACCACGTTCCGCTGCACCATATCTCCAATGTCTTGCTAAATATCTTAGTTTTTCTTGATCTGATTGTGATAAATCTACAAAACGAGAAGTGGTAGTGTAATAACCTTTTCTTTTGATTCTATTAACCATTTGTCTGACATTAGCCATAGGTCTACCTTCAAGAGTAAATTGAGAAACGTTAATAATTGCCTCATCGCCAATGTCTATTGCCAACATATCAGCTTCCTTAACCCAAACCTCACCTCCTAAATCACTCGCGCCCATAACAGCTGGAGTCCAAGCATATTTGCGAGCCATTTCTAAAAATTTTTCTATGACTTCTGGCCAGAGACTAAATTCTCCAAAAGGATCTCCACTTGCTAACAACACTCCACTTTGTACTCGATATGCAATGCCCGCTTTTTTATTATTGGACCAAATGACACTCTTATCTCTACGGGTTGCGAAGTAACCTAAAGAATCTTGATCTGAATCCCATTTAATTAATTTTTTTACTTCCTCAACTTCACTATCAGATAATTTTGGAGTAACAGAGGTTTTTCGAAAATAAAGAGATAGTGGGAACAATATTGTAAAAATTCCAAAAGCGCCCAAAGTTATAGATACCGTGTCATCAAGTCTTGGGTTTTCTAAATGTACTGGTCCAGCAACTCCCACTAAGCCTTCAATGACTGTTAGAAAAATATCTTTGAAACTTGTATTTTTTGGAATTTGTGAACCATGTCTAAAATAAAGTAAACCTAAACCAGTAACAATAACTAAAATTAATAAACCACTAAAAGTGTAGAGTGGCGAATATTTAGTGGCAGGATCAGAAACAGCATAGAAGTTTTTACGATAATAAATTAATAAAATTACCAAAATAGCAACCACTATTGTTTGAGCAGGATGCAATTGGCTCCGTAATTGGTTTGAAATAATATTCACAGTTAAAATGCCAAGCATCAAAAGCCAAGCACGGTGCTTTCGCCTTATTAATCCCCGGGCTATTAAAATCATGGCAAAACCAGTTAATATGCTGGTTGCTAGAGAGGTAGAAGTTACATAAAAGGGTAGATAAGATTCTAAAGAACCAGCTTTTCTTCCCACTCGTGGTAATAAGTTTGCAACAATAATAAAAATACCGGTAAGAAAGGCTAACCGCCCAATTACTTTAGGTATGAAATCAGATTGCCTGCTTAATAGTTTTTTCATAGTTGATTATTTATTTGATAACTTTGTGTGAGGGTGAGATTTTTAACGGGACTAATAATTCACTAATTGTAACTGGTTTTAATCCTTGGTCTTCAATATTTTTTAATATTTTAGGTAAAGCTTTAGGAGTGTTATTATGTCCAAAATGTAAACTTACAATACTTCCGGGTTTAATCGATTTTCTAACATTCTCTTCAATCTTACTAGATGCAGGATCTGTGTAATCTAGAGAATCCACATCATAGGAAATACAATGCTGATAGCCAAAATTTCTGGCGTTTTTTCTAATTAAAGCATTGGAATATTGAGTGCCTGAGGGACGAAACCATTTCCCAGAATATCCAATTTGAGAAGTTAAGACTTTGGCACATTTTTGTATTTCCAAATAAGTTTGTTTCGCACCTAAAGTTTTCATAGCTTGGTGCGAGTAAGTATGGTTTCCTAAATCAAATTTCGCTTTTTGCATTTGATTAACTAAATCTGGATTTTTCTCTAACCAATTTCCTACACCAAAGACTGTGATCAAAGTTTTATGGCTGGTGAAAATATCAATGATCTCTTGAGCAATTTTAGGATCTCCAGCACCATGAAAAGTAAGAGCTATTTTTGGAATATTTCGAGAGCCATGAGTGATGTCTGTTCCTGAAGCGGCCCAGGTTGATTGTCCAATTCCAGCCAAATTCCAAATGGAAGCTGCAGCTCCTATGCCAAGCAAACTTCGTCGAGTCAGACCTGAAGTTTCGGAAAATGCTTTACTACTACCTGAACTTTCTCCAAGGTTTTGCGCCATAGGCGCAAGAATATAGCCAAAAACCCAACCTGGATTGAAAAAAGATATACGCTTTTCTCGTGGGACAGGACAATTCAAATGATTTGCCCTCGGAAGGTAGCGAGGAAGTCTTAACAGAAGAAATGCTCTGGGAGCGAATTCCGCAGGTTCAAGGTGTAGAAAGAGCTAATACCTATTATGAATTATCAGCACGAGTATATGCACGCGGTCAATATGAAGAAGCACTCGCTTTAGCAGAAAGTGCCAAAGATCTTTATATTGAAAGCGCTGAGAATTCAGAAGGTCTTGCACAAGCCTATTCAGCTATGGGCTATAACTTAAATCAATTAAAAAGAATTGATGAAGCTGCAACTGCGATGGGTAAAGCAGTTGAAATATTGAGAGCGAGCAAATCTGCTTTGGCTTTAGAACTTTCCAATACTTTAGGTGAATGGTTATTTAGTTCTAAAGAATATAAAAAAACTATTTCCTGCATGGATGATTGTTTACAGGAGTATTTGGTTGAAGGAGATACTGTCGGAAGTGCAAATTCCTTATACCTCATAGGTCTATCTCATCTAGAATTAAAAGAATATGAGTCTTCTCTAGATGCAATTAGAAAAGCATCTGAATTTTATAAAGAAGAAAAAAATGTAGTTGATTTAGGGCGTTGCTATCACAAAATTGCTCGTATAAACAATGAAACTCAAAAATATTCTGAAGCTCTGACGGCTGCGCAAAAAGCACTAGATATATTTTTAACAGCGCGAGATCAAAATAGACAAATATTTGCTAGGTGGGAATTGAGTAAAGCACAAATGCAATTGGAAAAACCATTAGATGCATTTGCTAATTTAGAATTAATTCTAGATATTTTAATTGATGAAGATCCCAAAGACTTTTCTTTTATTGTTGAGGTTGAGGATCGAATGGCTCAAATTTTAAGAATTGTAGAGCGAGAGCCAGAGGCCTTAGAAATTGAGGCGAGGTTAGCAACAATAAAAGAGATCTTGAAAGATTGATTTTTCAAATTACTCTAGGTGGTGCAATTTCCAATGGTAAATTGCAATTGCAGCGGCCGCTGAAGCATTCATAGATCTGGTAGATCCGGATTGAGTGATTTCTAATAGTTTTGGAATGATTTCAATAGCTTGCTTTGATAAACCAGCACCTTCCTGCCCAAAATAAAGAATACATTTTTTTGGCAAAATTTCAGTTTCAATTGGTTTTGATCCTGGCATATTATCAATTCCAATAATTGGTATTTGATTTTCCTTAGCCCAAATAGCAAACTCTTCATTGTTTGGATGATGCATCACATGCAAATATTTATCTGTGACCATCGCACCACGTCGGTTCCAATCTCTTTTTCCCACAATATGGACCATCGATAAGTTAAATGCATTTGCAGTTCTTACCACTGATCCAATGTTTAAATCATGTTGCCAATTTTCAATTGCGATTTGAAGTGGAGCACGTGTTTTGTCTAACTCTGCAACTATGTTGTCAACTTTCCAATATCTAAATTTATCTACCACATTTCTGCGGTCACCTTTTTCTAAAAGCTCCGGATCGTACTGATCCCCAGTTGGCCAGGGCAATGGGTGTGGTCCTACTCCAACTACGGGGTAAAACTCACCGGGACCAATTTCGGGATTAATCACACACTCACAATACTGGATTGTTGTTGTTTAAATGAAAAAATCCTAGATAATTTGCAAGTGATGAGAGCGAGATATATCGGTTTGTTATTGATACTAATCTCAGCATTCAACATCAATACCGCAAATAGTGCAATTAATAGATTACCAGAAAAATTTCTCTCACTTTCTAATGGCTATAACCTTGGCAAAGCTGGGATTATTTTTATAGATTCAAAAACACAAAAAGTTGTTTTCTCCCGAGGAGCAACTAAAGGTCGAGCAAGTGCCTCAGTACTCAAATTAATCTCTATGACCAGTGCATCAATTAATTTAGGCGCAAATTACAGATTTGAAACTAATTTTTATCAAACTAATACCCCAGGTGAATATGTATTAGAGGGAAATGGTGATCCTTGGTATGCGGTGAATAGTTATGAAATGAAGAAGTATCACCGCGCATCTTTAGTTTCACTTTTCACCTCTGAAGTTTTGAAAAATGCGGTAGCTGGAAAAATCACTTTAGATTGTTATGGAATCTATAAGGCAGATTTAAAATCTCTACAATCAGATTTCGGTAAAAATATCACTTTTGTATTTAAACTACTTTCATCTCGCTCACAGGTAACACCACTTGTAACCTCTAAAATAAAAACTATTTATTCCCCGAAACTTTCTGAAATCATCAAATTTACTTTATTGCTCAGCGATAATTTATTAGCAGATCGACTTGCGCGAGATGCTGCCATTAAAATGGGATTTGGTGGTGATAACGCCGGATTGCAAAAGTCATTTATTAAAGTGTTAACTGATTTGAATGTACCAATTGATGGAATAACAGTTTTTGATGGAAATGGACTTTCTCATAAAACTAGAGTTTCAGTTAGAACTCTTGCAGTGTTGTTAGAGAGAATTAGGACTAATCCGGAACTGAAAATAATTTACCAAGGATTACCTGTGGCAGGTAAAACCGGTACTTTGCAATTTAGATTCACCACTGATGCACCTAAAGGAGTGGGGTTAGTGACTGCAAAAACTGGTTGGATAAATAACACAGTTAGCTTGGCAGGATATGCTCGAAGGGGCAGTAATTATTGGATATTTGCCATAATTGATGATTCGGTGCCAAATAATGAATATCAAAGGAATTTAGCGAGAATTGCTATTGATAAACTAGTTGCTTCAATAGTTTACAAATAAATCCCAACCACTATTTATGAAAAGAAAATAATGAAATTTAAGGCATATCTAGATTTGATGAAATTAAGAGTAGTTGAGCTATTATTAATAACAACTGTGCCTTCTATATTTTTGGCATCAGGTGGATGGCCTTCAATTAAATTAACATTGGCGACTTTGATTGGTGGAACTCTTGCTGCAGGTTCATCTAATGCATTTAATATGTTAATTGAAAAGGAATCTGACAAACTAATGCAGAGAACAGCTAAAAGACCACTTTCGCAAGGGTTAGTAACTGAAACTGAGGTATTTTTATTTGCTTCTTTGTTAGCCATTATTTCCTTAGTAATATTTCGCATTTTTACCAATACTTTAGCGATGGTATTAACTGCCGCTGCAATCACCATTTATGTTTTAATTTATTCAATTTTATTAAAAAGAAGAACAGCGCAAAATATTGTATGGGGAGGAATTGCAGGTTGCATGCCAGTACTAATTGGATTTGCAGCTGTAAAAAATTCCTTACCTGTTGCGGCTTGGAGTTTTTTTCTCCTAATCTTTTTTTGGACACCACCACATTTTTGGGCACTTGCAATTAAATATAAAAAAGATTATGCAGCAGCTGGCATACCAATGTTGCCAGTAGTAGCTCCTATTAAGAATGTATTGGGACAAATGTGGTTCCATACCATATTTATGTTAGTTTTTTCTTACATCACTATCTACTGTGCAAAACTTCCCATTTGGCTTTACCTAATTGGGTTTTTATTATCTCTATTATTCCTTGGTCAAATGTTAATGGTTACTAAAAATAAAAGAGACCAAGATGCAATGCGGTTATTTCATGGCTCAATTACCTATTTAACACTCTACAGTTTATTTTTAGTTGTAGGTACTTTAGTAAAATAAATACTTATCCACAGCTTGTCACTTTTGCAAATTCCACTTATTTATTTTGACTAAATTATTTCCATGGAAAATAAAACATATGCAATTGAATCTATTTCAATTACGAAGAAATACAAAAACCGAACTATATTAGATAGAGTAACTTTCACAGTTACTGCCGGGACTATTACTGGTCTAATAGGATCAAATGGAGCTGGCAAAACTACTTTAATGAGAATTTTGCTAGGTCTATCTAAACCTTCCTCTGGAAGCTTGAAAGTGTTAGCCCTAGGGGAAAATGAGAAAAATAAATATTTGAAAAAAGTGGGTGCATTAATTGAAAACCCTGCTTTTTACCCAGAGTTAACTGCTCGCAAGAACTTAGAAATTATTGCACTTTATTTAGATGTATCATTTAGTGAAATTTCTGATGCATTAGATAAAGTTGGATTAGCAAATAGTGCAGAAATTAAAGTAGGAAAGTTTTCTTTAGGAATGAAACAAAGATTAGCGATTGCAAGTATCTTACTGGGAAAGCCAGAACTAATAATTTTGGATGAACCGACTAATGGACTTGATCCAGATGCAATATTGCAATTACGAAAATTAATCCTAGAGTTAAAAGAAAAAGGAAATACAGTATTGATTTCATCCCATTATCTAACTGAACTTGAGTTAATTGTTGAAGATCTAATCTATTTGGAAAATGGTGCAATTAAGTTTGCTGGAAAAGCCCAGGAATTTATCTCGCAAAATGGCAATTCCCTTGCGGAAAGTTATCAAAATATTAAAGAGAAAAAGGTAGGTGCCTAAATGTCAAATATATTTCTAGCTGAATCAAAGAAAATTTGGAAGCCAAAAATCGTAGTTTGGTATTTAGGTATTACCTTTAGTTTTGTTTTGCTTTGGATCTGGGCTAAATACAAGCCAATTATTTTGCACAGTGGTGGAACGAGTTTTCAGCAAGCTATTGCTGATAATCAAAAAGCTGAGGGTCTCTCAACTGCTTTTGTAAATTTGACTCCTTATTTTTACATGATCACAGTTGCAATTTTTGCATCTAATTTTTCACGGGAATATTCTTTACATACTTGGAAAAATATTTTTATTTATCAACCTCAAAGAGTAAAAGTAATATTTCAAAAATGCTTAGCGTTAATTACTTTCTCTAGCCTGATAATCTTATTTAATTTCATTTTTTCTTTATTGGTAACTTTATCCATCGCTGGTTATGGAGGAATTAACACCAACAAATGGTTAACTCCAAAAAATTTATTGCACATTTTGGATGGAGAAATCAGGGTAACACTTGCAACAGCTTTTTTCGGAATGCTCGCAATTGGTCTGACCTCTTTAATTGGTAGCGGCAAATGGACTATCGCTGGAGTATTTCTGTGGCTATTGGTAGGAGAACCTTTAATTACTCACTTCTTTCCCAAAGCAGAGAAATTCACTATCAATTCCAATATTGATAGTTTCGTGATGGATTTTAAGTGGGGGGCCAGCACTTGGGGTTTGATGTTGGTAATTGGTTTGATTGGTTCTATATTTGCACTTGGTAATCGAAAATTAATTTCTCAGGATATTTTAGGTTAAGGTTATTTAACTCCAAATATCAGGAGCGATTTAATCCAAAGAATATAGAAGAGTTCGAGATATCATAAAACCTCTGTTCCCCAGGAGGTTTTATGTTTGGAAAATCCCGCCCCCATTTCGTTGTTTTGGTTTTGGCCATTTCAGTAGCTGTGGCGGCATTACTTCCCAATAT
>OMHY01000123.1 GCA_900298985.1 Streptomycetaceae bacterium
GTGGTGAGGGTACCTTGATTTCCCACAGTTACAAAATTGGGAATAATGAAATCTGAGATGGAAGAAAGAAAAACTATTAATGAAAGACTAATTAATTCACGCTTCATCAAGGGCAAAAATAGATAAATAAAGTTATCAACCGCATCTCCGCCGGAAACTCTCAAAGTTAATTCCAATTCAGTTTCAATCAATTGGGTAGCCGGGAGAAATAAGAAATAAGCAAATGGGAGAAAAATAACAACCTCTAGGACACAAGTAACCAGCCAGTAATTTCTAAGAGGGAAGAATCCGCCTCCAAAAGTGACGATTGTTGCCAATGCTAATAAAGCAGGGGAAATTGCAAAAGGAAGTAAATAGAAAATATTGAATCTATTTCGTGAATTGCGAAAAGCAGTTGCACATATAGTTAGGAATATAACTACGAAGGTGGTTATTGAGGCATTTCTTAAGGAATTTCCCAGGGCTAGCCAGATACTGATCGGGGTGGTAGGCGGGTTTGTGGTTGGTGCTTTTTGAAAAAAAATTAAAAATGAACTTATTAGATAGTACAAAACTGGAAATATTAGGAAGAGAAAAATAGCATTTGCCAACCCAGATTTAATATAACCTCTAGTTTTAAGATTTGAATATTCCGATAATTCAAGGGAATAAAGTTGAAAATTTTCCTGCTTGTATAAATCTCTCATCCAAAAACATGCTAGTAAAAATAGCATTTGAATTATCCCAAGGGTACAAGCTTCCTTCAAATCTATCTGTTGAACTAAAGAATTGTTTATTGCTAATTCCAATGTTTTGCTTTTTTGATCTCCAAAGGTCAATATCGTTCCTAAATCTGATACACCATATACAAAAATCAGCAAAGTTATAGCCCAAATTCTTTTTGCTAAATGGGGAAGCACTATGAATTTGAAAATTTTTCCTTCGCTTGCTCCATCCAATTTAGCGGCAGAAAGTTGCTCCTGACCTAAAGTACTTCGGGCATTTACTAAATAATAAGTAACTAAACCAATATTAAAAAGAAAATTCGCTTCCAATATTAGTATTAGTGGATGAGCGATTGGAAATATATAGGCGAAAACATTAAGTAATTGAACCTTGTGAATTAATTGGGCGATTGTAATTATAGGTAAGAAGAAAAGCAATAAAAGAATATTTAATGCACTTTTTTGAAATCTATTTAATTTCATAGGTAATAGGTAGAGTAAAAACATAGCAACCAATAAAGTGAGAACAGTTGAAAATAATCCTTGGTAAATAGTGAAAAATAGGAGATGCAAAATATTATTTGACCAGATTCCCCTCCAATCAACACCTATGTAAATTAGTTTTCCAATTGGGAAAAGAAAAAATATTACTAAAAATAAAATGGGCAAGCTTCGGAAAATTTTTGTCATTGAAATATTTTGTTCCAGGCAGAAATCCATTTAGATTCCTCTGCAATAATTGGTAAGTTATCGCCATAAGTTGATTTAGGTCGGACAATCACATTTTGCCAATTCTTCGGAAGGCTTGCATTTTTATTAACTGGAAACATGTACATTTGGGTTGGAAAAGTACTTTGAAAATCTTTGCTTAAAATAAATTCTATTAAGGATTTAGAGCCTTTAGGATTTTTCCCATTTTTTAAGGGAGCAATGTATTCTGTTTGCCGAAAACATCCATCTAACAAATTTCCTGTTCTCGGATTTCCCTTGGAATCAATTTCATCAGCTATGGAGGTGTTATAGCTAAGAACTAATGGATAAGCGCCTTTTCCACTCGATCCAGAGAAATCTGTGTAGTAAGCCTTTTCCCAATCATTATCAATTTTTATTTGATTAGATTTCAATGCATTCCAGAAATTTATCCAATCCCCATTTTGGTATTTTCCTTCTGTTGCTGCTAAAAATGCCAGGCCAGTGGAAGAGGTGTTAGGGTTTTCTATAACCAAAAGATGGCGATATTTTGGTGAGGTTAAATCCTCTAGATTTGTAGGTGGATTTATTTTATGCTCTTGGAACCAATTTTTATCATAATTGATACAGACCTCTCCGGAATCTGTAGCAGTTGGTATTCCAAATATAATTTGATTCTTTTGAGCAATTGGTAAATAGGTATTATCAAGACCAAATACCACATCCCCAATTGGATCATTTTTAGTTAACATTAGCTTATTCACCATGGTTCCGACATCACCAATTTGAATCAACTCAATCTTATAGCCAGTACGAGATTCAAATAGTCTAAGTAATTTGGGTTCAAATACAAAAGCGTTATGTGTAACAAGTCTAATTTTATTGTTTTTAGAATTAATTTTATTGACAGATAAAAATGCAACTGAAGTTAAAATCACAATTAAAAGAAAAATTAAAATTAAATAAAGTCGATTTCTCGGATTTAATTTCCCGCTTGATACTTTCATTTGTGCCTCCTAGGTTTAGTGGCACGGGTTAGAACTCCCTGCGCTGGCATTATCCAGATCAAGTATTCCGGTCGAAGATCACGTAATCTTCCTCTCAGCCCAATGCAATTGAGCTCCCGTGTACCTAAATCATACCTGGGAAATCTCTTTTTTTATATTTGGGAAATTAAATTATGGTCATCAAATAATTATTTCAGATATTGCTTCTGCGGCACTCCATCCACTCGGGAATTTAGTAATCATTGACTTAGGTCCAGATAGATCAGAACCCAGTGTGACAAATTTTTCTTCAATGTAGCTATCTAAACGGTGCTGGGCAAGCCCTATATTTGCCAGCAAAGCATTACAAAGACAAGCTTTCTTATTGGTTTCCTCTATTGCACCACCCTTTTTTAAAAAAGTTGGTATTGGTTCACTTGGACAGCGATAACGTATTTCAGCATTTTGATTTTGGAAAGGCATTCGCAAATATCCGGCGTCACATAATCTTGTTCTTTCTGACCTTATTTTTAAATCACTTTGAGTGCCTGAAAGTAAAGCCACTTTGATGGGGAATCCGGTAGGGCTTGCATAAGCATCTGTATATACCTCTAAATTATTATTTTTGAGTTTATTCAAGATATCACTTCGAGTATTGGCATCTAGGCCGGAATCTAAACTTAATGCAAAAATAGTTCCAAGTTGAATTCCTTTTGCACCTAATTCCTTTGCTTCTAAAAGTTTTTCTTTGCTGGCATAACCGCCCGCAATCCAAAACGGTTTTCCTAAACTCTTTATCTTTTCAAAATTTGCTACATCCCGGGGTCCATATATTGGCTCGCCATTCTCTGCAAATGTAATTTTTCCCCGGGGTGGTGCGTTGTGACCTCCCGCATGAAAATTTTCCACTACATAGCCATCTGGTCCAGTCTCTAAATCTCTTTCTAGGTAACTTGCCAATACCTCTGAGGAAATTATTGCTAAGAATTTGGGACGAGTTTTTTGCGGAAACATATTTGCGGGAATAATTCCATATTTTTTAGGATCTAAAAAATTCTCTTGCTTACTTTGATCAATTAATTCAATATTGATTCTTGCTTCATATCCGCACCACAAATTTTTTACAATACTTGGAATTTCTCGGGGAATTCCTGCTCCCATCAAAATATAATCCACGCCAGCTAACATTGCTCCATAAATAGAGGGCAAAGTTGCCATTTGTATTTTCTCTAATAAATTAATCCCAACTGGTTTTGAATGATTTTCTTTTGCTAGAGCTACTTCCACATAGTTACTTACAATTAAGTTTTCCCAATTAACAGAGTATTCCTCAAGAGAAATTTTTGGTAAAAGTTTGAAGGGTTTTTCGCTGTCAATTCCACCTTCTACAAAATACCTTTTTATAAATCCTTGCGCTAAATTAGGGATAGGAAAATTTCGTAATATCCTTCTAATTTCTCCATTCTTATCTCCTAGTTGCAATTTACGCGCAATTACTGAATCAATCGCAGTTCCAGAAACCACTCCTAATTGACCAGCGAGAGATACTTGTTTTGCTAGATTCCAATTAGAGACAGCAATCCCCATACCACCTTGAATAATTTGAGGGTAATTTTGGGTATCCACTGTGAAAGATTAGAGAATTACTTTTCCGTAGAGGTATTTTCTTGAAGTACTAACACTCAATACCAATTGTGCTGCACATCATTTTTTTGGAGGAAATAATTGGGCAACTACATTAAGAAAAAATCCGATACTTAATCCAATCGTTAAAGCATAAATTACAGTGCCAACCCCAAAGCGTCCACCTAATAAAATTCCAAATATTAAAACGGTTACCTCTATTGCTAATCTAACTCGCACTACGGGTTGTTTGGTTTTATTATGAAGTGCAGTCATCAATCCATCTCTAGGACCGGGTCCTAAACCACAGGTGATATAGAGAGCGGATCCAATCCCAGTACTAATAATTCCAAGGACTACCTCTATTAAACCAAAATAAAATTTACCTTTCTCTATTGGGAAAATCTCAGTACCTAATTGCAGAAAAAAGGCAAGCACAATCATATTTGCAATTGTTCCAAATCCAGGTTTTTGTTTTAATGCAACCCAAATAACTAAAATAGCGGCACTGATAAAAAAAGTGCACCATCCAATGTTTATACCAATTCTTTTGGAAATTCCTTGTGCAAAAACTGCCCAGGGAGTATTTCCTAAGTAACTGTTAATCAAGAAAGCTTCGCCAAATCCAAATAAAGCTAACCCAACAAATAAGATTGAAATCCTACTGATATTCAACTCCCAATAATTTCTTGCTGTCCAAGGAGTAATAGGGATAGTTCGATGTGTTCTAAATTTCACTTGATTTGTTTTATCCTTGCTGCAGCCATGGCAAGTAATAATTTCTGATCTATTTTCCAATCTACCGGAACTTGAAAGGTCTTCTTTTTGACTACATACTCCTTTAATTTAGGTCTAAAGGTTTCAAGTACATCATCTCCCCAAGGGGCCAACAACAAATGATTCTTTAATACTGTGACTGTAAAAATATAGTCATCACCAATTTTAATCATAGGTTTATTCCAAGCAATTACCACTTCAGATTTTGGATATCTGTCTGTAAATGTTTTTAGAATAGCTTTCACAGTTTTTTTCTTAGTGGCGTCATACTCTTTTAAGTATTGTTCTAAATTGCTGAATTTTTTACTACTTTTCGAACCCCGAGAATACATAACCAAAGCATTAGCGTGTGCTTGGCTAAATCCATAATTTTCCTTTAGATAAGCAATCGCTTCTGGGTATTTATACTCTTTTAAGTTTTTCATAACTTCATGCCAATATTTCATCGGCTCCCCATATCTTTTTTCAATAATTGGGAAATAGGATGCTCTATCAGAAGGGTCAATTGCCATTTACAAAGTATAGGGTAGTTAGAGCAATCAAAATTTTCTGCTAAAAGGTAATTCCTTCCTCATCCTGATAACTAGTAGTAGTGGAATAAGAACATAGGGGAGGTTATAACCCAGAAAGGATAATGGATGCGGAGTGCGCCATTGCGCTTCACCGAAAAACTCAACTCCAAAAACTATTACCCCGGTAATGCCTACGATTAATGATCCGTAAATCACGGAAAATAACTGAATCCAATTTTTCCCTTTTACTAAGGCATAGACCAATATCAAGTAAAAAGGGCCATATACAAAAGCCGATAACCCAGTTACAAATCTCATCCAGACCGGAGGATGTAAAAATAAAGGATCATTCACACTTGAATAAGAGTAATTAATTCTGGCCAACAAATTATGGCTAAGTGGTGATTCCACTATACCCAGAGTGGGTATAGCATCACTAATCATGCTACTAATAAATGCCCAGGAAAAAAATACAATAAATAGGTAATCGAATTTTCGGCTGTTCAAAGGTAAATTTGAATGTATCAAATTGGGATTTTTCATACGCTCAAGATACCAAACTCCATAAAATCAATAATGCAATTACAATATATTAGTGAAGATTTCCTTCCAAAAGGGTTTGCTAGTTGTAATTTTTAGTACATCGATGCTGGCATGGATAATATATTTAAGGTTCGCTCTTCCACATTCTTACATGGCACAAAATTGGAGATTGGCTTGGATTGGATTTGATTCTTTCCTATTTATATCTCTAATTAGCACCTATCTATCTGAAAGTAGAAAATCTATTAAGAAGATTCCTTTTGCAATTACCTCTGCTACTTTGCTTGTAATAGATGCATGGTTTGATGTAATAACATCAAGAGCTGGGAGCGACCGCGATTTAGCCATCCTACTTGCATTAACTATTGAAATTCCATTAGCAATTGTCCTTTCGATTTATGCAAAAAAATCAGTTGAAAAAGCCATTTCGGAAAATAAAGAGAAATAAAAAGGAAAAAGTTAGTTGGAAATAATAAAATCACTAAGACTAGATTTGATTGCACTACCGGAAACTTTTTATGAAATTCTAGACAGTGGAAATACTCCCAAATGGGATGATTTACAGATAAAGAACACTTTTCGGCATTTGGAAATTGGTCCATCACCAATCTCTTTTCGACTTGAGCGAATAAAGAAAAATCCGGAATTTCTTCCTTTCGCTTTAAGACTTGGAGTCGAAAGAGAAAGCCGCGAAATAATTGGTTCTGCAGGTTTCCATGATTTGCCAGATGAAAATGGAATGATTGAAATTGGATTTGGAGTAGTACCTAAATGTCATAATCAAGGTTATGGTCAAGAGATGTTGAATGCGATGTGGAGTTGGGTAGTAAAAAATCCAAATGTTAAAATATTAAGGTATACAGTTTCGCCGGAGAATAAGCCATCTCTTCATATAATTAAAAAGCTTGGCTTTGATTTGGTAGGAGAGCAGATTGATGAAATTGATGGAAGAGAATTAATTTATGAAAAATCTGCCTATGAGTTTAGAGTGAATATATAATTTGGTCTAATTCCAAAATAAATAAACCTTGAGGAGTGAAAATGAGTAGTTATGTCCCTGGTCAATGCAATATTGGAGTATCAGAAATCGCTGCTCGAAAAAGAGTAGGCTTAATTGGATTAATGACTGCATTAATACTTCTTGTAATTTTCGAACTAGCTAAAGTGGAAAGAAGTTGGTATCTCTTAGAATTTATTCCACTTCAAATGGGAGTAACAGGCTATCTGCAAGCTAGAAAGAAGTTTTGTCTAGCTTTTGGGTTCATGGGAATATTTAATTTTAATAAAATTGGAAATAAAGAAGAAATTTTAGAAGCAGAACTTCGAAAGATAGATCGAAAAGCTGCTGTGAATTTGCTAATGCAAAGTGTCATCATTGCGTTGGCATTAACACTAATTTGTTATTTAATTGCGCGTTAACCTCATGATTAGTTTCCGAAGAATTATTTGGCTCTCACTTTCAATTCTACTTTTTGCTATTGGATGTGACACAGCAAGAGCTACTAGTACCAGTACTCCTGCCCCGGGAGGCGGAACTTATTTAGATTTCCCAATACCTAAACCCATTCTTGAGATTCCACTATTTGATAGCAAAGGGAGTAAATTTTCTTTGGGAGATTACAAAGGTAAATGGTTAGTTTTGAGTGACTTTCTAACTTCCTGTCAAGAAGTTTGCCCAATGACCTCTGCTAATATGCAAAAAATTGCTAATAGATTCCTAAGCAAAAAAATTAGTGATCAAATAAAAGTTTTGGAGTTAAGTGTTGATGGTTGGCGAGATAACCCAGCTAGATTGAAAGCTTATCAAGGTCTATTTGATGATAACTCTTGGGTATTGGGCAGTTCTACTGTGAAATATTTAGATACCTTTTGGCAATTTTTTGGGATTGGTATTGAGAAGAGTAATTATTCCAAGAGTGAATTAAAAAATCTTCCAGCAGATTGGAAATCAGGGAAAGTTCAAACTTTTGATATCACTCATGCGGATGCAGTTTTATTAATATCTCCTAATCAACATTGGAAGTGGCTAGATCTAGGAACTCCAAAAACAGATGATAAAAAGATTCCAGAAACTTTAAAGAAAGTTTTAACTAATGATGGAATTCAAAATCTTAATAAACCAGAGGAGCCGACTTGGAGTACTTCAGCCGTTTATTCAGCAGTCTCACATTATTTGAATGTGGCTTTATAAATTAATATTACTTTTTTTGGCACTTTGGACAAAAATGTGAATGGCGTGCACCGAATTTAATTGCTTTTATCAAACTTCCACATCTAGAACACGGTTTGCCATCCTGACCATATGCTTTTAGTGAAATTTCAAAAAAGCCACTATCTCCATTTATATTTACATAAAGTGCATCAAAGGAGGTACCACCTTTTGCCAAAGCTTTTTGCATCACTTTTTTAACCGATTGAATTAGTAATCTCAATTGATCTGTGCTTAATTTATCACCTGGCGTATTTGGATGAATTTTTGCCATCCAAAGAGATTCATCTGCATAAATGTTTCCTACACCGCTCATAATTGATTGGTTGAGAAGCAGATATTTAATAGTAGCTTTGCGGGATTGCATAGTATTGATAACCGCTTTACTATTGAATTTACTATCAAAAGGATCTAAAGCTATATGAGAAACTGATTTTGGAATTGAATTATTTCTTGGTTCTAGTTTTAACCAACCAAAAGTTCGTTGATCATCATAAATCAATGTCTTTATTTTTTGTCCTTTAGCAAGAATCAATTTGACTCGGGGATGCCTGGGATTATCTGGATTTAAAAGAAACCGGCCACTCATACCAAGGTGACAAATCAAATGGAATGGTTGATCAAATTCAAACCAGAGAAATTTTCCCCGACGCTGAATATTACTAATTTTGAAATTATTGATTTGACTCAAAGGAATTTCAGATTTGAAGATTCTAGGTAGTAATAATTCGGTATCTTGAATTTGCCATCCATTTAATTTGGTAAGTCCTAAGCGAACTGTCTCTACTTCAGGTAATTCTGGCACAGAGATAATTGTGCCAATAAATATTATTTTTTGGTGCTTGAATTATCCATTGCAATCAACTCTCGCAGACCGCCAATTGCTACTTTGATTAAATTATCCAAAGGTTCAACTGGGCCTATGCCATGCATTTGCATTACTCCACCTGCTCTTACTTTGAGCATTGAGGAGACAATAAATAATGCAGCTGCCTCCATTTCGGAGCAAATAGCACCACCTATCTCCCAGGCTCGCCAGCGATTTAACAAATCAGGCGCAACCGGCATTCTTTCTGGTTCAACCTCTCCATAAAAAGAATCTTTAGATTGGGTAATACCGGTTCGATATTTAATTCCAAGTTTTTATGCAGATTTTTGCAAAGCTAAAACTGTATCTATATTTGCTACCGCTGGAAAGGCCATTGGTAAATAATGAGTAGTAGTACCTTCATCTCTAATAGCGCCAGTAATGATTGCTAGTTCATCTGAATGGATATCTTTTTGAATTGCACCTGAGGTTCCAACTCTTATAAAAGTATCTGCACCAACTCTTACTAATTCTTCAACTGCGATTGCAGTTGAAGGACATCCAATTCCAGTCGAGGTAACTGATACTTTTACACCATCTAAAAAACCGGTATAGGTTACATACTCTCGGTTAGTTGCAACATGATAGCTGTCATCAAAATATGAAGCTATTAATTTACTCCTACCTGGATCTCCCGGTAGTAAAACATATTTACCAACATCACCTTCGCCTAAAGCTACATGGTATTGCTTGCCTTGTGCATTTAATGTCATTTAATCTCACTTCTATTTGGGTTTTAACCTTCTAACCTTGGTAAATAATTTCACCATCTAAATAAGTTGCCTCAATTTTTATTTTGGATACTTCGTGGGGATCTATTTCAAAAGGATTTTGCGAAAGTACTACAAAATTTGCATTTAGACCGGGTGCTATCTTGCCCCAGTTATTTTCTTGAAAACCTTGATATGAAACTGCACTAGTATAAGCAGCAAAGGCTTGATTCATTGATATTTTCTCATTTGGTATCCAACCACCTGGGGGAGTCTTATCTGGCATTTCTCTATGAACTGCAACAGGCAGTCCTTCGAGAACCACTTCCGAAGTAACTGGCCAATCACTTCCAAAACCTACTGAAACACCTTCTTTTAAAAGTGAATTGATTTGGTATTGGGTAGCGGTTCTTTCTGGTCCGATTCTAGGAGCAGAAGACACTAATTGCATTGGATCTTGCTTACACCATAATGGTGCAAAGCTTGTTAAAACTCCTAATTTTTTAAATCTTGGGAAATCTTCTGGATGAACTAATTGCACATGTGCAATAGTTGGTCTTCTATCCCATTTTTGATTCTTAGTAATTGCATTTTCAATTGCATTTAATGCTGCTCTTACCCCGGCATCACCAATGGCATGAATATGAGTTTGAAATCCAGCTCGATCAAATTCTTCAACAGCCCGCGTCAATTCCTCCCATTCCCAAACTGGCATACCGTGGTAGCAAGGATCATTTGAATATGGATCAATTAAAGCAGCGGTACCACCTTCAATTACCCCATCAGCAAAATATTTAATGGTAAGTGCTGTCAACTTGTTGCTGTAATTCGAACTTGCAATTTTATTTCTCATTTCTACAAAATAGTTTAAATCTGATTGCCAACTTCTTGGGTCTGCTCTAAAAGCTAAATTAACCCCTTGCTTTAATACTCCAGCTTCCATAGCAGCCAAATAACTTTCTGCCATACCAGGATCAACCCAAGCATCCTGCCACCAAGTAATACCTGATTTGGCATATCTTTCACTGGCATATTTCAAAGCCGCAATTTCTCGACTAATTTCTGGTTTGGGTGCATGATTCATTATTAAATTAACAGCATCCCATTCCCGCATTGTTCCCATTGCACTTCCATCATCTCTTCTCACAATAGTTCCAATTTTTGGATTGCCCGAGATTTGATTAATGTTTGCAATTCTTAGTGCAGCAGAATTAACCCAGATGGTGTGATAATCCATTGCATTTAGTACAACTGGTCTATCGTTACAAGCTTTATCTAACCAAGTGGCATCAAAATTACCATCAACTCTTAAAGCTGGATCATAAGTTCCACCAATAATCCATGGCAGATCAGGATTTTTCAAAGAATAATTTTTTACCTCATTTAAAATATCATCAATGCTTTGCATATCTGTAATGTTTGGACCAAAGAATTGTCTACCGCCAAATAAAGGGTGACAATGTCCATCACCAAAGGATGAGCTAACAAATTTTCCTTGTAAGTCAATAACTTCATCAATTTTATCTGAAGCTAAATTATTATTAACTTCCAAGAATTTTTCTCCATTAACTACAAAAGAATCAATAAGTTGCGTACTATTTGTGCCAGTCCACACTTTTGCATTTTTAAATAATGTTGTTTTCATTGACAACTCCCATATGTACATTTATAACAAAACTTTACCGTTAAAATGGGATATTTTGTTAAACAAAAAATAGATTGTTGTATAAACTGAGTTTTTTTATGCATATATACCAATTCCTAATACCCTAAAAACTGAAAAGAGGGCAAAGTCCCTAGTTTTTTCATATTTTTTTAAGTAGTATCAATCCAAACCTTGGTAAGGAGGCTAAAATTTGACTGGAAAAACCGGCTATGTTTGGGAAGAAATATATGCTTGGCATAACACAGGAAATTGGGCAGGTGCAGTACCAGCTGGATTAAATGCGCAGCCTTATCAACATTTTGAAAGTGCGGAATCTAAAGCACGTTTAGCAAGTGCAATTGAAGTATCGGGTTTAGGTAAGAATTTAGTTAGATTAAAAGCTAGACCAGCTACAGTAGAAGAAATCTCTTTAGTTCATCCAATTGAATACATTAATAGAATTCAAAATGATAGTGCTTCACCTTTTGGCGGTGATGCGGGAGATGGTTTAAGTCCATTTGGAACTGGCTCTTATGAGATTGCTCTTTGGGCAGTAGGTGGAGCCATTACAGCTATGGAAGCTGTAGTTACTGGAAAAGTAAATAATGCTTATGCATTAATTAGACCCCCTGGACATCATGCACGAAAAGAAACTGGGATGGGCTTTTGTATATTTGCAAATGCCGCTATTGCAATTAAATATGCAATCAAAAATTTAAATGTTAAAAAAGTTGCGGTCTTAGATTGGGACGTTCATCATGGTAATGGCACCCAATCAATTTTTTATGATGATCCAAATGTATTAACTATCTCGCTTCACCAAGATGGATTATTTCCACCCAAAAGTGGTTCTATAAATGAACAGGGAGAAGGCGCTGGTTTTGGTTATGCCATGAATGTTCCTTTACCTGCAGGATCTGGAAATGGTGCCTATCTATCTGCCTTAAAAGAAATTGCATTTCCCGCTATAAAGAAATTTCAACCAGATTTAATAGTGGTGTGTTGTGGCTTTGACGCTGCTATGACTGATCCACTGGGTCGAATGATTGTTACCGCTACTGGTTACCGCCATATGACTGAAGCCTTAGTTGAAATTGCAAATCAAGTTTGTGGTGGAAAAATAGTAATGACTCATGAAGGTGGATATTCACCTACCTATGTTCCATTTTGCGGCTTAGCAGTAATTGAAACTTTAGCGGGAGCAAAAACTAGTATCTCTGATCCTTTGGCGGAATTTTGGGATGTGTTGCCTGATCAAC
>OMHY01000124.1 GCA_900298985.1 Streptomycetaceae bacterium
GATTTCTCCAAGTTACTCATCTATCTCTTTTCCTTATTTATTCGATTAGTTATGGAGGTCGGAACGGGATTTGAACCCGTGTAGCGGGATTTGCAGTCCCGAGCCTCGCCTCTCGGCCATCCGACCAGATTTATTTATTTTGCTTACAAAAAAATCGAGCGGACGACGGGGTTCGAACCCGCGACCTGAACCTTGGCAAGGTTCCGCGCTACCAACTGCGCTACGTCCGCATATATCTATTTTGTTTGCATCCTTTTTCACCAAAAAGCTAATTTTAGAGTCAGGTTTACATTCAAATAAGAAGGTAAAGGATAGTGCGCAAGTAAGGTCTTTTTCAATTCGCGCTCCGGCTAGAATCAGCAGGTGTCCAATTCGGGAGAATTAATACAGGTCAAAATTAACGGGCAAGCGCGCCAAATAGAGGCGCAGCAAAAGCCGACCCATATTTTTGCCGACAACCCAAAAATCATTGCCTGTCGAATTAATGGCAAATTATCTGACCTTTGGACTGAACTAAATGGCGGTGAAGATATAGAGGGGGTGGAAATTTCATCCCCGGATGGGTTAAATATTTTGCGCCACTCAACTGCGCATGTGATGGCACAAGCAGTCCAGGAATTATTTTCTCAAACCAGATTAGGAATTGGTCCGCCAATCAAAGATGGTTTTTATTATGACTTCGATCCAAAGGTTCCATTTACTCCAGAAGATTTGGAAAAAATTGAAACTGCGATGAGAAAAATTATCAAGGCGGGTCAAAGATTTAGAAGAAGAGTTGTTACTGAAGAAGAAGCAAAAAAAGAATTAGTAAGTGAAAATTATAAATTGGAGTTAATTGGCTTGAAATCAAATTCATCTCATGATGAATTAGCAGAGGATGGCGCCAATGTAGAGGTAGGCAGTGGAGAGTTAACCATCTATGACAATTTAGGGCGCGAGGGTGAAATAGTTTGGAAAGATTTATGTCGCGGACCGCACCTGCCATCTACTAAACATATTCCTGCTTTTAAGTTGATGAGAGCAGCTGGAGCTTACTGGCGAGGCAGTGAGAAAAATCCAATGCTGCAAAGAATTTATGGAACTGCATGGCCGTCAAGTGAAGAGTTAGATAATTATTTAAATATGTTGGCAGAAGCGGAAAAACGTGACCATCGAAGACTTGGGAATGAGTTAGATTTATTTTCTTTTCCGGAAGAAATTGGTTCTGGACTTGCAGTCTTTCATCCTAAAGGCGGAATTATTCGCAGAGAGATGGAAAATTATTCTAGAAAGCGTCATGAAGAAGAGGGATATGAATTTGTAAATTCACCTCATTTAACTAAATCCACTTTATTTGAAGTATCTGGTCACCTAGATTGGTATTCCGAAGGCATGTATCCTCCTATGATTTTAGATGAAGAGTTACATGCAGATGGAACTATAAAAAGAGCCGGTCAAAAATATTATATGAAGCCAATGAACTGCCCTTTTCATATTTTAATTTTTAGGTCTAGCTCTAGAAGTTATCGAGAGTTGCCACTTCGATTATTTGAATTTGGAACTGTTTATAGATATGAAAAATCAGGTGTGATTCATGGTTTAACTCGTGCCCGAGGATTTACCCAGGATGATGCACATATCTTTTGTACTAAAGAACAGATGAGTGATGAATTAGATTCACTACTTACCTTTGTGTTGAATTTACTTCGAGATTATGGTTTAGAAGATTTTTATTTGGAACTTTCTACTCGTAATCCAGAAAAATCAATTGGCAGTGATGAGGATTGGAACAGTGCCACTGAGTATTTGCGCCAAGCTGCACAAAAACAAAATTTGGAATTAGTGATGGATCCAGGCGGGGCAGCTTTTTATGGACCAAAGATTTCAGTTCAAGCCAGAGATGCAATTGGCCGGACTTGGCAAATGTCTACTATCCAAGTTGATTTTCAATTACCACCTAGATTTGAGATGGAATACAACGATAAAGATGGAGAGCGCAAACAACCGGTGATGATTCACCGAGCTTTATTTGGATCAATTGAAAGATTTTTTGGAGTTTTAACTGAACATTATGCAGGTGCATTTCCACCTTGGTTAGCTCCAGTTCAAGCGGTAGGTATTCCTGTTGCTGATTCCTTTGTGCCCTATTTAGAGGAAATTGCAAAGCAAGCAAAAGTACTTGGTATTAGGATGGATATTGATAGCAGCGATGAGCGAATGCAAAAGAAAATTAGAAATGCACAGTTACAAAAAATTCCTTTTATGTTAATTGCAGGTGAAGAGGACCAAAGCAAGGGAGCAGTTTCTTTTAGATATCGAAACGGGCAACAAGAAAATGGGATCCCAATTAAAGATGCGCTAAATAAAATTGCACAGGTAATTAAAGAACGCAAGCAGGTTTAATAATGAGTAATCCAGAGATTGATACCGATACTGGTATTCCAGATCGATGGATGAGAATCTGGGCACCACATCGTGCCGCATATTTATCGGGGGAAAATAGACCACTTCCTACCAATGAAGTGCCTTGTCCTTTTTGTGAAATACCAAAAAAAGAGGATGCAGCCGGTTTAATTGTTCACCGAGGAAAATCTCTATTTGTAGTACTTAATTTGTATCCTTATAACCCGGGACATTTATTAATTTGTACTTATCGACATATTAGTGATTTTACTGAGTTGGAGAATGCAGAAAGAAATGAATTATCAGAGTTAACTGATTCCTCAATGAAAGCTTTGCGCGAGGTGAGTAAACCTGTTGGATTTAATATTGGAATTAATCAAGGGGAGTTTGCTGGTGCTGGAATTCCGGCACATTTTCACCAGCACATAGTTCCGAGGTGGAAAGGTGATGCTAATTTCATGCCGGTAGTATCCGGAACTAAAGTGATTTCCCAAATGTTAGATGAAGTAAGAAATGAGTTAGTTGCTGTTTTTAAAAGCAACTAGAAATTCAACTAATTCCCTAATGCCTAAGTTGGAAAGTTCCTTTCCATAAAGGGGATGAGCAATAGAAAACAATCCGTTCTTAAATCCATCATCTCCAAATTCCTCTATTCTCTCTTGGTATTCAAATGCAAAATTCTCAACTAATTCAAGATGTTCTGCAGTTGCAGGATACCTTTTAGGATTATCTAAACCCTGGTTTGAATAATCAAAAATCTCGGAATTTTCCAAATTCAAAATGGCGATTGGGTCACCATTTTCACTATAAAGAGGCAAATACTTTGTTGGCATTGGTTCTAAAGTTTTTTCAACTATTGGAAGATAATCTTCATAATCTAGAGAATCAGCAAAAAATGTACCAGTATTGAGAACCGGAAGGTTGCTACCATTTTCAATATCAACTACTAAAACTAAACTTGCGATATAAAGTTCCCTTAACTGATTAAACAAATCTAAATTCTCAATACTAATGCCAGTTTTGGCACTGAAAAAGAATATAGCTAAGTTAATATTTTCTGAAACAACTTCTTTTGATTCTTGTTCTGGAATTTCTAGAGTTTGTAGATTCGGCGAGAAATAAACATCTAACGATAAATTATTTTGCTTTGCTGCCTTGAGCATAGAATCAGCCCAGTATTTTGGCGGATTTATGAGCGTAATTTTTGGCTCTCCTCCAGTCATGGAGATAGAGTAGTGCGAGTAGATATGAAATGGAGAGAGGAGGGAGTTCGATGTTCACCCGTATATTGAGATTTCCCTTTACCGTATTGGTAACTCCGTTGTGTCGAGTATTGGTAAAAATGAAAGTCAGTGCCAACGCTATCTCAATTGCAGGATTATTAGGATCGGTAATTGCCGCATTGTTGCTTTTCCCATCAAATCATCTTGGTTGGGGAACTGGTTTAGTTACTTTTTTCGTTTTATTTGATTTATTAGATGGCACAGTTGCGCGCATGACCAATTCAGGTGGTTCTACATGGGGAGCTTTGCTAGATTCAACTTTAGATCGATTTGCCGATAGCGCTGTTTTAGTGGCATTGGTGATTTATGCACGCAAATATGAAATCAATTCTACCTACGTAATTATTTGGGCGATGATTTGCGGAGCTTTAATCTCGTATATCAGAGCGAGAGCAGAAGCATTAGGGATTGAATGCAAAGGTGGAATAGCGGAGCGAACTGATCGTTTAATTATTGTTCTAGTTACTACTGGTTTTACAGCTCTTGGATACCATTATGTATTTGCTGTAGGTATGTGGATCTTATTGGTCGCCAGTGCAATAACTGTTTTGCAAAGGTTAGTAATTGTTTACCGAGCCACCCATAGCAAATAACAAAAACTAATAATGAGCAGTAAAAGCTTATATTTCCTAGCCTGGCGTACCTTGCCATTTATACCCGCTTCGGTAATCAATCTACTGAAAAAAATAGTGGTCAGATATATTTTTAAGAAAGACTCAAAAGCAGTTAAGCGAATGAGAAGTAATTACCAAATTTTCCATCCCGATATTGATCATTCAAAGCTTAATGAAATGGTAAAAAAAGGAATTGATTCCTATCTAAGATATTGGATTGAAACTTTTACTCTTAATTCTTGGAGTAAGGAAAAAATTCTAAACTCAGTAACACCTATTAATGAAGAAATTTTGAATCAGGCATTAGCGAAGGATAAAGGGGTACTAGTGGCTATTACCCATAGCGCTAATTGGGATTTAGCGGGTGCTTATTACACCCTGAAAAGATCACCTATAAAAACAGTTGCAGAGGTCTTAGAACCGAGAGAATTATTTGAGAAATTTGTAGCTTATCGAGAATCTCTGGGCATGGAGATATTTCCTCTAGAACCAAAGACATTGGTGAAATTGATGAATCGAGCGCGGGAAAAACATATTATTGCTTTACTTGCAGATCGTGATTTAACAATAAATGGGGTAAAAGTATTTTTAGCAGGAATGGAAACTTCTATGCCAAGTGGGCCAGCTTTAATTGCAATTGAAACTGGTGCACCACTTTTGACGGCCAATATTTATTACCTAGAACAAGGAATAGCGGTAGATTTTTCACCGGAGATTGAGATACCTAGTGAAGGAACGAGAGAGGAAAAAGTTCAGATAGTAACTCAAAAAATTGCTGATAGATTTACTAAGAATATTGGTTCACACACCCATGATTGGCACATGATGCAAAAGGTATGGCTAGAAAAATGAGAATAGGTTTGGTCTGCCCTTATGCCTGGGATATACCTGGTGGAGTTCAAATTCATATTAAAGAATTGGCAGAGTGGCTGATTTCAAATGGACATGAAGTTTCAGTGTTGGCTCCAGTTATTGACGGGGATGCACCAAGAGAAAAATATGTAGTTAGTGGTGGAAAGCCGGTACCAATTCCATTTAATGGGAGTGTGGCGCGGATTTTGTTTGGACCAGTTGCATCAAATCGGGTACGAAATTGGATAACAGAAAATGAATTTGATTTATTGCATTTACATGAACCTGCTATACCGTCTTTAACTTTGTTGGCATTGTGGGCTGGAAAAGGTGCGATAGTTGGAACCTTCCATGCTCAAATGGAAAAAATTAAAACTATTTCTGCAATAGGTGGCATCTTAGATCCTGCAATAGAAAAACTTACTGCAAAAATTGCAGTAAGTGAACCAGCCAGAGTTACTTTGAAAGAAAGATATGAGACTGAAGCAGTGGTAATTCCAAATGGGGTAGCGGTAAAAAATTATTTTACTAGCCAGGAAGGAATTAAAAATACTTTTGATTCTGGGTTAAAAGTTGGCTTTATAGGTAGGTTTGATGAGCCGAGAAAAGGCCTTGGAATTTTATTATCTGCATGGCGCAAAGTATTGATGCAATTTCCAAATGCACAATTGCTAATAGCAGGACCATCTGAGAAGAAATATCTGGATAATTTAATATCGAGAGAATCTAATGAATTTATAAATTCCTTAAAGTTTTTAGGAAAATTGACTCAGGAACAAAAAGTTAATTTTTTCCAAGAGATTGATATTTATGTTGCGCCAAATACTGGAGGAGAATCCTTTGGAATAATATTAGTAGAGGCAATGGCAGCTGGTGCACCGATTGTTGCTAGTAATTTGGAAGCATTTTCTTTGCTCTTGCCAAATGGGATTCTATTTGAAAATGAAAATGTATCTGATCTATCTAATAAGCTAGTGGAGATATTGAATTCACCCATTCTTCGAGAAGAATTATCACAATCTGGAAGAGAATTCGCGCAGAGATTTGATTGGGATCGGGTAGGAAATGAAATATTGGATGTTTATAGATTGGCTATTACGGGTCAAAATAAAGTTGTTGTGGGATGAGATTTATTAGTACCAAAAACAGCGGTTGAAATAAAGGAGAAATATAATGCTAAAAATTATTACCATAATATTTTTAGTTGCGTTATTTGGCTGGTATCTATCATTTTTGGCAACGCGTTTAGATAGATTGCATCATCGAGTAGAAACTTCTTGGGAACATCTAGATGCCCAGTTGCAAAAAAGAGCGGCAATTGCTTTGGAAATTGCACATAGTCGAAACCTTGATCCAGCAAGTGGTTATTTACTAACTCAAGCTGCCTATGATGCTCGGAGTGCTAACTTCCAAGAAAGAAGTGATGCGGAATCCTCCTTGTCACAAACTTTAAATTTGTTATTGGAATCGGAAGATGCAAGCAATTTGCAAAATCCTTTATTTACCGAGTTAGCAGAATTAACTTTGTCGATTAATAGGTCAATTACAATCCACTTAGAGGCGGTGAATACCGCAAAACGTTTGCGAAAATCTGCTTTGGTACGAATTTTCCATTTAGCTGGCCATGCTCCAGACCCAATCAAATATTCTTTTGAGGATGAAGCAGTGTTCTAAGCAGAGTTTTTCCTGTAGAGAGAGAAGGTAGCAGGTCTTGGTAGAATGTCTCCATGACTTCCAGCCAAAATAGTTCTTCAGAAAGTTCAACCATAACAGCACTAGTCGGTACCGCCCGTGTTAAAAGAGGTATGGCAGAGATGCTAAAAGGCGGAGTCATTATGGATGTGGTCAATGTGGAACAAGCAAAGATTGCGGAAGATGCTGGCGCGGTTGCGGTTATGGCATTAGAAAGAGTTCCAGCAGATATTCGTGCTCAAGGTGGCGTTTCTCGAATGTCAGATCCTTCAATGATTGATGCAATCAAAGCAGCAGTTTCAATTCCAGTAATGGCAAAAGCCCGCATTGGTCATTTTGTGGAAGCACAAGTTTTAGAATCTATAGGTGTTGACTATATAGACGAGTCAGAAGTCCTAACACCAGCTGATTATGAACACCATATTGATAAATGGAAATTTAATGTGCCATTTGTATGTGGTGCAACAAATTTAGGAGAAGCGTTGCGTCGAATAAATGAAGGTGCAGCAATGATTCGCTCCAAAGGTGAAGCAGGTACTGGTGATGTATCAAATGCAACTACACATATGAGAAAAATTTCTGGAGAAATTAGAAGATTAACATCAATGAGGGATGATGAACTTTATGTTGCTGCAAAAGAATTACAAGCTCCTTATGCATTAGTAAAAGAAGTTGCAACCACCGGGAAATTGCCAGTTGTTTTATTTACCGCTGGTGGTATTGCTACTCCTGCAGATGCTGCAATGATGATGCAATTAGGCGCAGATGGTGTATTCATTGGTTCCGGTATTTTCAAATCTGGAGATGCCGCCAAGAGAGCTGCAGCATGTGTGAAAGCTACTACTTATTACCAGGATCCAAAAATTATTGCAGATGCTTCCCGAGGATTAGGTGAAGCAATGGTTGGAATAAATGTTGCTGATATTCCGGTGCCACATCGTTTAGCTGAACGAGGTTGGTAGTTTTTCTTGTTTTCAAATATTCGCCCATTAATCGGGGTGCTGGCATTACAAGGTGATTTTCGGGAGCATTTAGAAACCCTTGAATTTATGGGAGAAAATTGTTGTTTAGTAAAAGATATAAATTCTCTTAATCAAATAGATGCTCTAATTATTCCGGGTGGGGAATCCACAACATTATCTAAACTTTCCAAAGCATTTGATTTATTTGAACCAATTAGAAATCGGATTCAAAGTGGGCTACCTACATATGGTTCCTGTGCTGGAATGATCATGTTGGCTGATGAAATATTAGAACCTGCTAGTGGTCAAGAAAGTTTCGGGGGAATCCCAATGCTGGTTAGAAGAAATGCTTTTGGTAGTCAGGTAGAGTCTTTTGAGCAGGATTTGGATATCGCAGGTCTTACATACTTTGGCAATGATAAATCTGCTAGCACAAAATATCGGGGAGTTTTTATTAGAGCACCTTGGGTAGAAAAAGTTGCGCCTGAGGTTGAAATTATGGCTTCGGTAGAAAAAACCGGTGTATCTCACCCAGTGATGGTGCGCTATAAAAATTTATTAGCAACCTCTTTTCATCCAGAAATTACGGCTGATAGTAGAATTCATGGGTTCTTTGTAGATGAATTAGTTAAGAAAGCGCGGGTGTAATGTGTCTGGCCATTCCAAATGGGCAACTACTAAACACAAAAAAGCTATTGTTGACGCAAAGCGAGCAAAAAACTTTGCTAAATTAATAAAAGCTATTGAAGTCTCAGCACGCACAGGCGGCGCAGATCTAGATGGTAACCCCACCCTATTTGATGCGGTACAAAAAGCTAAAAAGAATTCAGTACCGTCTGACAATATTGATAGGGCGATCAAACGTGGCGCAGGTTTGGAATCAGGTGGTGCTGATTGGGAAACAATTATGTATGAAGGTTATGGTCCAAATGGAATTGCAATATTAATTGAATGTTTGTCTGATAATAGAAATAGAGCTGCAAGTGAAGTGAGAGTAGCAGTTACTCGAAATGGTGGTTCCATGGCAGACCCAGGTTCAGTTTCATATATGTTTAATCGTAAGGGTGTAATTCTAATAAATAAAGATAATGCTAAATCAGTCACCGAAGATAAAATCATGGAAGTTGGCTTGGACTCAGGTTTAGAAGAGGTAAATGATTTAGGTGAATCCTTTGAAATTATTTGTGAAGCAGGAGATTTAGTACCACTGCGTACCGCATTTACTAACTCTGGAATAGATTATGAATCAGCAGATACCTCCTTTGTCCCTTCTATGACTATCCCACTGGATGCTGAGGCAGCTGCAAAAATTTTCAGTTTAATTGATGCAATTGAAGATTTAGATGATGTGCAAAATGTTTATGCAAATTTTGATGTTTCCGATGAAATCATGGCGGCATTGGCGTAATCTTTTTCAATGCGAGTACTTGGGGTAGATCCGGGTTTAACTCGTTGTGGCATTGGAGTAGTCGAAACCGGTGCTGGCAAAAATTCCCGCACATTAGCCCTAATTGATTGCGGAGTGATTCGAACAGATAAAGATGAATCTTTAGAACAGCGTTTATTGCTCTTGGATAGAGAAATAAAAAAATGGATTGAAAAATCTAAACCAGATGTAATTGCGGTGGAAAGAGTCTTTTCCCAGTTGAATGTTAAAACTGCTATGGCAACTGGACAGGCAGCGGGAGTAGTTTTAGTTGCAGCTGCTTCCTCTGGAATTCCAATCGCTCTTCACACTCCAAGTGAGGTCAAGGCAGCGGTAACAGGTTCGGGTCGTGCCGATAAAAAACAGGTGGCAAATATGGTGGTAAAAATTCTCGGTCTCAAAACTATTCCTTCTCCAGTAGATACCACTGATGCTTTGGCTTTGGCTATCTGCCATCACTGGCGCGGAGTTGGAGATAGTAGATATCAACAGGCGCTGAAAGCAGCCAAGCAGAAGATTGTGCGTTCAAAATAGAGTTACCTACTCATCAATTGGAGAGGTTACGGCTAAAGTTCACTCGTGATTTCACAATTGCAAGGCAAAGTGGTGGCAGCTAATTTAACTAACGCTACTGTGATGATTGGCGGTGTCGGATTTCAAGTTAATTTGCCACTTCGCATCAGTTCTCAAATTAAAATAGGTGAAGAGATATCACTTTTCACCTATTTAGCGGTGAGAGAAGATGCGTTAACACTATATGGTTTTGATTCCCAATATGATTGTGAAATATTCACTACTTTACAAACAGTATCTGGCATTGGTCCAAAGGCCGCTCTTTCTGCGGTCTCAATTTATGATGCGGGACAAATTTATGAGGCGTTGGCAAGCAACGATCAAAATAAATTGGAAAAAATTCCATAATTTAAAGTTTTGATTTAGCTTAGATTCAATATCTTTTGAAGTATTAAGC
>OMHY01000125.1 GCA_900298985.1 Streptomycetaceae bacterium
CGGAGATGTGTATAAGAGACAGGAATTAATCAAAGGACAAATTGATTTAGATGAAGGTGGATATGTGAAAGTAAAAGATAGAACCACTTTGACTAATATTCCAGGTGTTTTTGCTTGTGGGGATTTAGTTGACAGTTCTTACCGACAAGCAATCACTGCTTCTGGTTCTGGTTGCCAAGCAGCTTTAGATGCAGAAAGATTCTTAGCTCACTAATCACACTAAATTTGATTTTAGACAGTACAATATAATTATTAAAAAGAATAATTCACAAATATTTATTGGAGGAAATGATGGGTGCAACTGAAGCGGTAACAGCAGGAAATTTCGAAGAAAAAGTTTTGAAGAGTTCTACCCCGGTATTAGTTGATTTCTGGGCAGAATGGTGTGGTCCTTGCCGAGCTGTGGCCCCAATTTTGGAGGAGATAGCAGCAGAATATGGTTCCAAAATTAAAATTGTAAAACTCAATACCGATGAGGAATCTGCAATTGCTATGAAATATGGAATTACCTCAATTCCCACTTTAAATGTCTATCAAGGTGGTCAAGTAGTAAAAACTATTATTGGTGCCAGACCAAAGCCTGCGTTGTTAAAAGAACTTTCAGATTTCATTAACTAATAACTCTTGGTTGCATAAAGTTGCGGATGTTAAATGGAAGAAGGAGTTAAACTTTCAATCCAAACAACTTTATTTAAGTTAGGTTTTCTTAAAGAAAAGAATCCCAATCTGGATGATTTAAAACAGGCTCTCTTTGCATTTCAACAATTCCGTGGTCTGCCCATAACTGGTGAAATAAATTCCGAAACTTTAATAGCTTTAGAGGAGTCTCATTGGTCCTTAGGTGATCGAGTATTAAATTTTCAGCCCAACAATTTTATGCGTGGGGATGATGTTGCTTTTTTACAATCTCGATTAGTTGAAATGGGATTTCAAGTAGGAAAAGTTGATGGAATTTATGGGGTCAATACTCGCGAAGCGGTTGTTGAATTTCAAAAATCAGTGGGTGCGAAATCAGATGGAATATGTGGTCCGGCAACAGTTCTGGCATTGCTGCGATTAGTTAAAACAGTTTCTGGTGGACTACCAACACAACTTCGAGATGAAATTAAACGAGCTAAAAGTGGTCCCGCATTAGTTAATAAAACAATTGTAATTGACCCGCAAATATTTCCAGAAGAACAATATCTTTATGATGTAGCTACTAGATTAGAAGGTCGCTTAATTGCCCTGGGGGTAAATGTAATTGTAACTCGAGGAGCTAGTACACAAGTAGATTTAATAAGTAGAATAGACATTGCAAATAAATCTCAAGCCGATTTAGTTATCTCTTTGGCTTTAGATAAATATTTAAATGATTCAGCAAGTGGTTTCGCTACTTTTTATTATGGAAATGATCTACATGGAGCTCATTCGGTTGTGGGAGAAAAATTTGCAAATTTAATCAACAGAGAAATGTTAGCTCGCACAGATTTAGTGAATTGTGGTTCTCATGCAAAAACATGGGACTTATTAAGATTGACTAAAAGCCCTACGGTGCAATTGGATTTAGGTTATCTCAGCAACCCAAATGATATGAAAAAATTATCTAGCCCTGAGTTTCGTGAAGCAGTTGCAGAGGCTCTGATAATCTCTATTCAAAGACTTTATTTAGATTCAGAAAATGATGCTAAAACTGGGACTTTGCGCTTGGAAGATTTAAGGAAATTGGGCTTAAGAAAATAGTTTCCAATCCACTGTATAAATGTGGGAGAATAAGAAAATGTCCGATGAGGTTTCACGAGTTCAATTTGGTTCAGCAATGGACTTAGAGTTGCGCTTTGCTCACCGAGCAAACATGATGAAGCAAAGTGAAATTCGATCTTTATTCGCCGTTGCATCTAGGCCAGATATTGTTTCTTTAGCAGGTGGAATGCCTAATTTATCTGCATTACCTATGGAAAGAATGGCCGGGGTAGTAGATCAACTTATTAAAACTAATGGGGCTGAGGCTTTGCAATATGGCAGTGGACAAGGTCACCCCAAATTAAGAGAACAAATTTGTGAAGTTATGGCTTTAGAGGGAATTCAAGCCCACCCAGATGATGTAGTAATTACCACTGGTTCACAGCAAGCTTTGGATTTAATTTCACGAATATTTATTGATCCGGGTGATGTGATACTTACTGAAGCTCCTGCCTATGTCGGAGCATTGGGAACTTTTGCTCAATATGAGGCGAAAGTAGTTCATGTCCAGTTAGATGAGAATGGAATTATTCCCGAAGCTTTAATTGCTGCAATTGAAAATACTAAGAAAATTGGGAAGAAAATTAAATTCTTGTATGTAATTCCAAATTACCAAAATCCTTCAGGGGTTTTGTTGTCTGCGCAACGACGCAGTGAAATATTGGAAATTTGTCGCAAAGAATCAATATTTGTTATTGAAGACAATCCTTATGGTTTATTGGGTTTTGATAAACCTTCGCCCAACGCAATGCGCGCTGAAGATTCAGAAAATGTAATCTATCTAGGTTCTTTTTCAAAAACTATTGCTCCGGGATTTAGAGTCGGGTGGGCATTAGTACCTCCCTCAATTAAAGAAAAAGTTGTAATTGCATCTGAATCTTCAATGTTGTGTCCCTCAAATTTTGCTCAAATGTCTATCTCAAGTTACTTGGCTGATCAGCCTTGGCGAGATCAAATTGCCTCTTTTTGTAAGTTATATAAAGAGCGTCGAGATGTGATGTTAGAGTCTTTAGAAAACTTTTTCCCAAAGGGATCAAGTTGGACTAAGCCTGAAGGTGGTTTTTATATTTGGGTTACTTTACCTCCGGAAATTGATACTAAAGCCCTAGTTCCAAAAGCTATTGTGGCCAAAGTCGCTTATGTTCCTGGAACTGCTTTTTTTGCAGATGGTTTGGGTTCTTGGTCGATGCGTTTGAGTTACTGCCATCCAACTCCAGAAAGAATCCGAGAGGGAATTAAGGCCTTGGGAAATGTTGTAACCCAAGAAATGCAGTTGCGCGGTATAGCGCAATAATTTCATTTCAATAAAATTATTTAATTAATTTTATTATTCGAGATAAATCCTCTAAATTTGCAAATTCAATTACAATTTTACCTTTTTGTTTTCCTTCTTCAACAGTGACCCTAGTATCCAAATAGTCACTTAATTGATCGCTCACTTCTTTTAAATTTCTTTTAGCAACTACCCGAGGGTTATTTGATCGTGTTGTTACCCCTCCTACCATTACTAATTCTTCAACTGCCCTAACACTCAAACCTTCACTAATTATTCTATTTGCTAGTTTTTCTATTTGTTCATTTGAGGTTAAGGAAAGTAAAGCCCTTGCATGCCCCGCTGATATTGTTCCCGCTGCTACTTTTCGCTGCACTGAAGGAGGTAAATTCAATAACCTTAGAGTGTTTGTTATTGCAGATCTTGATTTACCCATCTTTTTTGCCAAATCATCATGGGTGTAATTGAAATCTTGAATTAAGTTTTGATAAGCAGAGCCTTCTTCTAATGCGTTTAACTGAGCTCGATGGATGTTTTCTATTAATGCTTCTCTTAATAATTCATTATCTGTTGTTTTTCTAATAATTACCGGAATAGTTTTTAGACCCGCAAGTTTAGAAGCACGCAGACGTCTTTCACCCATAATTAATTCATATTTATTTTCATTAATTTTCCTAACAACTGGTGGTTGCAAAACACCAACTTCTTTAATAGACAATGCTAGCTCTGCTAATTCCTCTTCATTGAAAATAGTTCTTGGTTGTTTTGGGTTTGGGTAAATTAAATTAATATCTAATTCATCTCGCACTCCAATTTCAATTCCAGTTTCACTGACAATTTGAGATGGGGTAGTTGGAATTAATGAATCTAGTGATTTTCCAAGTCCGCCTTTTTTAATACTCATGCACTAAAACTCCCACTTTGTAAAACATTTGTTTTTTCTACACCGCGATTTGCTAATTCTCTTGCTACAGTTAAATACGCAATTGCACCAGGAGAACTTGCATCATAAGTCATTACTGTTTGATTAAATGATGGCGCTTCTGAAATTCGCACCGCGCGTGGAATTGGAGTATCAATTAAACTGTCTGGAAAATGTTGCCTAATTGCATTTGCCACATCATTTGAAAGTTTGGTTCTAGAATCAAACATAGTAAGCACAATAGTTTTGATACTAATATTTGGATTCAAAATCATTTTCACTTGGTTTAAAGTATTTAATAATAATGACAATCCCTCTAAAGAATAGTATTCACATTGAATAGGAACTAATACTTCACCTGCTGCAGTTAAGGCATTAATAGTTAATAGACCTAAACTAGGTGGGCAATCAATAAATATGTAATCAATGGGTGATCCACTTGCTTCACATTCTTTTATGTATTGATCAACAGCTATTTTCAAGCGGGATTCCCGGGATACAAAACCAACCATTGTTATTTCCACACTTGCTAAAGTTTGATCGGAAGGTGCGCACTCTAAATTTGGAAAACCAGAAACTTTTTTTACAATCTGGGCAATTGGCGTTGAGTTTAGTAAAACCTCTGAAATTCCATTGTCTTCATTTTGCTCAATTCCAAGAGCGGTTCCAGCATTAGCTTGCGGGTCTAGATCAATAACTCTGTCTCTTATACA
>OMHY01000126.1 GCA_900298985.1 Streptomycetaceae bacterium
AAATATATTTTTGCAGCAATTGATGCAGGATGCGCAGCGGTAAGAGTTAATCCAGGAAACATTAAACAATTTGATGACAAAGTAAAAGAGGTGGCAGCCGCTGCAAAAGATGCTGGTATTCCAATTCGCATTGGAGTTAATGCAGGCTCACTTGACCCAAGATTATTACAAAAATATGGTAAGGCTACGCCGGAAGCATTAGTGGAATCTGCATTATGGGAAGCCTCTTTATTTGAGGAACATGGTTTTACCGATATTAAAATTTCTGTAAAACATCATGATCCAATAACCATGATTAAGGCATATCGTTTGCTAGCTGCTAAATGCGATTATCCACTTCACTTAGGAGTGACTGAAGCAGGACCAGCATTTCAGGGAACTATTAAAAGTGCCACTGCTTTTGCGGTGTTATTAGCGGAAGGCATTGGAGACACAATACGAGTTTCACTTTCTGCACCACCTGTAGAGGAAGTTAAAGTTGGAATTGGTATCTTAGAATCATTAAATTTAAGACAAAGACAATTAGAAATTGTTTCCTGTCCTTCTTGTGGCAGAGCGCAAGTGGATGTTTACACTTTAGCTGAAAGTGTGCAAGCAGGATTAAAAGGAATGAAAGTCCCGCTTCGTGTAGCGGTAATGGGGTGTGTGGTAAATGGTCCAGGTGAGGCCCGCGAAGCAGATTTAGGAGTTGCTTCTGGAAATGGAAAAGGCCAAATCTTTGTCAAAGGTGAGGTTATTAAGACTGTACCCGAAAATGAAATAGTGGAAACATTGATTGCAGAGGCCAATAGATTAGCGGAGCAAATGCAAGCCGCGGGAGTGGGAGCAGGCGAACCGGAAGTAAGTACTCATTAACATTAGATAGAGTTAGCACATGTTGCGAATGTCTAATTTGTTATTGCGCACTTTGCGTGATGATCCAGCGGATGCGGAAGTTGCCAGTCATAAACTTTTAGTTCGAGCTGGTTTTGTGCGCAGAATTGCGGCAGGTATTTATTCCTGGTTGCCTCTTGGTTATATCACCTATCGCAACATTGAAAATATTGTGCGTGAAGAGATGGATGCTGCTGGTTTTCAAGAAGTCCATTTTCCAGCTTTATTGCCAAAAGAGCCTTATGAAAAAACAAATCGTTGGAATGAATATGGTCCAGATTTATTTAGATTAAAAGATAGAAAAGAAAATGATTTTCTTCTTGGGCCCACCCATGAAGAGATGTTTACCCTGATGATAAAAGGCGAATTTTCTTCATATAAAGACTTACCAATTTCTATATATCAAATTCAAACTAAATATCGTGATGAACCAAGACCAAGAAGTGGCATTATTCGGGGTCGAGAATTTGTCATGAAAGATTCTTATTCTTTTGATATTGATGATGCAGGATTGGAAGAGTCCTATCAAAAACACCGAGCCTCCTACATTAAAACTTTTGATCGTTTGGGTTTAAAGTACAACATAGTTTCGGCAATGAGTGGAGCGATGGGCGGCTCAAAATCAGAGGAATTCCTAGCTCCTTGTGAAACTGGTGAAGATACTTATGTACTTTGTAATAGTTGTGGTTTTGCTGCAAATGTCGAGGCGATGAAAACTCGCATCGAGAATAAAAATATTGTGGTTGAAAACTTTCCATCAATGGAAATTTTTGATTCGCCTAACACACCTACTATTGATTCATTGGTAGATTTATTAAACAATAAATTTGGTGGTAATCATCAAGCAAGTGATACATTAAAAAATGTCTTGTTAGTCGCTGATGGAAAGCCAATAAGTGTATTAGTTCCAGGTGACCGTGAAGTTGATTTAAAAAGATTACAAGCTAACCTATCTGGAATACAAGATATTAGATTATTTGAAGATGCTGATTTTGCAAAGAATCCTGGCCTAGTTAAAGGTTATGTTGGACCACAAGATGCGAAAAAATTTGGATTAACCTTGTATGCAGATCCCAGAGTATCAGTTGGAACATCATGGATAACAGGTGCAAATCAAAAAGATAAACATGTGAGAAATGTGGTTCATGGAAGAGACTTTGAAGTCACTGAATTTGTTGAAGCTGCTGAGGTAAAAGCTGGAGATTTATGCCCAAATTGCGCATCTCCAGTAATTATTGATCGAGCTATTGAAATTGGTCATATATTTCAATTAGGAAGAAAATATGCCAAAGCTTTAGATCTAACAGTTTTAGATCGAGATGGAAAATCACAAGTTGTCACTATGGGCTCCTATGGAATCGGTGTTTCGCGAGCGGTTGCTGCAATAGCAGAACAGACCCATGATGAACTTGGACTTTGTTGGCCGAGGGAGGTCGCACCTGCTGATATACATTTAGTAGCAACTGGTAAGGATTCTGAAATTTTTTCACTTGCAGAAAAATTTGCAAAGGAATTAGAAAGCCTAGGTTGGCGAGTTTTATTTGATGACCGCGCAGATGCTAGTCCGGGAGTTAAATTTAAAGATGCAGAATTAATTGGTATTCCATATATTTTAGTTGTAGGTAAAGGAGTATCAGAAGGCAAAGTAGAGTTTCGAATTCGCAAATCAGGTGAAAAGAAAGATTTACAAATCACCGAAGCCATTTCCGAAATTAATACTATTTTGAATTCCTAAATTAATGATTTCAATTTCCACTTGGATCTTTTTAATTATGGCTGCAGGTTTTGCTGGATTTGTTGATGCGGTAGCTGGCGGTGGGGGATTAGTTCAACTTCCTGCTTTATTAATAGGTTTAAATGGAAAACCGATTCCTTTGATATTGGGAACCAATAAAGTTCCTTCAATATTTGGAACTTCAAGTGCAGCAGTGAATTACTTCAGAAAGTTAAGACCAGATCTGTTGTTGACTGTATTCATGGCGATTCCAGCATTTATTGGTTCTGCCATAGGAGCGCACTTAACAACTTTAATTCCAACTAAGACCTTTCAGCCCATAATTTTTATAGCATTAATAATAGTTGCTCTTTACACTTGGAAACGTCCTGAGTTTGGTAAAGAAGAAATACTTAAATATGGCAGAAAGAAATCTACTGTAATCGCCTCATTACTTGGAACTTTGATTGGTTTTTATGATGGAATATTTGGCCCAGGTACTGGAACATTTCTAATTTTCTTGTTAGTTGGAGTTTTGGGCTATCCATTTTTGAAGGCTTCAGCTACCGCCAAAATTGTCAATGTTGGAACTAATTTGGCAGCAATATTAACTTTCCAATTTAGTGGACATATTTGGTGGCAAATTGGATTACCACTAGCTATTGCCAACATGACTGGTGCATTAATTGGTTCTGCTTTAGCGATAAAAGGTGGTTCTATCTGGATTCGAAAGATATTTCTACTGGTGGTATGTTGCTTGATACTAAAACTTGGCTATTCCTTTTTTATCTCCTAGACTTTATTATTAGATCCAGGTATTAAAACTTAAAACCAAAACAGGAAAACCAAAACAGAAAAACCAAAAGAGAAAAGCAAGAGGCTCAATATGCTAAATCCAGGCAAGTTAATTGAAGTTTGCTGGAAATTATTTTCTGAGCCAGTTGAAAAACTTGGTTTTATTCTTGAGGATATTACTTTTGAAAACCAAGGTAGAGAGAAATTCCTGACTGTTTATGTTGACTCCTCTTTTGAATCGCAATCCTCAATAAATTTAGATAATATCGCAGAGATATCTCGCACCCTTTCCCAAATTATTGATAATGACTCTAATTTTGGAGAACAAGCTTTTAATTTTGAAGTAACTACCCCTGGCGTAGATCGACCATTAGCTTTACCTAGACATTGGAAAAAGAATCTAGGACGATTGGTAAATATTACTTTCCAAGATGGAAATAGAATTAAAGGGCGAATCAATTCTGCCTCTGATGACGAGGTAGTAGTAGAGGATAAGAGCTACCCATATCTTCAAATTAAGAAAGCACTAATTGAAATTGAATTTAAAGCAGTGAAGTCAAAGGATGGGGATAATGGCAATTGATGTTGATGCATTATTGATGCTAGCGGTGGAGCAAAAAATTCCTATTGATAATTTGGTTTTTCAATTAGAAACTGCGGTTACAGAAAGTTATCGCTTGGAAGAGGGTGCTGACAAAGCTGGTTATGCCCAATTTAATAAAGAAACTGGGGAGATGAAATTATTCACCGGGTATGGCGAAGAGAAAACTGAAATTACATTTGCTAATTTTGAAAGGTTAGTGAATTCTGCAATTAGAAGAGATTTGAAATCTCGAATTAGAGCGGGTAAAGATCAAGAGGTAGTACAGGAACTTTCTGCCAAAGTAGGAGATTTGATTACTGGGGAAGTTTTACAAGGTAAAGATCCAACTTTAATATATGTAAAGTTACCGAGAGCTGAAGGAAAAATTCCACCACAGGAACAAGTTAAAGGTGAAGTTTATAAACACGGCGACATGATTAAAGCTTATGTGGTTGAGGTGAAAATGGGAGAGATCAGACCTGGGGAAAAACGCCCAGACATTTTGCTTTCCAGAACTCACCCTTTATTTGTAAAAGCATTATTTGCCTTAGAAGTTCCAGAAATTAGAAATGGAATTGTGGAAATAGTTGCAGTTGCTAGAGAGCCAGGGGATAGAAGCAAGGTCTCTGTTAGATCTAATCGGGAAGCTGTGAGTGCAAAGGGTGCTCTAATTGGACCCGGTGGTGCTCGTAGCAAAATTGTTACTGAGGAATTACATGGTGAAAAAATAGATATTGTTGATTTTGATTTAGATATCGCTAAATATGTAGCAGCTGCCTTAGCGCCTGCTCGAGTAATTTCATCAGAGTTAGTTGATCCATTAACTAAAGCGGTAAAAGTTGTAGTACCTGATTACCAACTTTCATTGGCGATTGGAAAAAATGGTCAAAATGCTAGGTTGGCTGCACGTCTAACAGGTGCCAAAATTGATATCCACCCAGACAAGGAGATGCCAAGAATTCTAACGCCTGAACAAATTGCCCGGGAAAAAGCCGCTCTGGAACAAAAAATAGCGCAGGAGCAAGCAGATAAGCTGGAAGCGAATCCAGAATCAGCCGGGAATTAGCGCGAGAGCAGTTATAAAGGGTAAACTCATATGCTAGGTAAACCAGTAAGAACTTGCATAGTATGTCGCAAGAGCGCTGGTAAACCAGAATTACTCAGATTGGTAATCCAAAATGGGAATGTGGAGATTGATGAAAAAAAGCTAAAAGGTGGTAGAGGTGGTTGGATTCACCAAAACTGCTTACAAAACTTAAAATCAATTAAAGCTCTCCAATTTGCATTTAGATTGAGTAATGAGGAAGTTAAGGAATTGCAGATAGGTAAATTTGTAAAAGATTTATCAGCGATTAACTTAGACAAAAATAAGGAGCAGTAATGTCAACAAAGGCACGAAACAGATCATGAGCGCTGTTAGCTCATGAGTAGGTTGCGAGTATAGGCTCCTTTTAACAAAGCGGGCCTCACAAAAGCGAAAAGCGAAAGAGGTATTAGTGGCTAAGGTCCGCGTTTACGAATTAGCAAAAGAATTAGGTATTGAGAGTAAAGATCTCTTAGCCAAATTCCAGGAGGTAGGCGAGTTTGTTCGCTCTGCATCATCAACTGTAGAAGCACCTGCGGTGCGAAAGTTGATGGAAAAATTTCCGGAATTAAAAGCATCCGCAGCACCTGCCCCTGCTGCCAAGAAAACAGCTGCTAAAAAAACTGCTGCCAAGAAAACAGCTGCAAAACCTACCGCTGATGAAATTGAAGCTGCGCTTGCAGGATTGCCAGAAAGCGCTCGCATTGCATATGAAAAATCACATCCGCGCAGAACAGGTATACCTGAAAATAAAAATGAAGTTAGGGAGATATCAGATAATTCTGCAACAAGTACTTCATCATCTGTAGAAGAACAAATTAAAAAAGATTTAAGCAACAATAAAAATTCAGCAGTGCCTATGCCACCAAGAATAGGTAACAATCCATTTACCTCTGGTTCACCAATGCCGCGTCCACCAAGAATAGGTAACAATCCATTTACCTCTGGCTCTCCAATGCCGCGTCCACCACAAGCAAGACCTGGCGGAAAACCAAATGAACAAAGATTGCGACCTGGTGAAAGACCACCAATGCGCGCACCTCAAGGTAATCGTCCGGGATTTGCACCACGTTCTGGAAAACCTGGAACATCTAATGCGCCCGGAACTTCTTCTCCTTATCGAAATGCACCAGGTGGTGCAGGTAAAGGAGCACCTACAACTGGTGCGCCAGGAGCGGGTGGATTTGGCCCTGGAAAAGGTGGACCGGGAAGACATCAACGTGGTGGAGCTGCAGGTGCATTTGGTAAAGGCACTAAGAAAAAACAAAAAAATAAAAAAGTATTGCGAGATGAATTTGATAACATGGCTGCACCCACATTGGGTGGTGCAGTAATACCACGTGGAGATGGAAGTACTGTAATTAAATTAAGACGCGGTGCTACTTTGGGCGATTTTGCAGAGAAAATTAATTGCGAAGCATCAGCTTTAGTTTCTGCTCTATTCCAATTAGGAGAAATGGTTACCGCTACCCAATCAGTAGATGAAGACACCTTTACTTTGTTGGGTGCAGAGTTGGGTTATCAAATTCAATTAGTTAGCCCAGAAGATGAAGACCGGGAATTACTTGAAGAATTTGATATTGATTTAGAAGATGATTTATCAGAGTTTGATGATTCTAAAGTTGTAGTGCGCTCACCAATTGTGACTGTAATGGGTCACGTAGATCATGGTAAAACTAGATTGTTGGATGCAATTAGAAGTACTGAAGTTATTAAAACTGAAGCTGGTGGAATTACTCAACATATTGGTGCATATCAAATACATCATCAGCATGATGGTTTAGATAGAACTATTACCTTTATCGATACCCCAGGTCACGAAGCATTTACCGCAATGCGTGCACGGGGAGCAAAAGTTACTGATATTGCAGTACTTGTGGTGGCAGCTGATGATGGAGTGATGCCTCAAACTATTGAGGCGCTAAACCATGCACAAGCAGCAGATGTACCTATTGTGGTTGCGGTAAATAAAATTGATAAAGAAGATGCAAATCCAGACAAAGTTAGACAACAACTTACAGAATATAATTTGGTTGCTGAAGAATATGGCGGCGACACTTTGTTTGTAAATGTTTCTGCTAGATCTAATCTAGGCATAGATGAATTAATTGATGCAATTTTGTTAACTGCAGATGCTGCTATTGATTTGCGCGCAGTAGAAGATGGACCTGCCCGCGGAGTTGCGATTGAAGCTAATCTAGATAAAGGTAGAGGCCCAGTTGCTACAGTATTAGTGCAAAGAGGAACACTTCGAGTGGGGGATTCAATTGTTGCCGGCAGTGCATTTGGCCGGGTTCGTGCGATGTTGGATGAAAATGGTGAAGCGGTAGAAGTTGCTAAACCGTCACGTCCAGTACAGGTTTTGGGTTTTACCGCTGTGCCAGGTGCTGGAGATACCTTTATAGTCGCAGAAGATGATCGCACCGCTAGGCAAATCGGCGAGAAGAGAGCGCTCGCAACTAGAAATGCACAACTTCCTAAATCCAGAAAGAAAGTTTCTTTGGAAGACTTTATGGAGCAATCCAAAGTCAGCACTCTTAACTTAATTATTAAAGGCGATGTGGCCGGATCGGTTGAAGCTTTGGAAGATGCATTGTTACAACTTGATGTTGGTACTGATGTTGACTTGAGAGTTATTCACCGTGGAGTTGGTGCAATTACTAAAAATGATATTACCTTGGCTTCAGCTTCAACCGCTGTAATTCTAGGCTTTAACGTAAAACCTGAACCACAAACTGCAATTTTTGCTGATCAAGAAGGTGTAGAAATTAGATTCTATACAGTGATCTATCAAGCAATTGAAGATATTGAAAAATCTTTGAAAGGAATGCTTAAACCTGAGTTTGAAGAAGTGGTACTTGGTAATGCAGAGGTTAGAGAGATATTCCGCTCCTCCAAGTTTGGAAATATTGCTGGTTGCTTAGTATCTGATGGTTTCATTCGTCGAAATGCTAAAGCTCGCACCTTGCGTGCTGGCATTGTAGTTGGTGAAGGACTAACCGTGGAATCTTTGCGTAGATTTAAAGATGATGCCACTGAAGTTAAAGAAGGATTTGAATGCGGTATTGGATTAGGCTCCTTTAAAGATATTCAAGAGGGAGACATAATTCAAATTTATGACAATGTGGAGAAAAAGCGAGCATAAATTATGGCTTCAAATCGTGCATTTAAAGTTGCAGATCGAATCCGCGAAATTGTGGCAGATCTGTTAGAGAGTAGAGTTAAAGATCCAAGATTGGGTTTTGTAACTTTAACTGATGTAAGAGTTACTGGAGATTTACAGCAAGCCTCTATTTTCTACACAGTATTAGGTGATGAAAATGAACAAGCTTCCACCGCCGCTGCTTTATCTTCCGCTTCATCAATGATTAGAAGGGAAGTAGGCCATTTACTTGGCCTTCGTATCACTCCAACAATTGAATTTATTAGAGATGGGCTGCAAGAATCAGCCTCTGCGATGAATGATTTAATGGCGCAAGCTCGGGCGCGAGATGAGGAATTAGCTGCACTTAGAAAAGGAGCTAAACCAGTGAGCGAAGATCCTTATAAAAACCCAACCTCTTCTAATCAATAAATAATTGGAAAAAAGTGTGAGATTTTAATTGAATAAAGTAAACGGTTTTGTGCTGATTGATAAACCTGCTGGCATAACTTCACACAAAGTTGTCTCTATTGCACGCAGAGTGTTAAATGAAAAAAGAATTGGTCATGCTGGAACTCTCGATCCATTTGCTACTGGGCTTATGATTTTGGGAGTAGGTCGAGCCACCCGATTAATGCAATATGTTATTGGAAAAGATAAGAGTTATATAGCAACTATTAGATTAGGTGCAAGTAGTAGCACAGATGATTTAACTGGTGAATTAGTTTTAAGAGATTTAAAAAGTCTAAGCAAATTAACGGAAAAAGAAATTAGAGATTCCTTAAATTCTTTTCAAGGAAAAATAATGCAAAGGCCAAGTTCAATATCTGCAATCCAAATAAATGGACAAAGGGCTTATGATTTAGTGAGAAGTGGACAAGAGGTTGAACTAAAAGAAAGAGCTGTTGAAATCTATTATTTAAAAACCTTACAAATTAAGTTTTCCACCGACCACATAGATATAGAAATAGAGGTCAAAGTCTCCTCCGGAACTTACATCAGAGCTATAGCCAGAGACTTAGGGGAAAAACTTGGAGTTGGGGGGCATCTCATTTCACTTCGCAGAGTTACTATTGGAAACCAATCAATTGAGCAAGCAGTTAAAATTAATGAAAATTCCAGTTTTGATATTCAAATTACCTCTATTACTGATATGTTAACCGATACTTTTCCTTTGCGTACCTTAGATGAGAAGGAAGAAAAAGATATTTCACACGGTAGAAGCATTACTCCAAATATAGAAGGTAAAATTACCTTGGCGATAAATTCAAAAAGAGAATCTTTGGCGTTAATTGAGAATCAGGAAAATGTCGGTAAACCAATCCTGGTTTTAGTGGGAGAATAAAGTATGCGAAGTGTATTAATTGGTGTGTTTGATGGGGTGCATTTAGGTCACCAGCAATTAATTCAACGTGCCGCTGATTTTGGAGATCCAATTGCAATTACTTTTTTCCCACATCCCACCTCTGTATTTGCTCCACAAACAACACCCACCCAATTACTTTCCCTTGAAGATCGGATGCATTTTCTATTACAAGCCGGAGTCAAAGAAGTTATCATTAAAGATTTCACAAAAGAGTTTGCGGCTCTCACCCCCGATCAATTTATTGAAAATATTTTGAAAAATGAAGTGAAGGCTACCCATGTCACCGTTGGTGAGAATTTCACTTTTGGAGTGAAAGCTTCGGGCAATTCTCAATATCTACAAGCCAACTCTGGAATTCCCACCACAATAGTTTCACTGCAAGAAAATCGTGGCAATACTATTTCTTCAACTCGGATCCGGGGTTTAATTATTGATGGAGATGTTGATCGGGCAAAGGAATTATTGTCTCGCCCTCATAGACTTCGTGGCACAGTTGTTCATGGAGAAAAACGTGGTCGCACCATTGGTTATCCAACTGCAAATATTGCGGTGGAATCTTGGGCAACTATTCCAGCAGATGGTGTATATGCTGGTTGGTTAGAGGTTGATGGAGTTAGGTGGCAAAGTGCAATTTCTATTGGCACCAATCCTACTTTTCCGGGTGTACGTGGAAGGCAAATTGAAGCCTATGCTATAAATCAAAAAGATTTAGAGTTATATGACAAAACTGCAATTGTTGAATTTGGTTTTAGACTTCGTGACACACTTAAATTTAATTCACTAGAAGAACTTTTAGTTCAAATGAAATTAGATTGTGAAAAGGCAATTTCTCTTACTTCTAGCTAACTCTTATCCACAAATAATCTAAGTTTGATTGCAATAACTTTCTAATTGAGTACACTTCTTTTATGTCGCCAAAACGGCGCGAAAACCTGAAATTATATTTTAGGAAATGGGATTTTTAGTAAAAGGAATTTAAATGCACAATAATTGGAATTGGACAGAGCTAGCCACGGTGGTGATTTACTCATTAGTGACTTTGGTAGGTGGTTTTAAGTGGTTAAGAAATTCAGTGGCCAAGGAAGTCAAAAATGAAATTAATCCAAGGTTAGACCGGTTGGAAAATGAAATTAATCCAAGGTTAGATCAACTCGAGAGTGAAATGAGAGACCTAAAAGTAGAGACTAAAAATAACTCTTTAGCTATTTCCCGAATTGAAGGACTTTTGCAGGGCGTTTTGCCAAAAGTTGTTAAATAATTTTGGCTGGCTGGAACCTGGACAAATTTCTCTCTATGTTTATCTAGAGCCTGCGTAGAATTCCTTCAATTAGGTTCAATTAGGGAGGGATACGGGTTAGATGATAACCTTGCCCCCGAATAAGAGAAGCGAGAAGTTGAGTTTCGAGATGTAAACCGAAGCCCTCGTGACAGCATGAAGGAGCGCCAAATGGCATTAACACCAGACAGCAAGAAAACAATCATTTCCCAATACGGCGCATCTGCCACTGACACGGGAAGTCCAGAAGCGCAGGTTGCGCTTCTATCCAAAAGAATCAATGACCTTACCGAACACTTAAAGGTCAACAAAAACGACCATCATAATCGACGTGGATTATTACTCCTTGTTGGTAAGCGTCGTCGTCTTTTGCAGTATTTGGCAAAGACAGATATTGAGCGTTATCGCGCCATTATTGAAAAGCTCGGCATCCGCCGCTAACTAATCCTTCTTTCAAACTTTAGCTGGTCCTCGGTAGTGGACTACGCACGTGTGCGTGGACTTCGATCGAAGATCCGCTCTGGTTTAGTGATTCAAATAAAAATATAAAACGTAAGCAAGATTTAATTTGTAGAAATGGAGTGACCTATGGAAGGTCAAGATGTAAAAACTGCTGTTGCTGTAATAGACAATGGTAAATATGGAAAAAGAGAAATTAGATTTGAAACAGGAAGGTTGGCAAAACAAGCAGCTGGTTCAGCGTTAGTTTATTTAGATGATCAATCAATGTTGCTTTCTGCAACCTCAGTATCAAAACAACCAAAAGACCAATTTGATTTCTTTCCACTAACTGTAGATGTAGAAGAAAGAATGTATGCCGCAGGAAAAATCCCAGGTTCATTTTTTAGAAGAGAAGGTCGTCCAACAGAAGATGCGATATTGGCATCAAGATTAATTGACAGACCACTTCGCCCTGCATTTGTTAAAGGATTGCGTAATGAAGTACAAGTTGTAGTAACTGTAATGGCTCTGCATCCTGATCATATGTATGATGTTTTAGCTATCAACGCTGCATCTGCTTCAACTCAATTAGCAGGTTTACCTTTTAGTGGACCAATTGGTGGAGTGCGAGTGGCATTAATTGATGGACAATGGGTGGCATTTCCAAATCATTCAGATATTGATAAAGCGGTATTTGATATGGTGGTGGCAGGTGCAATTCAAGGTGATGATATTGCAATCATTATGGTGGAAGCAGAAGCAACTACTAAAACTATTGAATTGGTAAAAGATGGAGCTACTGCTCCAACTGAAGAGGTTGTAGGCGCCGGACTTGAAGCAGCTAAGCCTTTTATTAGACAATTATGCGAAGCTCAATTAGAGCTTGCAAAAGTTGCCGCGAAACCAACCGCTGAATTCCCAGTATTTTTAGATTATCAAGATGATGTTTTTGCTGCGGTTGAAAGTGCAGCAAAATCAGATTTAGCAACAGCGTTAACTATTGCAGGAAAGCAAGAGCGAGAAAATAAACTAGATGAAATTTCAGCTGCGGTAATTGAGAAATTAAATCCGGATTTTCCTGAGCGGGAAAAAGAAATTCCAGCTGCTCTACGTTCTTTAACTAAGAAATTAGTTAGACAAAGAGTTTTGCGAGACAAGATTCGTATTGATGGACGTGGAGTTAGAGATATCAGACCAATTACCTGTGAAGTTGAGGTAATGCCACGAGTACATGGTTCTGCAATCTTTGAACGCGGTGAAACACAGATCGTGGGTGTCACTACCTTGAATATGTTAAAGATGGAGATGATGTTAGATACCTTATCTCCAGAAACTACCAAGAGATATATGCACCAATACAACTTCCCACCTTATTCAGTTGGTGAAGTTGGTCGAGTAGGTTCGCCGAAGCGACGTGAAATTGGACATGGTGCACTTGCAGAAAGAGCGTTAGTTCCGGTTTTGCCTACCCGTGAAGAATTTCCTTATGCTATTCGCCAAGTATCAGAAGCATTTGGTTCAAATGGATCAACTTCTATGGGATCTGTTTGTGCATCTACGTTGTCATTATTAAATGCAGGTGTGCCGCTAAAAGCGCCAGTTGCGGGAATCGCAATGGGGTTAATTTCAGATGATGTTGATGGCAATACTGAATATGTTGCATTGACTGATATTTTGGGTGCAGAAGATGCTTTTGGTGACATGGACTTTAAAGTTGCTGGAACCAAAGAATTTGTTACCGCTTTGCAATTAGATACAAAATTAGATGGTATTCCAGCAAAAGTATTAGCTGGTGCGCTATTACAAGCAAGAGAAGCAAGGCTTTTTATATTGGATTTAATTAATCAAGCAATTGATGCACCAGATGAAATGTCCTTGTTAGCACCAAGAATTATTTCCATAAAGATTCCTGTTGATTCTATTGGAGCGGTGATTGGTCCTAAAGGCAAGATGATTAATGAAATCCAAGATAAGACTGGTGCTGATATTACTATTGAAGATGATGGCACTATTTATATTGGTGCTATTGAAGGCTCTTCAGCTGAGGCAGCGAAGAAAATGATTAATGACATTGTTAATCCTGTGGTTCCAGAGGTGGGAGATAAATTTGATGGCACAGTAGTTAAATTAGCTACCTTTGGTGCTTTCATTTCCTTGGTGCCTGGTAAAGATGGATTGCTGCATATCTCGCAAATTCGCAAAATGCATGGTGGAAAGCGAATTGAGAATTTAGAAGATGTAATGAAAGTTGGAGACAAAATCCAAGTTGAAATTGCAGAAATAGATCCTAAAGGTAAATTCTCATTAGTCCCAGTTCTTGCTGAAGGCGCTAATTCATATGAGGCTAAAGACAGCGAATAATGGCTCGCAGTGTTTTACAAAGTGGGTTGCGGATTGTAACTGAGGAGGTTCCTTCGGTTCGATCCGCAACTTTTGGTATTTGGGTTAATGTTGGCTCTAGAGATGAAACTTTGGCAACTGCAGGTGCATCACACTTTTTAGAGCATCTCTTATTTAAAGGAACAAAAACCCGCTCTGCACTTGAAATTTCCGCTGCTATTGAAGCTGTCGGTGGAGAAATGAATGCATTTACTTCTAAGGAATATACCTGTTTTTATGCCCGGGTAATTGATAAAGATATTGATTTAGCTATTGATGTAATTTCAGATTTAATCACCTCATCTGTCGTAGAAGAAGCAGATGTAAAAGCGGAAAAAAATGTAGTTTTAGAAGAAATTGCAATGAGAGATGATGATCCTTCAGACTTAGTGCACGATGTATTTTTAGAGAATTATTATGGAGATACGCCTTTAGGTAGATCTATATTGGGAACTATAGATTCCATTAAAGGAATGTCACAGGAAACGATTTATAGCTATTATAAGAAAAAATATTTGCCACAAGACATAGTAGTCTCAGTAGCGGGGAATATTAGACACCGTGAAATTATAGAAAAAGTGGATAGAGCTTTGTCAAGAGATGGGTTTAATTCTGGCTCTAACCGCTACAGATTACGGGAAGCAAAACCAGTAACAATTAAAGGCAAAGGCAAAGTGAGTATAGTTAAAAGAACCACTGAACAAGCCCACATACTTTATGGTGTAGGTGGTATATCACGAAGTGATGAAAGAAGATTTGCACTATCAGTTTTAGCTTCTGCTTTAGGCGGAGGGATGTCATCCCGGCTATTTCAAGAGATTAGAGAAAAGCGTGGTTTGGCATACTCCACCTATTCATATGTACAACAATTTGCTGGTTCCGGTTCTTTAGCTTTTTATGTTGGTTCGAAACCACAAAAAGGTGTAGAGGTAATAAAAATAATTGGTGAAATCTTGAATGATGTTATGGAAAAAGGTTTAACAAATGAGGAAATATCCCGAGCCAAAGGAGCTGTAACTGGAACTTTGGTACTTAGCCAGGAGGACACCGGCTCAAGAATGACTCGAATTGGTAAGAGTGAGTTAGTTTATGGCGAAGTTATGGGATTTGATCAGATTCTAGATGCAATAAATAAGGTCTCATCAGAAGATATTTCAAAACTGGCTCGCGAAATACTGCGTCCAAAGCCTACACTTGCCATTGTGGGGCCATTTAATTCTGCAACGAAATTTGAAAACGCGATTAGATAGATTTTCACAAAGCTGAAAGGAATTTTCATGAGCATTAAAGTTGGAGTGCTTGGAGCCAAGGGCCGCATGGGAAGTGAAGTGGTGAAAGCAGTTAATCAAGCTGCGGATTTGGATTTAGTTTGTGAAATTGATTTAAATGATGCTATTGAAAATCTAGTATCTACTAATTGTGAAGTAGTTGTTGATTTTACCCATCCAGATTCAGTTATGAAAAATCTAGAGTATGCAATTAGTAAAGGAATAAATGTTGTAGTTGGTACAACTGGCTTTGATGAAAATAGAATTTCACAAGTAAGAAAACTGTTAGAAACTAATTCCAAAGTGGGAGTACTAATTGCACCTAACTTTGGTATTGGCGCAGTGTTGATGATGCAATTTGCAGAAAAATGTGCGCCATTTTTTGAGTCTGTGGAAATCATAGAATTACATCACCCGGATAAAGCAGATGCACCTTCTGGTACCGCTGCTCGTACCGCACAATTAATATCAAAAGCTCGCAAAAACGCCAGCAAAGGTGAGATGCCAGATAAAACTAGTAAATCATTACCAGGTGCTCGCGGCGCTAAAGTAGATGAGGTTCCAGTTCACTCAGTTAGATTGCGTGGATTGGTTGCACATCAAGAAATAATCTTTGGCGATCCCGGTGAAACCCTAACAATTAGACATGATTCCTTAGATCGCGCAGGATTTATGCCCGGAGTATTATTGGGAATCAGAGAGATAGTGAAAAAACCTGGATTAACTTATGGTTTAGAACATTTTTTAGGTTTATAGAAGAATAATAAATTAAATATAAAAGGAGTAATAATGAGCGATAAAGTTGTAATGTATGGTGCGGCCTGGTGTGGGGATTGCCGTAGGTCAAAAGCATTTCTAGATTCTAATAAAGTTGATTATAAGTATATAGATGTGGAAGCAGATGAATCTGCTGCTCAAAAAGTTATTGAAATTAATAATGGTATGCGCTCAATTCCAGTGATTTTATTTGAAGATGGAACTCATTTGACTGAACCAAGTGATGCAGCGCTAGAAGCCAAATTAAAAGAACTTTCTGTTCTTTAATAAATCTATTTAAGCAAACCTATAAATTAGCGCCGAAGTCAAAGCACCTAAAATAATTGCGACTGGCAGCGGCGCTTTTGCTAATAAGGCAAAAAATGCCACAATCACACCACCTATCCGGTGATCAATTGTGAGGTGGGTTTTAATTGCCAAACTTTGAGTTGCTACAAGTGCACTTAATAAAGCAGCAGGTATTAAATTAGCAATCCGAACAAATCTTGGGTGAGAAACAATTTCCTCAGGAATGCTTGCACCTATTAATTTCAAGAGATAAACCAATAACCCAGTGCCAATTACTGCAAACCATTTACTATTCATTATCGGCACTTTCTAAAGTATTTCCCACTGCCTTATTATTTTCCCTCCAACCAAATATAACTGCTAAAACAGAAGTAGAAATGATTGGAATGCCAGAACCGGTAATTGGAGTAAGTAATAAAGCTACAATAAATGCAGATACTGCAACAAATCTTGACCTAGAATCTTTTATTCGAAACCAAAGTAAGCCCAGAAATGCCGATGGTACTGCCGCATCCAGACCCCAAGCAGCGGGATTTCCTAATGCTTTTGCTCCTAGTGCACCAAATAATGTTGCAATATTCCAAAAAACAAATACCCCAAAACCAGTAATCCAAAAACCTAATCTCGATTCTTTTTCATTTTCTTGTGCTAGTGCAATACCAGTTGATTCATCAATAGTTAAATGCGCAACTAATAATTTTTTCCATTTATTAGCTTTCATAATCGGTGCGACCCTAAGTCCATATAAAGTATTTCTAAATCCAAGAAGACCCGCTGCAATAATTGCATTGATAGGTGAACCGCCAGCAGCAACTACGCCAATTGTGGCAAATTGCGAAGCTCCGGAGAATGCAATCAAACTTAAAAAGCATGCCTGCCAGGGAGAGAAGTGGTCTGCGGTAGCACTTGCACCAAAGGCGATTCCATAACTTCCTACAATTAGAGATAATCCAAGTGAATCTCTTCTTACTGAGGCTACTGACACGCCGATATTCTGCCTTATCCGGATACTTTTTTATACTAGGTTATAAAGTCCCCCACTAGGAAATATATAAATTTACTTGAAATAATGGGAAAGAATCAAGGGAAAGAATATATAAATGGAACACCCTCAAATTGAGTTTCGCAGTGATATGACAGTGGAGCTAGTTAAATCTAGTGCAAGTGATTCAGACGTAATTTGGGCTGCTCGGGTTTCAACAGCAGGAGAGCAATCATTAGAAGATTTAGGTGCAGATCCAGCAAAATCCCAAGGACTAATTAATTATTTAGCTAGAGAGCGACACGGTTCACCTTTTGAACATACCTCAATGACATTTTTTATAAGTGCCCCCATTTTTGTCTTTAGAGAATTTATGAGACATCGAATTGCTTCTTATAATGAAGAATCCGGTAGATATAGAGAAATGAAACCAGTTTTTTATGTTCCAGACAATAATCGTAATTTAGTTCAAGTTGGTAAAACTGGTGCATACACTTTTGAACCAGGTACTGAGCAGCAACATAAAGTTGTAACTGAAAATACGAAGGAAGTTTGTGCAGCCGCCTATCAGGCATACAAAAAAATGTTGGATGCCGGGGTAGCTAGAGAAGTTGCCCGGATTGTTTTACCTTTGAGTTTATATTCTTCAATGTATGTAACAATGAATGCACGAGCATTAATGAATTTCTTATCCCTGCGCACCACCCGGGAAGGGTCGCACTTTCCCAGTTATCCACAGCGGGAAATTGAGATGGTTGCAGAAAAAATGGAAGCACATTTCAAGGAATTAATGCCTTTAACCTATGCCGCCTTCGAAAAATCAGGAAGAGTTGCGCCTTAAAACCGGTAGGCTCAACCCATGGATATTAAGCCTCCTTTTGGCCGTTTATTAACGGCAATGATTACTCCTTTTACTAAAGAGGGAGAAATTGATTGGGGAGGATTAGAAAAGATTGTGGAACATTTGTTAGCACAAGGCCATGATGGCATTGTGGTAAATGGAACAACTGGTGAAGCACCAACCACTAGTGATCCCGAAAAAATTGAAATTATAAAAACAGTCAAATCAATTGTAGGAAATCGCGGTTTTGTTTTAGCAGGCGCTGGTAATAATGAAACCTCTCATTCAATTGAACAAGCAAAGATGGCTGCAAAAGCTGGTGCTGATGCATTGATGGTAGTAACTCCTTATTACAACAAGCCACCACAAGCAGGAGTGATTGCACATTTTAAAGCAATGGCAGAAGCAAGTGACTGCAACATTGTTATATATGACATTCCAGGTAGAACCGGAACTGAAATAGAAACTGAAACTATTTGTAAATTAGCAGAGCATCCAAAAATTGTTGCGCTAAAAGATGCTAAAGGTAGACCAGCAGATACCTCTTGGGTAATTAAGAGAACAGGTCTTCCAGTTTATTCCGGTGATGATATTTTGAATTTGCCACTTCTTTCAGTAGGTGCAGTTGGATTTGTTTCAGTATGTGGTCACACAGTTGGTCATAGATTACGGAAAATGTTAGATGCTTGGTTTGCCGGAAATTCCAAAACTGCTTTAGAAATACATCAAGAATTGCTCCCAGTTTATACTGGAACTTTCCGTACCCAAGGTGCAATTATGACTAAAGCTGCACTAAAGATGATGGGATTGCCCGGAGGATATACTCGCTTACCATTAGTTGATGCAACTGAAGAGCAAATTATTCAACTTAAGAAAGATCTACAGGCAGGCGGTGTTGCTGTTTAAATACAGCAAAACAGATGTTGCATCCTCATCCTGATTTAACTACCCCACCTAAATTAAAGGAAAATACTTTAAGAATTATTCCTTTAGGTGGAGTTGGTGAAGTTGGTCGTAACATGACTGTTCTGGAAATCAATAATGAGATATTAATTGTTGATTGTGGCTTACTTTTTCCCAAAGATCACCAACCAGGTGTTGATCTTGTTCTTCCTGATTTCGATTATTTAGCAGAGCGACATCAAAAAATAGTCGGTATTTTTTTAACTCACGGCCATGAGGACCATATCGGTGCGCTGCCTTATTTACTCTCATATTTTCCAATCAAAAATATTCCTATCATAAGCTCGAAACTAACTTTGGCATTAGTAAGTGAGAAATTTAAGGAGCGGAGAATTTCAGCTCCACTTATTGAAGTCACAGCGGGTGAAAGGAAAAAGCTAGGGGAATTTAATCTGGAATTTATTGCGGTGAATCACTCCATTCCAGATGCACTCGCTGTATTGATTGCAACAAAGGCTGGTAATACTTTGATTACTGGTGACTTTAAAATGGATCAATTACCTTTGGATGGTAGAAAAACAGATTTAACTCGTTTGGAAGAGTTAGGTGAAGTAGGTATTGATTTAGCTTTAGTAGATTCTACAAATGCAGATGTACCAGGATTTAATGTCGCCGAAAAAGATATCAAACCAGTATTGGAAAAATATATTAGAACAACTGAAGGTAGAGTAATTGTTGCCTCCTTTTCCTCTCATGTTCATCGAATCCAACAAGTTTTAGAAATAGCGGAAAAAGCTAATCGAAAAGTTGCATTTGTGGGACGCTCCATGTTTCGGAATATGGGCTTAGCAGAGGAATTAGGTTATTTAAAAGTTCCAGCGGATTTAGTTGTTGATAATCGAGATATACATCTATTTGGAGATAAGGTGGTTTTGATTTCTACTGGTTCTCAAGGCGAACCTCTATCAGCTTTATATCGAATGGCTTACGGTGATCACCAAATTCAAGTAGGGGAGGGTGATTGTGTAATTTTAGCTTCTTCTTTAATCCCGGGAAATGAAAGTGATGTATTCAATGTAATTAATGAATTAACAAGGTTAGGTGTCACAGTAATACATAAAGGGCATGACTTAGTTCATGTATCCGGTCATGCTTCTGCTGGCGAATTGCTTTACTTTTATCACACTGTTAAACCAAAGAATTTATTACCAATTCATGGCGAATCTAGACATTTACAAGCAAATGCGCAACTTGGAATAAAATCTGGATTGAAATCAAAAAATACTTTTGTAATTGAAAATGGCATCGCTATCGATATGGTAAGTGGTCAAGTTGAAGTTAGTGGAGCAGTGCATACTGGCTATATTTATATAGATGGACCAAGTATTGGTGAAATAACAGAAGATTCTCTAAAAGATAGAAGAATTTTGGGAGAAGAAGGATTCATCTCTGTTATCGTGGCAATTGATACTCAAACTGGGAAAATAGTGGCTGGGCCAGATGTACATGCTCGTGGCTTTACTGAGGATCCAGCTGCTTTTGATGAGGTCAAAAATGAAATTGAAAATGCGTTACTAAAAGCGGTTCGGGATGGCATTAATGGCAGGGCTCAATTAGAAAAAGTCTTGCGTCGCACAATGGGAAGTTGGGCAGGATCTAAACAAAGAAGAAAACCAATGATAGTTCCAGTAGTAGTAGAGATTTAATCGGCGCGCCTCCCTTTAATTTCGTAGTTTAGGTTTTAAATTAAGCAGATAATGGCGCGAGAAAAAGCAAGAAAAAATTCCCCGAATTCCGCCAACAAGAGGTCCAGCAAAGGTACAACCAAAAATAATGGTAACCGAAATTGGTGGCAAAAATTCTTATCTGGCGTTCGGGCACTTTGGCATTCCGTTGCAAAAATAATTGGCACTTCAATCCGGGCATTATTTCGAGCAAATGATGAATTAGAAAAACACTTAATCCAAGATAGTTTGGCACTTTTTATTTTATTGATTTCAGGTTTTGCTATTTATAGTGATTTATTCCGAGGTAATTTCGTAGTTGCTAAAATAGTTAAAGACTTTTTGGAATTAATTGGTGGTCAAATCAATTTCATTTTCCCCTTAGGGCTGCTTTATTTGGCTTGGCGACTATTTCGAATTCCCGATAAGAAAAAAGAAAATTATAGAGCTTTAATTGGAATACTATTATTTTGGTTCTCATTGAGTGGTATTTTTGATATTTTAGAGGGGGTAAATTCCACCAGCTCCGAAACTTTAAAAAATTCTGCTGGGTGGATTGGATGGATTTTTGGGAATCCCCTAAATTACTTAGTAAGTCAATATTTAGCAGTGCCAATTTTAATTGTAATATTGTTTTTTTCCATATTGATATTTACCGCAACCTCACTGGCAACAGTCAAAAAAATATTTAGTAAATTTGTTTCACTTTTTTCTTTCTTGTTCCATAAAAAAACTGAAGACCTATTAGAAGATTCTTTTGAATTAGAAGACACACCTCCATTTGAAACTCCTTTGGTATCTCATCCCATGGTCCAGGATTACCAAGATCAAGAGGAAGAGGATTATGAAGAAGATGAAATAAATTCCCAAAAAAATAACCAAATTGATAATGATGATTTTGATGAGTTTATTAATAGAAATCAGCAAACTGCAGCTGCGAAAAGTTCTGCAATACCAAAACAATTACTTTTAACTTCTGATTCTAATTATCAATTGCCAACTTCAGAATTACTTCGATCCGGCACTCAAGGAAAAACTAAATCTAAAGTAAATGAAAGTGTGGTAGCAGCTTTAACTGCATTATTTGATCAATTTGGCGTGCAAGCACAGGTTACTGGATTTATGAGTGGTCCAACTGTTACCCGCTATGAAGTTGAACTTGGGCAAGGGGTGAAAGTAGAGGCAATTACAGCGCTAACTAAAAACATCGCTTACGCAGTTGCAAGTGGAGAGGTAAGAATTCTTTCACCTATTCCTGGTAAATCAGCAGTTGGAATTGAAATACCAAATTCAGATCGAGAAATAGTTTTATTAGGTGATGTTTTACGTTCAGATGTTGCAATTAGTGATTCCCATCCAATGGTGGTGGCATTAGGAAAAGATGTGGAAGGTCAATTTATATGCGCTAATTTAGCAAAAATGCCTCATCTTCTAGTGGCAGGTGCTACTGGTGCAGGTAAATCTTCAATGATTAATTCCCTAATAGTTTCCATCTTAATGAGAGCAACTCCGGATGAAGTCAGGTTAGTCATGATTGATCCGAAAAGAGTTGAGTTGACAAGTTATGAAGGAATTCCACATTTAATATCTCCAATTATTACTCATCCTAAAAAAGCTTCCGATGCTTTAGCTTGGGTAGTTGGTGAAATGGATAGACGTTATGATGATTTATCTCAATTTGGTTTTAGGCATATAGATGATTTTAATAAAGCAGTTCGCGCTGGAAAAATAAAGCCCCCAACAGGAAGTGAAAGAATAGTAGAACCTTATCCTTACCTTTTAGTTATTATTGATGAATTGGCTGACTTAATGATGATAGCGGCAAAAGATGTAGAGGAATCAATTGTTCGAATAACTCAATTAGCTAGAGCTGCTGGAATTCATTTAGTAATTGCAACTCAAAGACCGAGTGTGGATATTGTTACAGGTTTGATAAAAGCAAACGTTCCATCCCGTTTATCTTTTGCAACTTCTAGCCTGGCTGATTCCAGAGTTATATTAGATAGTCCAGGTGCAGAAAAATTAGTGGGTCAAGGGGACGGTCTATTTTTACCTATGGGTGCAAGTAGAGCAATTAGAATTCAAGGTGCTTATGTATCTGAAAGAGAAATTGAATCAGTTGTGAATCATGTGAAAAAACAATTAGATCCCGTTTATAGAATGGATTTATCTACTCCATTGACAAATAAAAATAAGATTGAAGATGAGATCGGAGATGATTTAGATTTATTGCTACAAGCAATTCAACTAGTAGTTAATACACAATTTGGCTCAACTTCAATGTTACAGAGAAAACTTCGAGTGGGATTTGCTAAAGCAGGCCGCTTAATGGATTTGATGGAGAGCCGGGGAATTGTGGGACCTTCAGAGGGCTCTAAAGCTCGACAAGTCCTAGTAACTATTGAAAACTTACCAAATGTATTGGAAGAGGTCAGAGATTCAGCATAGTAGTTAACTTTTGGTCCAAATATTTCAAGTTTTTCTCTAATTTTCTGGACCAATTTCCATTTTTCGCTTTGAGAAATTATCCTTATCTCCTCGAGTGCGAACTCTTTCCTTTCCCAAATTTTAGGAGCCGCAAATGTCTGAAACAGACTTAAGTATTGGTGAATTGATTCATCAATATCGAAGCGCGCAAAAAATTACTTTAGAGCAACTTGCTAGTGCCACTAAAATTCGAGAACTTTTAATTAAAAAAATTGAGAATAATGATTTTTCCAATCAACCACTTTCTCCATATACCCGTGGTCACATTAGGTCAATAGGTAATGTACTTGGCATAGAATCAAAATTAGTTTCTCAGGTCATTTCCAATTATGAAAATCAATTTGAGAAAATTGAAACCACCTTGTTAGCTAATAACTCTCATAATTATTCCAGACCAAAAAGAAATTTGCCTTCAATATCCTTTAAGAGTATTTCTTTAGTAGCGGTTATTGTTTTATTTGCAATGTTTGCATTTCCGGTGATTTCAAGTTTCATGAGAGCTCACCATTCTGCGAAAATATCAAATAACAACAGTCAATTATCTAAAGTTGATACAAATACTCAATCTGCAAATGGAATAAATACAAATAACAGTGGAGCGATACTCGCAAATGCGAGTTCAGGAGTGAAGTTAGTTGTTACGGGATTACAAAGTAAAAGCTGGTTGGGCGTTCAGGATGCAAGTGGAAATCAAATTTTTTCCGGTTTTATCACTCCTGGACAAACTCAAAGTTTTTCAGATCCATCATTTCTGGCGGTTGCAATTGGTAATGCCGGTGCAATAAATTTAAATGTAAATGGTAAAGACTTAGGTACTCCTGGAACTATCGGTCAAGTAGTCCATTTGAATTTAACTCCTGATATCAATACTTCAAATCTAGCCAAAGGTTAAGCCCCGTTAGATCTAGTATTGATTAAGTTCAATACTTAGATAGTTAATTTTTACGGATAGACTTTACCTATTATGGAATCTACAAGTACTGCTAAATTAAGTCCGAGCAAATTAAAAGTGGCAATTTCGACCCTTGGTTGCAGTAGAAATGAAGTTGATTCTGAAGAACTAGCAGGCCGCTTGGAGGCCGCTGGCTGGCAATTAGTTTCAGCAAATGAAGATGCTGATATTGCTGTAATTAATACCTGTGGTTTTATTGAAACTGCTAAGCAGGACTCAATAAATACACTTTTAGAAGCAGATAACTTAAAAAATCAGGGTAAGTATAAAGCAGTAGTAGCTGTTGGGTGCATGGCACAAAGATATGGGCAAGAGCTGGAAGCGGCACTACCTGAAACAGACGGCATACTCGGATTTGATAGTTATCAAGAGATTTCCCAAAAATTAAAAGAGGTATTACAAGGAATAAAACCTGAAGCTCCTACGCCAGTTGACCGCAGAGAATTATTACCAATCTCTCGAATTGAAAGAAAAAAGCCAATCATAAATCCTTTGGTGAGAAGTCGAATTAGTTCAACATTTTGGGCCCCTTTAAAAATAGCATCGGGCTGTGATCGAAGATGTGCTTTTTGTGCAATACCTCAATTTCGTGGTGCCTTTCAGTCAAGGCCTATTGCCGAAATAATTGAGGAAGCAAATTGGTTAAGCATGAATGCTGTAAGTGAAATATTTTTAGTAAGTGAAAACACCACTTCCTTTGGTAAAGATTTGGGGGATTTGACCTCCATGGAAAAACTTTTGCCCCAGCTTGCTCAAATTAAAAGGATAACAAGAATTAGATTATCCTATTTGCAACCAGCAGAAATCAGGCCATCTTTATTACAATCAATGATTAGCACCGATAAAGTGATGCCATATTTTGATATCTCTTTTCAGCATGCTAGTAATAAGATACTTCGCAGAATGAGAAGATTTGGTGGTGCAGAGGAATTCTTACATTTAATCTCTCAAATTAGAGCATTATCTCCCTTGGCTGGGATTAGATCTAATTTCATTGTAGGTTTCCCCGGTGAAGAGGAAGAAGATTTTGAAATATTAGAAAATTTCATTTCCCAAGCAGAATTTGATGCAGTAGGAATTTTTCCTTATTCAGATGAGGATGGAACTGAAGGATTAACCCTAGATGGGAAGGTACCAGAAGAAGTAATATTGGAAAGAGTAGCAAAACTTTCCAAAGTTGCAGAGGTAAGTACTACTAAAAGAGCGGAAAAAAGAATTGGCCAAAAAATATTTGTACTAGTTGAGGATTTGGAAAATTGTGAAGGAAGATGTGATTTTCAGGCTCCCGAAGTAGATGGTAGTTGTGTAATAAAGAATTTAAACCCTAAGCAACATAAATTAGGAGATTATCTGTACTGTGAGGTTGTGGGTAATGATGGAGTGGATTTAATTGTTGAGGCAATTAATTGAGGTTTGAAATTGAAAAATAAAAAAAGTTCAAATTTTAATTTACCTAATTTCTTGACTGTTTTTAGAATTCTAATGACTCCATTTTGTGTTTATGCATTATTTATAGATCATGGAAATTCAACTCTTGGTCGATGGCTAGCTTGGTTAGGTTATTTTCTTATCGGAGTGACTGATTTTGTAGATGGAAAAATAGCCAGAGCCCGTGGCTCAACCACAGAATTTGGCGCATTTATAGATCCAGTCGCAGATAAAATTGCAATTGGTTCTGCATTGATTTCACTTTCATTGTTACATCGAATTTGGTGGTGGGTGACGGTCTTAATACTTTTTCGAGAGTTAGCAGTTACTGTACTTAGAGTATTGGTCTTAAAAGATGGAGTAATCCCGGCGAGTAGAGGAGGAAAAATAAAAACCTTAGTCCAAGGATTTTCTATAAGTTTTTATGTAATGCCTTGGCCCAAATTCTTGAATTTACCAAGAGATTTGTTTTTGTCACTAGCCGTTCTATTAACTATTACAACTGGAATTGACTATTTTTGGAAAGCTTTGAAATCTACTAGAGACCAAAAAACTAAAGGAATTCAAATTAATGAACCAAGATGAGTTAAAAATATCAGCACAAATAAAGACAACACTTCAGAAATTAAAGAAAAAGAATTTGTCTCTAGCTACAGTTGAATCTATTACCGGTGGGGGCATCGGATCAGCTATTACTGCTATCCCGGGCTCATCAGAGGTTTATCTGGGAGGTTTAATTACATATAGTGACAGTGCAAAAATAAAAATCCTTGGAGTGGATCAAAAAACTTTGAAAAAACATACTGCAGTCAGTGAGGAGGTAGTAGTAGAAATGGTAAAAGCAGTTTCTACTATCTTCAAAAGTAATGTTGCTATAGCAACCACTGGCGTTGCTGGTCCTGGAAAAAGTTACGGTCAAAAAGCAGGAATTGCCTGGATTGGAATTAAGGCTGGAAAAAAGATTTATGCGACAAAAGTCGATTTATCTGCCGGGATACCGGGGAAAAGTCCGTTGGAAAAAAGGGATTTTGTGCGGAAAGTGGTTATTGCTACCGCTTTTTCCACTTTAGCGCGTATTCTATGACTGTGAACCTGTTGAGAGATGAGATTGGAGCAGTGCTGCGACAATCTCGCATTGAGCAAAGTCGCTCTCTGCGTGAAGTAGCTAAGTCTGCTCGAGTTTCTCTTGGTTATTTATCTGAAGTTGAACGGGGACAAAAAGAACCTTCCTCTGAAATGTTAAATGCAATTTGCAATGCTTTAGATATCTCCCTTACCCAAGTTATAAAAAATGTTTTATCTAAGTTAGAGGCAGCGCCGACTCCAACTTCAATTTCTTATATTTCCTTGGAAGACTCTGCGCTGCAGATTGAAGAGGCAGCGTAAACTTAAAAGTTTTTCTTTTGGCTTTACCAATTTATCATGTCTATTCAACAAAGATCACGAGATGCGATTCTTCGTGGCGCAAAAATAGTTATCACTGAAGTTGGTTCTTATGAATCAAATATGGTTGATATATCTGCCCGGGCTCAAGTTTCCAGAGCTACTGTTTATAACCATTTCTTGGATAAAGAAGAGATGCTTTTAACTTTAATTGAATCAGAGATTAATCGCCT
>OMHY01000127.1 GCA_900298985.1 Streptomycetaceae bacterium
AAATTATTCTTTTCTCTCCTCTTCATTGTTAAAGGAAATTGTGGCTTACGGGGGAGATGTATCCAGTTATATGCCGGCAACTCTGATACCTAGAGTAGTTCGAAGAATAAAAGAATTAAATGAGATGAAAGGATAGGTCATGGAAGTAGAGCAAAGAATTGATGCTGCTATTAAGATGGTAGAAGAAGCTCGCGGTGTTCCACTTTCCGCAAGTTGTGTATTACATCGCCCAGATCTGTTAGAACTTTTAGATTCTATTAAAATCTACTTGCCTCAGGAATTCACCCATGCAAGTGAAATCCTGAATAGAGAAAATGAAATTTTAGAAAATGCCAGATTGACCGCGGATCAGCTAATTGAAAATGCGCGAGCGGAAGTCAATGACATGATATCGGAAACAGAAATAGTGGCAGCTGCTAAAAAAGAAGCTGCTCGAATTATGGAAAATGTTCAACATCAAGCGGCTGCACAGCAAAATGAAATAGATAATTACATCGATTCTAGATTAGCTACTTTGGAAGTTATATTGAATAAAACTTTGGATGTAGTAGCGCGTGGCCGAGATAGATTAAATGGCGTTGATGCGAAATCAGCACTCAGAGAACTAGATAAAGAATAGAATATTCAAATAGGTTTTAGTAGGGACAGTATTCAAAAATGAAACATAATTTATTAGTTTCGGTCCATGACCTATCAATTAAACCGGGTAGTTGGAAAGATTTGGATTTATCCATTTCCGCCCACCCAGAATTTAAAACTGATTTAATTGAAATTCCGGCCACCCAACCTATTGATATTTTTGGAAAATTAGAAAGTGTTTCGGAGGGAATTTTGGCTACATTGGAAATTGAGACAGTAGCACAGGCCTCTTGTGTCCGTTGCCTGGACCCAATTGAATTTGATTGCCAGGAAGAGATAGTGCAGCTTTATTTTTATCCTAATCATGCTCCCAGTAGTAAAAATTCCCATCACAAATCAAAAAACTCTGCATCCAAATCAAAAGATGAAATGAAATCGGAGGAAGAGGAAGAAGATTTACTTTTTGTTGAGGGTGAATGCATAGATTTAGAGCCAGTTATTAGAGATGCACTTTTGCTGGATTTACCTCTAAATCCTTTGTGTGATGAAAACTGCCAGGGATTATGCCCTGATTGTGGAGATAAATATCGTGACCTACCAGCTGACCACCAACACCAACAGATTGACCCAAGGTGGGGTGCTTTGGGGGACTTAAATTTGTGAAACCGGTACCAATAAGCCATAATTGGCTTTCCGTTGGTGGGTTTAGCCCAAGAAATACTTGACAGGAAGGTCGGAAAAATGCCAGTTCCCAAGCGCAAGATGTCCCGTTCTCGAACCAGACATCGCAGAAGTTCTTGGAAAACAACTCCTGCAGCAGTTTCCACCTGCGCACAATGCAATCAACCTAAATTGCAACATACCGCTTGCCCAAATTGCGGCGTTTACAATTCTCGACAAGTTCTTGAAGTCTGATCAATATTTAAAATTAGAATCAGCACTTGGAATCAATCTAGATTCAAAGCTTTTGACTGATGCTTTAACCCATCGCTCTTTTGCCAATGAGTTTAAGTTATCTAATCCCAAAGCAGACCCAGTCAATCATTTTGAGAGATTGGAATTTTTAGGAGACAGTGTTCTGGGTCTAATAATTACTGAAGAACTATTTAATAAATTTCCTGAGTTTGAAGAGGGGGAATTGTCCCCGCTTAGATCTGGTGTAGTAAATTCTAAAGCCCTAGCAAATATTTCTCGAAAAATTGGGGTAGGACCCTATCTGCGAATTGGCCGCGGAGAAGAGGTCACCGGAGGTAGAGATAAGAATTCAATCTTGGCTGATTGTTGTGAAGCGATATTTGGGGCAATTTATCTAGAGCATGGTTTTGAAAAAACTCGAGCAGTGGTGTTGAAACATTTTCAAGAAGTAATTGAACAAGCAGTAAAACTCGGAGCTGGAATTGATAGCAAAACTGCACTGCAGGATTTATGTGCTACCAGAAACTGGCCCACACCAATTTATCGTATCTCGGAGAGTGGACCAGATCATGATAAAAGTTTTTCTGCTGTTGTGATTGTCAATAATCAAGAATATCCATCCGGACACGGCAAATCTAAGAGGGAAGCAGAGCAGGTAGCTGCCCGGGCCGCCTATCTATCTTTACTTTAGAGTTTATCGGGCTAATTTATTGAACCTGTTTTCAATTCCAATAAAAACTTGGAAAATCCGATAGGTTTCCCTTGTGTTTTTGAAAAGCATGACCCTGAAGGGCTTTAAATCCTTCGCCTCAACCACTCATTTAAATTTTGAAACAGGTATTACCTGCGTTGTTGGCCCAAATGGTTCCGGTAAAAGCAATGTCATAGATGGGTTGGCCTGGGTGATGGGTGAGCAAGGTGCAAAAACCTTGCGTGGTGGCAAAATGGAAGATGTTATTTTTTCCGGCACCTCCGGTCGAGCACCTTTAGGTAGGGCAGAGGTAGAAGTAACAATTGATAATACCGATGGCTCATTGCCAATTGATTACAGTGAAGTAACCATTTCTCGAATTCTTTTTAGAAATGGTCAAAGTGAATACCAAATAAACGGTCAATCTTCCAGGCTCTTGGATGTTCAAGAATTATTGAGTGACTCAGGTATTGGTCGAGAAATGCATGTAATTGTAGGTCAAGGCAAGCTAAGTGAAATTTTACTTGCCACTCCTGAAGATCGCAGATCTTTTATTGAAGAAGCGGCTGGAGTATTGAAACATAGAAAGCGGAAAGAAAAAGCACTTCGAAAATTAGATTCCATGCAATTAAATTTCTCTAGAATTCAAGATTTAACTGTGGAATTACGCAGACAATTAAAGCCATTGGGTAAACAATCAGAAGTTGCCAGAAAAGCTTCAATGATTCAATCTGATGTGCGAGATGCAAAATTAAGATTGTTAGCAGATGATATTTTAAATGCTAGAAAATTAATTGATGAGGATTTAGCTGATGAATCCTCTCTTCGATTTCATAAAGATCAAGTGGAAAAAGAGTTAACTGCAATTCGCGCTCGCGAAGAAGAATTGGATCAAATTTCTTTGAGAGATAATCCAAAAACTGCTCAGATGCAAGATATTTATTATCGTTTAACTGGGTTGCGCGAAAAATTTCGTGCACTGCAAACTTTGGCTTCAGATAGAGTTAAATATTTGGCTCAAGAGTTGGAAGACGCTCGGGCTAGTGGAAGGGATCCCGAAAGTTTAGAGGCAGAAGCTAACGCTTTAGAAGTTACAAAAAATACTTTGAATCAAGAGTTGCAACATGCAATCGCAGAGCGCGAAAAATTTTCTTTGGAATTAACTTCACTAGAGAATCAATTACATTTAGAAGAAAATAGAGTTGCTACAGCTTTGCATTCAATGGCAGATCAAAGAGAATCCTTAGCTCGACATGAGGGGCATCTAAAATCCTTACGTTCTGCAATAGAGGCAACTAATGCTGAAATAACTAGATTAGAAAATGCCCGCCAAGATGCGCAAGACCGCATCAATCAATATCGCCAGGAAGCTGCCGCACTTGAGATTCAGATTGCTTCTGCGGTTTCAGTCGAACCATCACTTGATGCCAATTTTGAAAATACTAAATCAGAGCTAAAAGAAGCAGCCGGAGCGGTGGAAAAACTAAATCTAGATTTATCTCGGCTAAATGAACAAAAAGCAGGATTACAAGGGAAATTAGATGCTCTTACCCAATCTTTCCAAATTAAAAATGGAAATGAAAAAATTACTGCCCATAATCAAGACCTTTCTATTGTAGGAAAAATAAGTGATTTCTTGGAAATTGAATCCGGTTTTGAAAAAGCAGTTGCTCGGGCATTAGGCGATTTAGCAGATGCCCTCCTAGCTACAAATTTATCTGGCGCAATATCAGCGGTAAATTTGTTGAAGGATCAAAAAGGTGGGAATAGTGAAATTTTAATTATTTCCGATTCTAATTCGCAAAATTCAAGATTGGCATTAAATTTAAATAGACTGAGTGAAAAAGTTAAGGCACCTAAATATCCCAATTTAGTGGAATCACTCTTAAATAATATTTACTGGGCCAATAATTTAGAATCTGCTGCTCAATTTATAAAGCAGGATCCTAACTCTATAGTTGTAACTACAGAGGGAGATTTAGTAAGTAATTCCCGTGTTAGTGGCGGTTCTGGCTCCCATAATTCATTAATTGAAATTAACTCTCTGATTTCAAATTATCAAAATCAGCTATCGGAGATTGAAACTAATACTCAAAAAATACAATTTGAATTAGCTACTGCTAAAAATAATTTAGCAAATTTGCAATCAGAGTATGAAAAAACTTTATCTGCTTTAAATGAATCCGATGCAGCTCTTTCAGCTCTGGCCAGCAATATTTCCACTGCAAATCAAAATGCTAAAAATGCTCAAGGTGAATTTGAACGACTTGGTATTTCCCTGGATGCTGCTAAAAATCAGAGAGATATTGATTTAGAAACTTTATCTAAAGTTGATCAAGAATTTATTGCTCCACCAGCTCAGACTGAACCTGATACTTCATTGCGAGATGATTTAGCCAAAGAAGTTAATGGAAAAAGAAATCTACAAGTAGAAGCACATTTAGCAGTTCGCTCCTTAGAAGAGAGACTAAAGACATTAGAACAAAACATTGTTAATTTAAGACAAACTGCAATTGCGGAGCGGGAAAATGCAGCTAATTTAGTAGAAAGAAGAAAGCTCCGCTCTCAAGCTGTGGTTACTGCTGGTGAAATTGCTCAGGTAGCAGGATTAGCTTTAACAAAGATAGAAGCAAGTGTTAATGAAGCAGCTGCTAACCGGGAATCTTTAGAACGATCTAAAGTAGAGCGAGAAGGTGAGATTCTTTCGATTCGCGCCCGCGCCCGAGAATTAGCGGTCGAATTAGAGAAATTGACCTCTTCAGTTCATCAAGATGAAATGGCCCGAACTGAACAAAGATTAAGAATTGAAGCCATGGAGTTGAAAGCAATTGAAGAACTAGGCGTGGATGTGCAAACCCTTATCAATGAATATGGACCACAAATAGATGTACCTACCACAATTGAAAATGAGTCCGGTGAATTTGTGCCTGGTGAAGTAATACCTTATCGCAGAGAGCAACAGGAAAAGCGATTAGCTCGTGCTGAAAAAGATTTAGCGATGCTTGGAAAAATAAATCCATTGGCCCTAGAAGAATTTACCTCATTACAAGAAAGGTTAAAGTTCTTAGCAGAAGAGTTAGAGGATTTGAAAAAAGCCAAGGCTGATCTTTTGAATATTGTAAAAGAAGTTGATGAAAAAGTAGAAACAATATTCAAGGATGCTTATTTTGATGTAGAAAGAGAATTCTCTAGCATTTTTTCTCGTTTATTCCCAGGTGGAGATGGCAGATTAAAACTTACTGCACCAGATGATTGGACTACAACTGGAATTGAAATTGAAGCCAGGCCTCCAGGGAAAAGATTTATGAGATTATCTTTACTATCTGGTGGAGAACAATCTTTATCAGCGGTGGCATTTTTAGTAGCGATATTTAAAGCTCGTCCATCACCTTTTTATGTAATGGATGAGGTAGAGGCAGCATTGGATGACACTAACTTAGGAAGATTGTTAGAAATCTTTGAAGAACTTAGAGAAAATTCTCAACTAATAATTATTACTCACCAAAAACGTACTATGGAAATTGCTGATGCCCTTTATGGAGTTACTATGAAGAAAGATGGAATTAGTGAAGTCATTTCTCAAAGGTTACGAGAAGCTACCTCTGCTTAATATAATTTGAATCTATTATTAAATGTCACTTTTTTCAAAAATACTCAAAACTTTAAAGAGAGGTAATGCCCTCGAAGCAGATTGGGCAGAATTAGAGCAGGCTTTAATTACAGCTGATTTTGGAGCGCAAAATTCCAAAGAAATTATCCAATTAGCACAAAATAATCTTAAAAGAGAAAATGCCGATCCTAACTCGGCTTTATTAAATACTTTGCGTTCCTGTATTTCCACTAAAGATCATTCCTTAATCGCAAAAGATTCATTGCGCACTATAGTAATTGTGGGTGTTAATGGAACTGGCAAAACTACCTCTGTTGCCAAAATTGCTTATTGGTTAAAGGAAAATGATCGCAAAGTTTTATTAGCCGCTGCTGATACCTTTCGAGCTGCTGCAATTGAACAACTTAGCACTTGGGCAAATCGAATTGGAGTTCCAGTGGTAGCGCCAAATGCGAATCAAAAAAATGCAGATCCCGCAGCAGTTGCATTTGATGGTGCTACTAAAGCGGTAGCAGAACAATTTAATGATTACATTGTTGATACCGCAGGAAGATTGCACACTAAAAATGATTTAATGGAACAATTGTCCAAAACAATTAGAGTGATAAATAAAACTACCACTGTAGATGAAGTTTTATTGGTAGTAGATGCTACTACAGGGCAAAATGGAATCTCTCAAGCTAAAACTTTTGCAAAGGCAGGGAATCTAACCGGCATCATACTTACCAAAATGGATGGAAGCGCTAAGGGAGGCATCGCACTTGCAATTGAAAAAGAGTTAGATCTACCAATTAAATTTATTGGAACCGGTGAATCTTTAGAAAATCTTGAGAGTTTTGATGTGGAAAAATTTCTAATTTCTTTAATTGATTAATAGTTTTATACGACTAGACTTAATTGGGTGAATCACCCAGTAGCAGTCAATCAACTGCAAATGAATTTTTCAAATAAAAAAATCATAGATAACCTTTCATTTCAAATACCTGAAGGTACAACTTTTGGGCTATTAGGAAGCAATGGCTCCGGTAAAACTACAATCATCAGAACTTTGTTAGGGATTTATCAACCAACCTCTGGTACTGCTCTGATAAATGGAAAAAAATATTCGCCAGCGGACATTGAAGGAGTTGGTTATTTACCAGAGGAGCGAGGTTTATATAAGAAAGAAATCACTTTAGATGTGATGATATTTTTTGGAAAATTGCGGGGTTTATCGGGGAAAGAAGCGAAAAAGAGGTCTCTGGAATTTCTCGAGCAAATGGATATTGCAGATAAAGCTAAAGTAAGAATGGACCGACTTTCTGGCGGCCAACAACAAAAAGTTCAATTAGGTGTCACTTTAATTTCTGATCCAAAGTTATTGATATTAGATGAACCGGGAAAAGGTTTTGATCCAGTTAACCGCAGAATTTTAATGGGCATGATTTCGCAGCATCAAAAAAAGGGAGCCACAATTGTACTGGTTACCCATGATATGTCTGAGGTAGAGAAATTATGCTCCCAGATTCTTTTATTAAAGGATGGAAAAGCTAGGGCTTATGGTGATTTAGTTAGAGTGCAACAGGAATTTGGCGGTACCTATATTGAATTAATATATTCTGGCAGATTGCCGGAAAGCGATAGCTTTAAGATTTCTAAAGAATTTGCTCCAGAACATTTAGAACTACAAGTTAAAGATGGATTATCTCCTTCTCAAATAGTTCAAGAATTAACAAATGCGAAGGTAGAAATAACTTTATTCAGACCCCATTATCGAAATATGGATGAGATATTTGTCGAAATTTATGGTGAAAAAGCTCTAAAGGAGAGTTAAATAACGATGCATAATTTCTTAAATATGTACCAATTTGAGGTTCTTCGAATATTACGCAAAAAATCCTTTTGGATTGCCACCTTGGCCGGGCCATTGCTATTGGCAGTAATTCTAGCTATTAGTGTTACTTCCGCTAATTCCACAGTGAATGCTAACAAAAACTTTCAATCAATTTCTTTTCAGTATTTAGATAATTCTGGAATAATCAATACTCAACTTCTAGATGGTTTCCAGGGAAGTAAAGCATCAGATGAAGCCTCTGGGATTGAAGGGGTTAGATCTGGAAAAATTCAATTATTTTTTGAGATTCCTGCAAATTTGACTACTGGGATTGTAAAAATATACGGGAAAGAAATAAGTGTATTTAATAACAGCAGGTATCAAAATTTTGTCACTTATTTTTTAACTCAAATAGGTAAATCCCATGTTGATAATCCTAACTTTCTACCGATCTTGACCAATAATCTTAAATCTCAAACCATTACCTTTAAGGATGGTAAAAAAATTCCTGACCTGAAAGAGGTATTACCTTCTTTAGTGTTTTTAATACTTTTCTTTTTAATGGTGCAGATAATGACTAATTTTGCTTTGAACTCTTCAGTGGAAGAAAAAGAAAATAGAGTATTAGAGATGCTATTAATCTCAGTTTCAGCCCGGGCATATCTACAAAGTAAAATCGCAGCCCTGGCAACTGTTGGCTTAACTCAAATATTAGTATTTCTTCTCCCTACAATAATTGCCTATTTCACCTTTAGACAAAAAGCAGGTCTTCCTGATTTATCTACTATATTGGCAGATCCTTCAAAATTTATATTTGGTTTTGCATTCTTAATAATAGGTATTACTATGATTATTTGTTTAGCTATGCTTTTAGCTAATTTTGTATCTACCGCTAAAGAGGCAGCACCTTATTTTTCTCTGATATTAATTTCGGAAATGATTCCATTTTATGCTTTGCAACTTGTACTTAATCAACCAAATGCACCCTTGGTACATTTCTTACAGTTTTTTCCTTTAACCGCCCCGGTGACCGGTATGTTGTTAAATTCCTTTGGAAATCTCTCCATTTCTATTACTTTAATTTCCCTCCTTGATATGGTACTTGCTACATTCTTGGCTTTTTATGCAACTTATCGGACTTTTCAAAAAAACCCATTGCGCTTGCAGGGAAGTGGAAAAACTATTAGAAAAATCAAAGGTTTAAACTTCTATTTGAGATAAAGTCACCTCCTATGGGAATTAATGCTGGAGATACCGCTTGGATTATCGTTGCCGCCGCTTTAGTTTTATTTATGACCCCCGGGTTAGCATTTTTTTATGGAGGTATGGTTCGAAGTAAAAATGTATTGGGAATGTTGGCCCAAAATTATGTAACTATGGGCGTGGTAAGTGTGCTTTGGATATTGTTTGTCTATTCAATTGCATTTAGCGGTAAAGGTAGATTCATTGGAGATCTACACCAATTTGGGTTAGCCCATATATCAGAACCTCCTACAGGTCTTGCCTTAACAATTCCACCAATAGTTTTTGTATCTTTTCAATTGATGTTTGCAATTATTACGCCAGCATTAATTACCGGTGGAGTTGCAGATCGAATGAAATTTATTTCCTGGATTTTATTTGCTGCTCTTTGGTTAGTTTTAGTTTATGCTCCCATTGCACATTGGGTTTTTTCACCATCAGGTTGGATAGCAAAAAGAGGGGTAGAGGATTTCGCAGGTGGAATAGTGGTAGAAGCAAATTCTGGTATTTCCACTTTAGCCTTGGTTTTAGTGCTTGGTAGGAGAAGAGGTTGGCCACAAGAAAGAATGCGCCCTCATAATTTACCTTTAGTTCTAGTAGGTGCCGGAATTTTATGGTTTGGATGGTTTGGATTTAATGCTGGTTCTACTTTGGCTGCAAATACTTTAAGTGCTTTTGCATTTATCAATACTAATACCGCGGCCGCTACCGGATTACTGGGTTGGTTATTAGTTGAAAGATATCGAGATGGAAAACCAACAACTTTGGGTGCTGCTTCTGGTGCAATTGCTGGAATGGTAGCCATAACTCCAGCATGTGGATTTGTTTCACCAGTTGGTTCAATTTTTATTGGACTTATCGCTGGCATGCTTTGTGCATTTGCAGTAAATCTAAAACACAAATATAAATTTGATGATGCATTAGATGTAGTAGCGGTGCATTTTGTTGGTGGAGTAATTGGAATGATTTTATTAGGATTCCTTGGAACCCGAGTAATTAATGGAAAAAATGGACTTTTTTATGGTGGTGGATTTCATTTGCTTTGGGTACAAGTATCCAGTTTAATAATTGCATCTCTTTATGCATTTACCGTGACCTTGGCAATTGCTTACTTCTTGAAAAAGACCATTGGACTTCGAGTAACTGATGAGCAGGAATATCAAGGCATGGATCTAACTTTTCATGGGGAAACCGCTTATGAAAGCCCTGGAGGTATGGGCCGTTAGTGGTAAAAAGCTAATTTTTAACATATTTGTAACTTTAGAAAGCCAACTGTAACTTTTTTGAAACTTAACCGCCATGGGATTGGTCAGTTAGGAAGTTAAATTTCTATCATTCTCAATGATGAGTTTTGATCCCTATCTCAACAGGGAATGACTTAAGAAGGTAAAAATGCAAATTAATGCAGGAGATACCGCTTGGATTATTGTCGCCTCAGCTCTAGTTTTATTAATGACTCCAGGTTTGGCATTTTTTTATGGCGGAATGGTAAGAAGTAAAAACGTATTAGGAATGCTTGCCCAAAATTATGTCACTATGGGAGTAGTGAGTGTACTTTGGGTATTAGGAGTTTATTCCCTAGCATTTAATGGAAAAAATTCCTTGATTGGTAATTTTCACCAATTTGGATTGGCCCATATGGGAGAGCAAGCAACCGGATTTGCACTGACTATTCCACCACTAGTTTTTGTTGCATTTCAATTGATGTTTGCCATTATTACACCAGCATTAATTACTGGTGGCATTGCAGATCGAATGAAATTTGGAGCTTGGATAATATTTTCAGGCGTTTGGTTAATTTTAGTTTATGCTCCAATTGCGCATTGGGTTTTCTCCCCTTCAGGTTGGTTATTCAAAAAGGGTGCGGAGGATTTCGCAGGTGGAACTGTAGTGCACGCCAATGCTGGTGCTGCAGCCCTTGCTGTAATTTTAGTTTTGGGTAAGAGACATGGTTGGCCAAAAGAAAGAATGAGACCACACAATGTTCCATTTGTATTATTAGGTGCCGGCCTTCTTTGGTTTGGTTGGTTTGGTTTTAATGCAGGTTCAGCTTTGGCTGCAAATAATTTAAGTGCTTATGCATTTGTAAATACCAATACCGCAACTGCCGCTGCTTTGCTTGGTTGGTTAATTGTGGAAAAACTAAGAGATGGCCATGCCACAACTTTAGGTGCTGCTTCTGGTGCTGTTGCTGGTTTAGTAGCAATCACTCCGGCTTGCGGTTTTGTATCACCACTTGGATCGATTGCAATTGGCTTGGCTGCCGGTGTGGTTTGTGCACTAGCAGTAGGTTTGAAAAATATTTTCAAATTTGATGATGCACTAGATGTAGTGGGCGTGCACTTAGTAGGTGGAGTTCTTGGGGCGCTATTGATTGGATTCTTTGGCACCAAGGCAATCAACGGCGCAAATGGTCTTTTCTATCATGGGGGCTGGCATTTACTTGGAATCCAAACCATTTGTGTACTCGCCGCAGTGATTTATTCCTTTGTTGCAACCTATATCATTGCTTTTGTAATGGATAAGACTATAGGTTTGCGAATTAGCCAGGAGCAGGAATATCAAGGAATGGATCTTTCCCTTCACAGTGAAACCGCATATGAAACAGCATCAGGAGGACTTCGATGAAACTAATTACCGCAATTATTAAACCTTATAAAATCGATGAGGTGAAAGAAGCACTTCAAGCTTTTGGAATTGCTGGAATGACTGTTTCCGAGGCTAGCGGTTTTGGAAGACAGCGAGGACACACTGAGGTTTATCGTGGTGCTGAATACAAAATTGATCTAATTCCAAAGTTACGTTTGGAAGTAATAGTGGATGATAAAGATGCTTCCGCTGTGATAGACACAATTGTAAAAGCTGCAAATAGTGGCTCAATAGGAGATGGCAAAGTATGGTCAATTCCAGTTGAGGAAATTGTTCGAGTTCGAACTGGAGAGCGTGGTCCGGACGCGATTTAAAACTTAATAATATATTTAGCAGGTGACTACTCGAGCAAGAAGAGAAAGATCCGATCAAGCGGATCGCTTCTTGCTCGAACTCTTTTCTCAAGCCTCTGGTCAATTACAAATTGATCAAAATTCATTTTTTGATGTAGAACAACTAGCTCTAATAGCTTTAGGTAGTTTTGGCAGGGGTGAGTTAGCCCTGGGAAGTGATTTAGATATATTAATTTTGCATCAAAAAAATATTGAATCTGAAAATCTCAATAAATTTGTACAAAACTTTATTTATCCAATTTGGAATACAAACTGGAAATTAGATTATTCAGTTAGAACCATTGATCAATCTCTAGAGCAAAGCTATCAAGATGTTCGAGTAGCTATGGGGTTATTAGATGCCAGATTAATCTTTGGAAATCAGGAATCATTTGATAATCTGCAAAAAAATATATTAAAACTTTGGCGAAAAGAGAAAAAACATTTTCTCTCTCAAATATCTCAAAATTTAAGTGAACGAAGAGAGCGTGCTGGTAATTGTGCCTTTTTGCTTGAACCAGACATTAAAGAGGCCCGTGGAGGCTTAAGAGATATAAATATTTTAAAAGCGATGTTAGCGTTCTCGGAAAATAAATCTGATTTTCCCATCGCCCATGATCGCTTAGAAAATTCTTTTGCAATATTATCTAATGTACGGGATTTGTTACATGAAAACCAAAGAACTCCTAAAGATATTTTAAATTTTGAATTACAAGACAAAATTGCACCTCTATTAGGGTTAAGAGATGCCGATGAGCTATTGCTAACTGTTTCTAAAGCCGCCCGCACAGTTACTTATTTAATTAATATGTTAACCCATCGCCTCGCCTTACCTGATAATTTTTATAATAAAAGAAAAGCAAGAAGAAGAGATGAGATTGAGCCTGGTATATATTTACAAAATGGTGAGATTTGTTTTGATTATCAACTAGGTTCACAAACAGCATTACACGCCGCAGCCTTGGCGGCACAAAGAGGAGTTCCATTAAACAGTGAATCTTGCTTGCAGTTAGTAGAAAACTTTCAAGATTTATCTAGACCTTGGCCCCGAAGTTCTCGGGAAGATTTTGTTACTTTATTAGGTGCTGGGCGATCTACTATCTCTGTTTTTGAAATACTTGATCAAGAAGGATTACTAGAACTTTGGATTCCGGAATGGAAGCATTTGCAATATCTTCCGCAGCGAAATGCTTTACATCGCCATACCGTTGATCGACATTCGCTGGAGACTGTTTTTCATGCTTCCGCTTTAACTCGAACCGTACGAAGACCAGATTTGTTGCTGGTTGCTGCTTTGTTTCACGATCTAGGTAAAGGCTATCCAGATCATGATCACAGTGAACACGGGGCTAAATTAATTTATCCCTTAGCTAAAAATTTAGGTTTCAAAGAAAATGATGCATTGGTTCTACAACTTTTAGTGAAAGAACACTTAACTTTATCAGCTACCGCCACTAGGCGTGATTTAGATGATCCTGCAACCTTTAGATATTTACAGGAAATAATCCCTGATCTAGATACTCTAAATTTATTGCATGCCCTTTCCATTGCAGATGGACAAGCTACTGGAAGTGCAGCTTGGAATGATTGGAAAGCAAAACTAGTACAAACTTTAGTTTCTGGTTCCACCGCTTTGCGAGAAGGCATTTCCTTGTCAACTGCCTATGATTTAACTACAGAGCAAAAAGAATTAATGGCTAAAAAAGAGATGAATGTAAGAATTAGTGAATTGGAAGATAGTTTTGAAATAGAGGTAATTGCACCTGATCGAACTGGTTTATTATCAAGAGTGGCTGGGGTGCTAAGTATTTTACGAGCTGAAATTAGATCAGCTCGCACTAAAACAATTGGTGATATGGCAATTATGAGATGGATTGTAATTTTTGATCCATTGGCTCCTATTCCAAGCGCAGGTAAAGTTGCAGCATTAATTGAAGAAGCTTTTGAACCTTCTTTTGATTTAAATACTCAAATTGAAAATAGAATTTCCCATTTCAAGCGCTTTCCCGGAATAGTTGTGGCACCACCAGTTGTTACCGCAAAAAATGATCAAGCCACTAATGCAACATTGTTAGAAATTAGAATGCATGATCAACCCGGGCTTTTATATTCAATCACAAAAACACTCTCTAGATTTTCAGTTGATATACAAGCAGCCCTAGTTTCTACTCTAGGTGCCGAAGCCTTAGACACTTTATATGTGACTGATTTAGCTGGTCGGCCCTTGGATGAAATGCGCGCTACCCATTTAGCATCGCAATTAGAAACTTATCTCTCAACCCAATAAATTATTTCCCAGTATCTAATCTAGTAGAATTTCTCATATGTTTGAGTCCTTAAGTGAAAAATTTTCTAGTGTAATTAGCAATTTGCGTAAGCAAGGGAAAATAACTTCCGCTGTATTAGAAGATTCTCTTTCTCAATTGCGCACCAGTTTATTGGACTCCGATGTAGCGCTGCCAGTAGTTGATATTTTTATCAAAAATATCTCCCAAACTGTAGAAATGCAATTAGATCAAATCAATAAATCAATTAATCCAGCTCAAGGCGTATTCCAAATAATGCAGCAACAACTGGTCCAATTACTTTCAAGTGAAAGAGTTGATGTAGATGGGAAGCCCAGACATCCAATTACTTTTTCTAAAAAACCACCTACTGTAATTATGTTAGTTGGTTTACAAGGTGCAGGAAAAACTACTTTGGCTGGTAAGTTAGCATTGAAATTAAAATCAGAAGGTAATACTCCGCTATTAGTTGCCTCTGATTTACAAAGACCAAACGCGGTTGATCAATTAAAAGTTTTGGGAGATTCAATATCAATTCCAGTTTTTGCACCTGAACCTGGAAATGGAGTTGGAGATCCCGTAAAAGTTGCGAAAGCTGGAATAGATTTTGCTAAAACAAAACTTCATAACATTGTTATTGTAGATACTGCTGGTCGTTTAGGAGTAGATCAAGAATTATTGCAACAGGCGGCAAGAATAAAAGGAGCGGTAGCACCAGATGAGGTTTTCTTTGTAGTAGATGCCATGATTGGTCAGGATGCAGTTATTACCGCAAAAGCATTTAATGATGAAATTGGATTTGATGGTGTAATACTTACTAAATTAGATGGGGATGCTCGCGGTGGCGCAGCTTTGTCAATTGTACAAACAGTTCATAAGCCTATTTTGTTTGCTTCCACCGGTGAAAAATTAACTGATTTTGATTATTTTTATCCGGATCGAATCGCTAACCGTATTTTAGGTCTAGGAGATCTAGCGAGTTTAGCCGAGACTGCCAAATCGGTAATTGATCAAGATAAAGCAAAACAAATTGAAAATAAGATAATCTCTGGTTCTGGCTTTACCTTAAATGATTTCCTAGAGCAGTTAGAAGCGATTTCAAAAATGGGAAATTTTTCTCAAATACTTTCTGCACTACCTGGTGCTGGTGCAATGAAAAAACAAATAGAAAATCTAGATGGCTCGGAGTTAACTCGCAACAAAGCAATTATTCAATCAATGACTCCGGCAGAGAGAAATGATCCATCAATACTCAATGGTTCCCGCAGGGCGAGAATTGCAGCTGGTTCTGGCAGGCAAGTAAGTGAAATAAATAAATTAGTAGATCGATTCACTATGATGCAAAAAATGATGAAACAAATGGCACCTGCTGGAAAATCTAAAGGGTTTAGAAATCCGCTGGCCGGACTCACAGGCGGATTTCCCACTCCCACACCTGGAGCACTTCTAAACGGACTACCAAATGGACAACCAACTGGGCTACCAAAAGGTCCGGCAATAATCCCTCCTAAAAAGAAGTCCCGTTCTGGAAACCCTGCGAAGCGAGCAGCGGAAAATCTGGATTAGGGCTGTTTCTTGATTTATGGCACAATTATCCGCTGGAAAACAACCAGTCTTTAGTAACCCTCTACTTACTTGAGACTGTAAAAATATCAACTAGGTATTTTTGCGAGCAGTGGCACCCACTCATTAATCGCAAATTGACCGCCCGAGTACAAATAAGGAAATTTAGTGTCTGTAAAAATTAAACTCGCACGTCAAGGAAAAATCCGCACCCCTCATTTTAGAATTGTGGTTGCAGATTCCCGTACCGCTCGAAATGGAAGAGCGATTGAAGAAATTGGTCGCTATTCTCCAACGACTGAGCCTTCATTGATTGAAGTGAAATCAGATCGAGTTCAATATTGGATGGGAGTAGGTGCAGAACCTACCGAAGCTGTTGCCGCGTTATTAAAAATTACCGGTGACTGGCAAAAATTTTATGATCTTCCTGGCAAAGAAGGAACACTTCGCACCATTGCGGCAAAACCTGAAAAAAGAATTGCGTATGAAGCTGCAGTAAAAGAAGCTGCCAATGAACCAAAAGATGGAGCTACCACTTTAAAGAAAAAAGCAGCGGATCGCTTAGCTGCTAAATCAACTCCCGAAGCTACTCCTGAGGTTGCTGCCTCGGAGCCTGTTGCTGAAGCAGCTGTAGTTGAAGCAGCACCAGCAACAGAAGTTACTGCAGTTGTAGAGGAAGCGGTTTCAACTGAAGCAGCCTCAGAAGCACCAGCAACTGAAAACTAAAAATCTAGAATTGATAACCAAAAATGATAGATGAAGCTTTAGAGCATTTAGTTAAGGGAATAGTTGATCATCCAGGTGATGTTCAAATCATTGAAAAAAATTCCCGTCGCGGCACTACCTTAGAGGTTCACGTAAATCCAGAGGACATTGGAAAAGTGATTGGACGAAATGGTAGAACTGCACGTTCACTTCGCACCGTAATAAGTGCACTCGCTGGAAGATCAGTGCGAGTCGATTTAATTGAAAGTGATGAAGAGCGTTAATTCCACTCAAGTAAAAGTGGCTCGCATTGGCAAACCACATGGTATCCAAGGTTGGGTAACTATTGAAGAATTAACAGATCAACCCGAATTAAGATTTCAAATAGGAAATCAATTCCATTTGCTTTCCCCCGATTTCAAAAAGAGTTCCAAAATATTAACTCTTTCGGGTTGTAACTTAGCTGGAAGTAATTCCTTGCTGGCTTTTGCAGAGATAAATAATCGGGATGAAGCAGAAAAAATTCGCAATCATTTTCTCTCCCTAGAAATTGAATTGCCTGCCACTAATTTGAATAGCGATGATTTTCATGTTCAACAAATAATTGGATTGAAATCCTTTTTTGCCAATGGTGAAGAGTGTGGGGAAGTAGTTGAAGTTTTGAATCTTCCTTTTCAAGATTGTTTGGCAATAAAAAGAGGCAAGCAGGAAATTTTGATTCCCTTTGTCAAGGAGTTAGTGCCTACAGTTGATATTTCAAATTCAAAAATCATTTTTAGTTTCAATGAAAAATATCTAACTTCTATGGAAAATATTGCAAAGGTGGATGAGTAATGAAATTTACTTATTTAACTATTTTTCCTGAAATCTTTCAGACTCTTGATTATTCTCTAATCGGCAAAGCGCAGGATAAATCTCTAATTGAAATTGAAACTATAAATTTGAGAGATTTTGCAACTGATATACATAAATCAGTGGATGATGCACCTTACGGTGGTGGAGCTGGTATGGTTATGACCGCACCCATTTGGGGTGATGCTATTGATTATGCTTTATCAAAAATTA
>OMHY01000128.1 GCA_900298985.1 Streptomycetaceae bacterium
CATAAATTTTTATTAGTTTTGTTTTTATATTCGCCAGCTGATTCTGCTGCCTTTTTGGCCCGATTAAATCTACGAAAGAAACTCCAAAGCAATAACCCGATAGCCACAAACAATAAAAAAATTAAAACACTTGCCCAAGCCCCAGTGTTGATATCTGTAATCTGGGGACCAGCATCTAAAAGTATTTGCACTTTGCCAACTTTCCCCTCAGAAAGTGGGATAGGCAGAAATAAGCCATTTAAAGTTAATTATTGGTAATTAAAGGTAAAATGTGTAGATGCAAGATTTTCGAACCCAAGATCCTTACCTGCGGCAAAGGTATGGACTGAAAGAAAAATCTCTTCCCAGCTGGGTTTATTTTGCAGTCATTTTTGTTATTGGTGGTGGGATCTGGTTCGGATGGAGTGCAAACTTTCACTCTCATCCAAAAATTCAAACTCAATTAATCTCCTATCAAAGCCAAGGGAACAAAGGAATTTCCGTTAAATACAGTTTTGTTAAGGCTAAGCCAGACTCCAAATTTCAATGCCTACTAACCGCTAGTGACCATAGTTCAAATTTAGTGGGACAGTATTTAGACAATTTACCATTGGAAAAATCTGGGATTAGGCAGATTGAGATTCCTACCCGCTCCTTGGCTGCGGTAGCCCAAATCGATTCCTGTGCACCTGTGAAATAGCGCGGGTATACTCCTCTTCTTATGTCTAGTAATCAAACCTCAAATAAAACCTGGCTAACCCAGGAGGCGGCGGACCGCCTTCATGCTGAATTGGAGGAGTTAGAGGGTCCTAGACGAGCTGATATCGTCCGTAAAATCGAAGCTGCCCGAGAAGAGGGAGATCTTAAAGAAAATGGTGGTTACCACGCTGCTCGGGAAGAACAAGGCAAAAATGAGGCCAGAATCAGACAACTTCGCCATATGTTAGAAAACGCGGAGATTGGAACCCCACCTACAGCCCAAGATGGTCAAGTGGGTCTTGGAATGTTAGTTACAGTTGATATTGCCGGAGATTCTATGAAATTCCTTTTAGGTTCCCGAGAAATTGCAACCGAAGATGTTGATGTTTACTCGGAGAAATCGCCTCTTGGAGCAGCAGTTCTAGGTGCAAAAGTAGGCAGCACTGTTTCTTATACCGCTCCAAATGGAAAACAAATCCAAGTAGCGGTTCTAGCCTGCGAAAACTTTTTTTAATACCTACAATTAGACAGTTATTGTTTGATAAAAATAAATTAGTTGTTGGATAAAAATTATTAACACGAGAAAAATCAGATAGTGGAGAAATAAATATGTCACAAGAAGCAAAAACAACTCAAACTCGAACACATCGAGAAATCATGTTTGTATTAAGTGGTCTGATGGTGGGTATGTTGTTAGCCGCCTTAGATCAAACAATTGTTTCTACAGCTTTGAAAACAATTGTGATTCAACTTCATGGATTAAATCACTATACCTGGGTGGTTACTGCATATTTATTGACCTCAACCGCTTCTACTCCTTTATATGGGAAAATTTCAGATTTGTATGGACGAAGAATTATTTTCCAATTTGCAATTGTTACCTTTTTAGTCGGTTCTTTTGCCGCTGGTATTTCTTCCAGTATGACTGAGCTAATTATTTTCCGTGCGGTGCAAGGTTTGGGTGCAGGTGGTTTAATGGCACTTACCTTTGTAATTATTGGCGATTTGGTCTCTCCTAGAGAACGTGGGAAGTATCAGGGATATTTTGGTGGGGTTTGGGGCTTGTCCTCAGTTGCCGGTCCACTACTAGGTGGCTTTTTCTCTGATCATGCTCATATTTTAGGAATTACCGGTTGGCGCTGGATTTTCTACATCAATTTACCTTTTGGAATTGCAGCATTAGTAATTACCTCTGCTTCATTACATATCCCACTTCACCGAACTGAACATAAAATTGATTACTCCGGAGCATTGTTATTAGTACTTGGCGCAAGTGCGCTGTTAATGGGCGTTTCTTATTATGGACCTACTGATGGTTGGACCAACAGCAAAACTATTATTTCCTTTGTTGTGGCAATAGTTTTCACAATAGCGTTTTTGTTTAATGAACGAAAAGCAGCTGAACCTGTAATTCCACTTAGATTGTTTAAAAACCACACTGTTTCCCTAACCACTATTATTGCTTTCATAATTGGTGCCGGAATGTTTGGTGCCATTGTTTTACTACCTCTTTATTACCAAGTGGTAAGAGATAACTCAGCTACATTATCAGGGCTAAAACTCATCCCGTTTATGTTGGGAATTGTTAGTGCCTCTATTATTTCCGGACGACTAATAAGTAAGCATGGAAAATATAAGAGATACCCGGTAATTGGTTTATTAGTGATGGCCCTAGGAATTGGTTTACTTTCAACTCTAAGTGTAACCACACCATTTTGGCAACTTGCAATCTATTCAATATTAATTGGCGCTGGCTTAGGTATGGCAATGCAAAATATTGTGATTGCACTACAAAATGCAATTGACATGAAAGATATTGCAGTTGGAACCTCTTCCAATACATTTTTCAGATCAATTGGCGCAACAATTGGAGTTGCAGCATTTGGAGCAATTTATGCAAATGTATTAACTCATACAATTACTAAGAGTTTGATGCCGTTAGCCCAAGCAAATCCAACTGCGATGCCAAGCAAAGCCCAACTAACTGCGATGCAACAAAATCCAAATTTATTGTTTAATGGTTCTGTCCCTGGACCAATTCAACATGCAATATTAAATTCATATACCCACGCTTTCCACGTGGTATTTCTTACCGCAGTGCCTTTGGTTTTGCTCGGTTTCTTTTTTGCGCTAGCTCTTAGAGAAACACCACTTCGCTCTGGAGCTGCGATGGAAACAGCGCGAGAGAAAGCAGCTGGGGAAGCATTAGCTTAAGAATTTTCTGAATAAATAGAAATTTTCTAATTATTAAGGAAAGCCTTAAAATCAACTAAATGAGCCAACCTGCAACCAAAGATAAATTACCAATACAGGTTTTTATTTTAAGTGCAGTTGGCTTTTTTGTTGCACTCGGCTATGGATTAATAATTCCTGCACTCCCTTTATTTGCAGAACACTTTCATGCTAATAACACTCAAGTTGGAGCGATAATCGCTAGTTTTGGAGCAGCTCGGTTTCTAGCAGGTTTAATAACTGGAAAATTACTGGACCTCTTTGGAATTAGAGCGGTGCTAACTTTAGGTTTATTAGAGTTAGCAGTCTCCATGTTCTTAACAAGCTTTTCTCAAAATTTTATTGAGTTATTAATCTTTCGAACTATAGGTGGTCTGGGATCATCAATGTTTTCAGTTTCAGTCAGTGCTGAAATTATGAGAACTGTAAAAAGCAACTACTTAGGAAGGGCACAATCTCTTTATAGTGGAACTTTTATTGTGGGCACAATGTCTGGTCCGCTATTTGGCGGCTTACTAGTTGGAATATCTCTCCGCGCACCATTTTTCATTTATGCAATCACTAGCATTGCAGCTGCAGGAGTAAGTTATTTTAGATTTAACTCTAAATCAGAGGCAAAAATAGAAAAAAATGTAGAGAACAAAGATTTGTTTTCGGTTCGAAAAGCTTTGCAGGCATTTCCTTATTTAGCGGCATTAATATTTACTTTCTCTACAAACTTTGCAGTATTTGGACCAAGGAATTCAATAGTGCCGCTTTATGTAACTAATCATTTAAAGGCAAGTAATTTCACTTTAGGAGTTGCTTTAGCCTTCACCGTTTTGGCACAGGGTCTATTTTTAATCCCGGCTGGAAAAATTTCAGATAAAGCTGGGCGTAGAGTTGCTCTTTTCCTAGGTGCTGGCAGTTTATTAATCGGCATTTTGCTTGCCACTTTTATTCCCCGCATAGATTTCTTTTTTATCTCTATGGCTTTTTATGGAGCAGGTGCTGCTTTTATGACCACAGCGGGAGCGAATTTAGTTGGTGATTTATTTGGTGGTATCGGTGGAAAAGTAATTGCTTTTTGGCAGATGTCAGGAGATCTGGCTATGGTTTTAGCACCATTAATAATTGGTTTTATTTCCGACATCTCTTCATATCAAATGGCTTTTGGTAGCACCGCCTTAGTAATAATGGCGGTGCTAATTTTGGTTTTCTTTTTACCGGAAACTAGAAAAGAAAAAGATAATACCTTATCTATCCCGCAAGGAAGAGAGTAACTGCAATACCTGTAAATACAACCAAATGATTGTTACCATTAAACCAAAGCCAATTCTCCAGGCTTCATTTTCCATTGCACCTGCATCAATAGCTTTTTGTGCTTGATCAAAATCTAGCAATATGAAAAACGCTGCTAAAGCCACACCAAAGGTAGCCAAAAGCAAAGACAAGCCGCGAACTCCATAAAATCCATAACCATGACCAAAGCCAGTAAGTGAAAAGATCCAACTTACAATTCCGATTCCAAAATAAGTGAATAATGAAATCATCGCTACTCGATACATCTTTGGAGTTACTCTAACTTTTTTAGAGGTATATAGAACTAAAATACTAAAAAATGTTACTGCAGTTACCAAGATTGCTTGCGCTACTACCCCTTGATAAACGGTGTTATAAACATGGCTAGTTACGCCTAAAAAGATTCCTTCCGCAACTGCATATGCCATAACCGTAATTGGGTTAACTTTGCGAGCAAAGGAGTTGTATAGAGCAAGACCTAATCCCACAAATAAGCCAATCATCATAAAGCCACTGGATAGATTAAGAATCCATGCAACTGCCGCGCTAGCAACTAGAATTGCAAACAATAACCCTGTTCTCATAACCACATCATCCATGGTGAGTCTTCTCATCTGAACATTAGTTGCAGATGGAGAGTTATAGAGATTTTCTAAATCGTTTTGGCTGGAGGCAATTCCACCTCTACCAAGAGCTGAGTTTCGAAATACTGGATTTGAACTATTCATAATTAAATTAAACCACAGAAGCCTAGAAAATATTCCAGTGAAACTTAAAATTACCTTAATCTAGATTAGTTGTGCAAAAAATCTAGGCTTCGCTGCCAAGATAGCACCGCTGCCGCAGCGTCATAAACTTCCGGCCGATCATTATTGAAAAAGGCATGTTGGCTTCCAGGATAGTCATAAGTATCTACCACACCCCCGGAGTTTCTAATATGAGTGACAGCTTCTTGAATTCCAGGGGCAGCGGAAGTTCCATCAGACTCTGCACAATGAATTTGAGCTGATTTGCCAGAAAAATTTTCCCAATTTGGATTATGTCTTTCCCACGAAGCACCTGGATAAAATGCAATAGCTTTATTTATTAAGGCAACTTTACTTGCACTCCAGATCGCCAATGAACCACCCATACAAAATCCAATCACAGATACTTTACTTTCAAATTTATTTGCATCATATTTTGGATGGTTGATTAACATTTTAGAGGCAAATTCAATTTCTTTGGCAGCTTCATCAAGTTGCAATTCCATCATTAACTTTCTAGCGGTATCTGGTTCTCTAGTTAATTGGCCATGATATAGATCTGGGGCAAATGATAAAAAGCCAGCGGCTGCAAATCTATCAACTACTTCTTTAATATGTCCAGCTAATCCCCACCACTCTTGTAACACTATAACTGCCGGAAACTTATCATTTGAATCTTTTCCTTTTGGAATCGATAAATAACCTTGCCCTGCCGCAAAACTATTAACACTTACCTCTTCAAATTTTTCATTAAAAGCAATATCCTGACCCATATCCAAATAATAATAGATAGGAAATTTACATGCTAGACCCACAGGTGCAAGCACATTTAGATCGATTAAAAGCAATGGGTGCAATGGATATTGCAGATGCAGGTGTTCGCTTAGCTCGTCAGGGAAATCATCTAGAGACAGATATCGCAGGATCGGTCAATACAGAATGTGAGATTACTAATTTTTATATCAACACTGAAACTGCTGATTTGCATGCACAAATTTTTATTCCAAAAAATTTAAAGGGAAAGAAAAACCTACCAGCGATGCTTTATTTTCATGGTGGAGGTTGGGTAGTAAATTTCATCACCAAATATGAAGGACCACTTTCAGATATTGCAGTTAAAGCTGGAATAGTAATTATTTCAATTAATTATCAAAAAGCACCGGAACATAAATTTCCAATACCATTTGATGATTGTTATACCCTTTTAACTTGGACTTTAGAGAATGCAGAAAAATTAGGTATAGATGTAAATAAAATAGGGGTTTGCGGCGATAGCGCGGGTGGAAATTTAGCATCCGCAGTTGCAATTGCTGCAAGGGATAGAGGGGTTGCAATTGCATTTCAAGTTTTAATATATCCTTGTAACGGCCCGCAATATGTAGCAAATCCAGATGTTCCAAATGCGCAAGGTTTTGGTCTTAGTCAAAGAGGAATGAAATGGTTGTGGGAGTTATATTTGAAACCAGGCGATGAAAATAACCCCTATGCAGTTCCCCACAGTGCAAAAGATTTATCTAAACTAGCACCGGCATTAGTTTTAACAGCAGAATATGATGTATTACGAATTGATGGATTGGAATATGCCAAAAAATTAGAAGCTGCTGGAGTGCCTACCAAACAAATTGATTACCCAGGAATGATTCATGGTTTCTTTTCACTTGGAAAATATATTGATGCAGCTCAAACTATAAGAAAAGATATTGTGGATTGGATTAAAGCAACAATTTAATCATTTATGCAAGTCAGCAATAATTATTTTCTTCATCTTTCGCATTTCTTGCATGGCATAGGATGCGATCTCCGGGTCTGGATGTCCAAGAAATTCATGTAACTGAAATGGAGTGATTTGCCAGGTCAATCCAAATTGATCTCTACACCAACCGCAAGCAATCTCCTCACCATTTTCAGTAATCGCTCCCCAGATTCGATCCACTTCTTCCTGTCCATCTACCTGCACCGCAACAGAGATAGCATCATTGAATTTAGGCATTTGATCTGATGCTTGTTGTAAAGCAACAAAATTCTGACCAGAAATTTCAAAGGTAGCAGTTGCAAAATCAGGAAATTGATTAAATTCTTTTTTTACAAAAGTTGGAAAAGTTTTTTGGTAAAAATCTATAGCTTTATCTAGATCTTTATGAAACCACAAAAAGGTCGATACATTTGTTTTTTGCATTGAAGAAGCATAATGCAATTAAACCTGAGTACTATCCCAACTTTGCATCTAGGAAACTATTAACAATTCTCTTAAATCTCGCTGGTTCTTCAATATGAGGCATATGTGAAGACTCAGGGAACAATTCCCAAACGCAATCAGGGACTCTTCTCATAATTTCTGATTGCATGGTGGGAGTTGCTTCATCATGCGCTCCACTAACTAATAAAGTGGGAACTGAAATTTGATTTAATTGGTTGTGAATGTCCCAGGTTTTTAGAGTTCCTATACAATGAAATTCAGAAGGTCCATTCATAGTGTGATCAACAGTTGGATCATCACCAATTTGGGCGAAAGATGCTAAAACCTCAGGTGGCATCGGCACCCGACAAACATGCCTCGCATAATAAAATTCCATTGCGCCTTGATATTCTGCACTGTCGGTTGTACTTGCTGCTTCATGTTTGCGCAAAGTATTTTCTACTTCATCTGGCAACATAGCTCTAAGTTTTTCCGCTTCACTACTCCAAATAGCCATACTGGCGGGTGAATCTGCAACTACTAATGCTTTTAGTCCTTTTGGCCGCAAAGTAGCAAATTGCATTCCTAACATTCCACCCCAGGATTGACCAAGCACCGCATAGTTAGTAGAAATACCTAAATGTTCTAAAAGTAAATTTAATTCTTCAATGAAAAGTTCAGGTGTCCAAAATTCTTTTGGAGCATTTGGTAAATGCGTAGATTTACCACAACCAATTTGATCATAAACAATTACTGGTCGATTTGATTGATTGATTAAATGTGCAATTGGCAAAATATAATTGTGTGCTGCACCTGGACCACCATGAAGTAGCACCACCGGAGTTTTTCCAGAATTTAATTCCCCAAATACTTGATACCAAGTATATCCATGCTTCCAATTCATTACTTTTCCAGTATCCAAGGTGGATTGATTAGCTTCACTCATAAGTTGAGTTTATCTATTGTTGGGAAATTTAACTAGAGGTTATTAGTACACCCAAGCACATTTCATCGGTAGAGCCTTCACCCCAAGTAATATATTTAGCAGGTTGCTTTTTAAGCACTGGAAGTTCCTGTCTCAATTTCGGGTTAAAACTACAATTTACTCTTACTTTATCTCCCGCTTGTAAGGAGAAAGGTTTTGGGAGTACGGTAGAGGATTGATCATCAAAATTATAGTTTTGATTATTTAATAATATTTTTTCTTTTGGTGTCCCCGGATTGACTATAATTTGTAAACTTTTTCCAAGTAAATGCATGTGTGGTGCAACTGCAACTACTGTTTCTGGATGTGTAATTGTTTTGTCACAGGTTGAATTAACACTTGGTGTGGGATTGAATGGATTTTGATGACATAAAACTGCAATTCCAGTTACTTCAAATGCGCTACCAGGTGTAGTACGGGCTGCTAAATCTCGTAATGAATTTGTACGATCACACAAAGTTCCCGTTACCCCTTTTGGACAAGGAATTTCGACCGGTGCAGGTAATAATTCATAACCTAATCTTTTTAAATTATTATTATTTGACGGAAGGGCGGTAAAGTTAACTTTCGATTTATCCCAGTTGAAAACTGCCATATCTTTATAAAGAAGACTGTAATGGATTTGGACAACTATCTGATCACCTTTATTAAAAGGATAACCGTAACCTATTGGTGCTACATCTTTGTTTCTTCCAGGTACCCAAGCGCTTAACCAAGGTGTAGTCAAAAAGGATTGAAACATGGTACCTACACCAGAACCACCAAAGCATGGCCAACCTTGACCATTGTTATCTAATGTTTTTGCTGATGCCACCTGAGCACTTGGAATTCTAAATAAAATTGCATGATGTATTAATTGTCTATTAAATGGAACAAATTGAATTGCAGTTAAGATCGAGTCAGTTTGAACTTTTGGATCTAGCAAAAAACAATGGTAATCATCGGTTCCACCATTTTGCCC
>OMHY01000129.1 GCA_900298985.1 Streptomycetaceae bacterium
CAATTTCATTTACTCTAGTCGGAAGGTTAAATCTCATCACATAAGGCAATAAAGCTCCTACGCCAAATCCATGTGCAGTATGAGTCAAACCTCCTATAGGAGATTGAATAGCGTGGGCTGCAGCAGTTCCAGCGGTATTTATTGCCAAACCAGCTAGATATGCAGCCATCATCGTGTCACTTCGACCGGCCAAATCAGTTGGATGCTGCGCAATTTTCTCTAAGGAAGTATTTAATAACTTGAGGCCTTGCCTCGCAAAAATATCAGTGAATTGGTTTTTACCTACATATAAATGTCTATCAATTTCTTCATTTGTTGGTTTTTTATATCTTCCAGTAAATGCTTCGACCAAGTGTGTTAAGGCATCCGCTCCAGTCGCAGCAGTTAATCCTGGGGGACAAGAGATTGTTAATTCCGGGTCAACTATGGCTGCATATGGCTCCAAATAAAAACTAGCAACTCCTACTTTCATCTTCAAATCTTCATCATAAACAACTGATATACATGTAACTTCTGCCCCAGTGCCCCCAGTAGTAGGTATAGTTATCACCGGCACGCCTGGACCTGGAACTAAATTCTCTCCATAAAATTTATTAACATCTTGTTGGTGAGCTAAGACAATTGAAATAACTTTTGCTAAGTCTAAACAGCTACCTCCTCCCAAGCCAACAATTGCATCTATTTTAGAATTCTTAAATTTAGAATAAGCCTCCATTACATTTGAGCGAGGAATATCTGGCAAAGTACCATCAAAAACATTTACTTCTATTCCAGAACTTTCCATTTTATTTATTAAGTCGATGCAATCCGACGTTTGAGCCATTCTTTGGTCAGTTACTAATAAAACTTTACTTCCGAGTGGTTTTAAAATATAGGGAAGTTGATCTCTTTTTCCCGGACCAAACAAAACCATTTTAGGTTGGCGCATTAAACCTATTTGTTCATGAGCTAATAAAGTTTCCATTTATTTCACCTTAGTTTCATCAACAGTTAATGCCAAATATTGTTGCTCCAGAAATTCATAAATTCCATCATGGCCACCTTCTCTGCCAATTCCGGAGGATTTAATTCCTCCAAAAGGCGCCGCCGGATCCGCCATTATTCCGCGATTAATTCCAACCATTCCAAATTCTAAAGATTCACTAAGAGCGATGGCATGATTAATATCATTGGTAAATAAATAAGCTGATAGTCCGTAATTTGTTCGATTAGCAAAATTAATTGCTTCTTGAGCATCTTTTACCGTATATAGAACTGCAATCGGAGCAAAAAGTTCTTGGTTGCAAAAATCACTCTCATAATTATCTAGCTTAAACACAGTTGGCTCGTAAAAAAATCCCTTTTGAGGCAATCTATTTCCTCCAGTCAGCAATTTTCCACCCATATTATTAAGAGTAGATACTAGCTCTTCTGTGTTTTTTAATTGCTTTTCTGAAATAATAGGACCTAAATCAACTTGATCTAATCCATTTCCAACTTTCATTTTTTTCACTTCTGCTACAAATTTTTCGGTAAATTCCGCTGCTATTTTCTCTTCCAATATGATTCTATTTGCCGCTACACAGGCTTGACCTGCATTTCTAAATTTACAAATTACGGCATGTTTTACCGCTACATCAATATCTGCGTCATTCAGAACTACATATGGTCCATCCCCGCCAAGTTCCATCGAGGAATTAATAATATTTTTTGCGGCTTGCCCAAGCAATGAACTTCCAACTCCAGTAGATCCAGTAAAACTGATTTTCTTTAACCTTTTGTCTGTAATTAAAGAGGTTGAAACTTCTGCAGAGTTCTTAGTATGAAGTAAATTGATCACACCTTCGGGAAAACCTGCCTCTATTAAAGTTTTAACAAACAATGCTGAAGTTAAAGGTGTTTCGCGCGCAGATTTCGTAATCACTGTGCATCCTGCTGCCATTGCAGCGCCTCCTTTTCTTGCAATCATGAGAAAAGGAAAATTCCAAGGTGTAACTAAGAAACTTGGTCCAACAGGATGATGAGTAGCAATCACTCGATATCCACCATTTGACCCATGCGCATAAGTTCCATGTAAATGAGCTATTTGTTCTGCGTACCAAAGAAAGAAATCAGTAGAAAGTGCAAATTCCGCTTTAGCTTCAGTAAGCGGTTTACCGCTTTCCAAGGTCATTACATGAGCGAAAATTTCCGCTTTTTGAATAAGTAATTGGTAAGCTTGGTGAAATAAATTCGCACGTTTGCGCGGAGCCCAATTAGCCCAACTTTTTTGTACCTCAGTTGCAAAAGTTAAAGCAGACAATGCGTGGGTAGCACTAGCACTTGGCATATGTGCAATTATTTCCTCTGTTGCAGGATTTGTAACTGGAAATTTTTCTTCAGTATCAATCCATTTTCCACCAATATACAAATCCAGTGGGATTTTTTCTCCCATAATTTCTACGTAATTTTTTGCATCAATCATTTTATTTCCTTCAGCGGCATAAGTTGAGTAATTATGAATAATGTAAATTACCGAATTATGAGTAAAAGGTTAAAAGTTTTTCCACTTCAAATCGATAAATACTGTCTCAAAATGAATCATATTTGAAGGGTAGCACACGCTCGGTTACCACAAATATAACGAAAAAGATATGGAGAAACTGTTCCAAAAATAGTTAAAATTATTAAAATTTCCACTATTGGCTTTAGTAATCTAATTTTTGGAAACCTTGGAAAGGGCATACTGGGATGGCAAAAGTGTATGACTTCAAACAAATACAAAAAGCAAAGGAAGCGTTTTTTAGTAATGAAGAAGTTAAAATTGAATTAAAGCCTGAGTTAATTGAATCTTGGACTCGTACTAAAATTGCAATTCCCTCCGCTCCAATAATTGAAAGCGTTCCAGTTCTAGAAGAAACTCAAGAATCATCTATTTTGGAATTGCTTAGGGTACCATTGAATAGATTTGCAGAAACAATCGAAGATACTGGTTTAGCTATCTTGCTATCTGATGATAAAGCAAAAATTTTAGGTAGGTGGTGTTCTAACCAAACTATCTTGAAAACTTTAGATCGAATTGGAACCTCTGAAAATGCAAGTTTGTCTGAAAACCATGTCGGTACCAATGGAGTTGGTACCATTATTAAAACTAAAAAACCTTTTCTGGTAAAAGGTACGGAGCATGTTGCTGATTTTTATGTTGATTCTGCATGTGCCGGAGCTCCAATTTGGCATCCAATCACTGGCAAGCTACTAGGTGTTGTGACATTAACTTGCGCGGTGAAAGAACAATCAGAATTATTGATTCCATTAGTGAAATCTGTCATCTCCCAATGTGAAATTCATTTGATAACAGTTACCGATTTAAAAACTACCAGTACCTTTAATTCATTTTTCAATTTAAATAAAGTATTTACTGGACCAATTCTTGCCTTTGGGCCGCACGATATGCGCATACAAAATTCAAAAGCCGACAAACTATCCCCATCTGATATATCACTAATTAAGAAAACTATTAGCGAAAATCATTCCGGTTCTGCAGTTTCATTGAATCTATCCTTTGGTGATGCAATGGTCCAACTAAGTGATGTGGAACAAGGATACCCATTAGCTAGAGTTATCGAGCAAAACAAGTCTTTAACAAAATCTGAAACTAAACAATATCTAAATTCCACCCTAGTTCCTCCTCGTCTTATCGGTAAATCAACTACATGGCTAAATGCAATGAAGGAAGTTGAAATCCAAAGAAAAAATTCTTTACCTTTATTGATTGCCGGAGAACAAGGGGTTGGTAAATTATCTATAGCCCTAGGCAGGCCAATTGATCCAAGTGAAGAAGTACCAAACAATGTACTCAATGCTTCCGATGTGCATTTGTTAGGGCTTTCCGAATGGTTGAAAAAAATAGCTTTAAACTTAAATGAGCATGATGTTGTAGTAATTCGAGGAGTAGAAAGTCTTTCTAAAGATGGAAATGACGGACTTCGTGGAATTTTAAAGTCGGTCAAGAAAAGCTCCAAAGTCTATTTGACATATACTTCCGGAGATCAAAAGGAAATTTTGGGAATTTCCAACTTTTATGGATTCCCAAAAATTATTATTCCTTCTCTACGTGAGCGAATTGGAGATTTGAATATATTGTGGAATGCATTCTCTAATCCGGAGCAATCTCAAGTTTCGATGCGATTAAGTGAAGATGCCGTCCAACTCTTGCAAGGTTATAGGTGGCCAGGTAATTTAAATGAATTGTGGAATATTATTTCTAATTTGAAAATGCATAACAAAATTGGTTTAGTATCAACACAAGATCTCCCATCAGAAATCAAACAAAGAGGACAACTCAGCATGATAGATCGAGTTGAAGCTGATGCAATTCGACAAGCGCTAGAAGAAGCCTCTGGTAATCGCCAAAAAGCGGCGGACATTTTAGGTTTGTCTAGGGCAACTATATATCGAAAAATGCGCGCTTATCACATTACTGAAAAATCAAGCTAGTTTTTTGAGTAGATTTCTTTGTTTTGTCATCACAATTAACTCTCTTGAAACAACAACAATAATTAGTACTACTGCTTGCGCAATATATTGGGATGAGTTTGGCCAACCAACAGATCTCAGCACTTGCCCAAGTTGAGTTAAAAATAAAGCCGCAACACTTGAAGCTAATACACTTGAAATTCCACCAGCTAGAGCACTTCCACCTAACACTAC
>OMHY01000130.1 GCA_900298985.1 Streptomycetaceae bacterium
ATTTTTTTCAATTTCCTCATTATTAGAAATATCAACAAATCTAAGTTCATAATCACCGGATCTATTTAAATCAGTAAGCACTTTCATTGTTCCGGTATAACCATTCCGGGCTGCAAGAATTTTGGATCCTTTTGGCATTGTTGAAAGTGCGGCACTAATTGCAGCCATACCGGAAGAAAAAACTAATGTTTTACCTTTTTCCAATGCACCAATTGCCTCTTCTAAATCACTCCAATTTTGATTTCCATACCTGCCATAACCAATTGGAACTTGAGTTTCTGAAGTTGCATTGTAAGTTGCGGAAAAAACTACACCTGAATTTAAAGGCGAATCACTATCCCGATCTGGTCTGCCAGCACTGACTACCAGACTATCGGGGTGTAAAGGATTATCCTCACTTGATTGCGCCATAAGGGAATTCTAGCCTACCTATTAATGACTTATTTCGGTAACGCCTTTGCCATACTTGATATAGCTTGATTAATTATTTCCTTACTAGTTGCAAAATTCAATCGAGCAAATTGGGTAGCTTTGGGATCATAAAAAGTTCCAGCGCTCAATAACACTTTAGCCTCTTTTTCTAAATAAGAAGAAATTTCCTCACTTACACCATATTCGGAAAAATCAAGCCAAGCTAAATAACTTGCATCTGGGATCCGGTATTTAACTTTTGGCAATTTATCTTTGAGTATTTCATCTAGATATTTTCGATTTTCATCAAGTGTAACGAGTGCCTGGTCCAGCCAATTTATTGCCCGCCAGGCTTCAACTTGAGCAAAGGCACCAATTAAAGAAGCACGGTAATGAACTGCAAATGGCATCTTGCTAGCAACCTCTTTCATTTTCTCACTTGCTACTACTATCAGTGCACATTTCAAACCAGCCAAATTCCAAGACTTACTCGCAGAAGTTACTGTAATTCCAACCTCCGCGGCGGTGGGTGATACATTTAAAAATGGGTGAAATTTCTTTTCCGAAAAAGTCAATGGGGCATGGATCTCATCAGAAAGTACTACTACGCCATATTGAGCTGCAAGTTCGGCGATTGCTTCCAATTCTGATTTACTATGGACTGCTCCAACTGGATTTTGTGGGTTACAAAGATAATGTACTTTGACTCCCTTTTGATAGGCATCTGTTATTTTATTTATATCCAATTTGTAATCAAGTGAATCATTTAACAAAGGAATATCTAAAACACTACACTCCAACTCCTCAATCCAGGAATAAAAATTATTGTAAACTGGGGAATTTATTAATACTTGATCACCCTTGCTCAATAATTGTCGAGAAATTTCAACCATACCAACCCCTACATCAGTACAGGTATAAATTAATTCGGGATTAGTCTCCCAATTCCACCTAGTTTTCCCAAATTGAGCAAATGAATTAAACAATTCCGGTACATTGCCTAAATAACCAGTATCTGAATCTGCAATCATATTGATTATGGTGTCTTTTATTGACTCATCTATTTCAAAATCCATCTCGGCAACTGGCAAAGGTAAAACATCCTTGGGAATATTTTGCCATTTTACGCTTTTCTTTTTGCGCAATATTTCCAAAGGTAAAATATTTACACCTCTTGAAAGAGAGTTTTGAGAATCCCCTAAAGCATTCATAAATTTATTATGCCACTAACAATCAAAATATATAAGATAATTATGGGGAATTTTTACTCCCTTTGTATTTACTTAATAGAAATGTGAAACCAAGAGTTAAAATAATTACAATCAAAGTAAAATTTGTTCCAATTTCCGGAATTGAAAAATTTCCTATTTTTTTCCAGCCCACGTTATGACATGCCGTCATAGCAAGCTTAATACCAATAAAACCAAGCAAGAAAGCTAAACCTTCATTCAAGTAATAAATTTTTCTTAGGTAGCCTCCGATAATTAAATATAATTGCCTAAGACCCATAACTGCGAATATATTTGCAGTGATAATGATAAATGTAGATTTAGTTATCCCAAAAATGGCAGGGATGGAATCAAATGCAAAAACTAGATTTACAATTGATAGCGCTGTTAAAGCTAAAATCATCGTACTGAAACCTTTTGACCTTAGGTATCTTATTGCTAAACCCTCTTTCCACTCATCCTCTTTATTTTCCTTAAGAAGTGAAACAGCGGTATAAATCAACATAGCTGCAAAGACAAAGAAAATCCAGCCAAAGTTATTTACTAAAGCGGAACCTGTGAAAATAAAAATAGCCCGCAGCAAAATTGATAATAGAATTCCTATAAAGAGAGTTAATTCCTCTAACTCCGGCTTTACTTTCAATTTACTAAAGATTAGAAAAAATAAAAATAAATTGTCAAAAGATAGGGAATATTCAGTTATCCATCCGGCGAAAAACTCGCCAGTGTGTTGTTTCAACCCTAACAGTGGCAAAACCGCTCCAAAAATTATTGCCATTGCAATATAAAACACCACCCAAAATATGGCATTTCTTAGGGAGGTTTTTTGTTTTCTATTTTTAAAAGCGATAATAAAATCAAATAACAGGACAAAACCCAGCACAGCCAAAGTCACTAACCAAGTTAGACCATTCACCCTGCATAAAGTACAGTATTTACTCATGGAAGTGGTCTCTGATCGAAAAATGCGTGCAATTGCTCGAAAAATTGTGGAAATCGACCCCGCCTTTGAAAAGATTGTAAAGAATTCCCCTCTATGTGAAATAAGTAGAAAGAAATACCAGCGGGGACATTATGAGACAGTGGTTGTTTCAATATTAAGTCAACAATTGTCTACCAAGGTGGCTGATACTTTTCACCGAAGATTGAAGGAATTAGCGGGTGGTTACATTACTGTTAAAAGAGTTTCTAAAGTTACAGATGAGCAAATGAGAGCAGCCGGAATCTCAAGGGGAAAAATTAGAACTATCAGAGAGTTTACCTCAGCAGTAGAAAGCAAGAAAATAAATTTTTCAAAATTATCTTCTCAATCTAACCAAGAGATTGCAGAAGAGTTAACGGCGATTTGGGGAATTGGTAGATGGACCGTTGAAATGTTCTTAATTTTCCACTTAGGAAGATTGAATCTTTGGCCTGTGGGCGATTTAGCAGTGCGCCGAGGCTGGGAAACAATACACAACTTACCGGAAAAAATAAGTGAGAAAGAATTGGACTTATTCGGTAAAAAATTTTCCGGTTTTGAAAGTGTAGTAGCTTGGTATTGCTGGAGAGCTGTCGATGGTGACAACCCCACTTGGTAAATTTAAGAATTTGGTAAATATATATTATTTTTCTTCCAAAATCATAGCCACTGAATTAATGCAGTATCTCTGATCAGTTGGAGTATCAAAGCCCTCACCTTCAAAAACATGTCCCAAATGTGAACCACAATTGGCACATCTAACTTCGGTGCGGACTCGAGGAAACAAAGATCTATCCTCTAAATATTCAATTGCTTTATTATCAGTTGGGGCATAAAAAGAAGGCCAACCACAACCAGAATGAAATTTGGTCTCACTTCTAAACAATTGCGCATTGCAAGCTTTACATTTATATACTCCAATTGTTTCCGTATCGGTGTATTCACCAGTAAATGCTCTTTCAGTTGCAGCTTGCCGAAGTACTTGATAAGAAAGTGTATCTAACTCCTCTTTTAATTTGGAATCATCAACTTGGTGAGGGTAAAGGTTTCCATCACTCCTTACTTTGGAAATTTCTGAACTCATTTAATATTCCTTTACTTTCTATATCTATCTAGTGCTTGATTAGTATATTTTCTTATTTACAAAGTTGGATTAACTAATACGGGATAAGGGATTCCAGTTGAGGAGTGGCAATCATATCCATTGGGATTTTTCTTTAAATATAATTGGTGGTACTCCTCCGCCAACCAATATGGATGTTCATTTGCATTTAGAATCTCAGTAACTATTTTTCCGACATGAGCATTATCAAGTTGTGTCTGATATATATCTTTAGATCTAAATGCAATAGCTTTTTGTTCATCGGTGGTCGTAAAAATCACAGAAGCATATTGTGAACCAATATCATTTCCCTGGCGGTGAAATGAAGTGGGATCATGCATAGTCCAAAATTCAGCCAGCAATTGCTCATAAGTTATTTTTTCTGGATCAAATACAACTTCTACAGTTTCGGCATGACCAGTTACACCAGTGCAAACCTGTTCATAGCTGGGATTGGGCCGCTTGCCGCCCATATAACCAACACTGGTGCTTAGTACCCCTGCTAAATTCCAAAATCTCCTTTCCGCTCCCCAGAAACAACCAGTTGCAAAATATGCTTTATCTTGCTTTTTCATTTTAGTAAACCTGTCTTTCCTTATTTCATTCTGATTACCAGTACCCTCAATTATTTATCCACAAGCAGGAGAGTTTATGGCGCATTTCGAATTATTGCTTATTTTGTTTAACATAACACCTAAACTTTCTAAATAGTTACCTAAAAACCAATAAATTTCGGGAAATGTCCTTGTGAGAAAGGTGATGTTAAGGGAGAATAAGCACCGCAATTGTTTGACTTCCCTGCGATGCTTTTGGCTCTAACCCCAATCTAGTTATCTCAGTGTTAAGCAATAACTACTACTAGATAGGAAATATAGGAGCAAAATGGACTGGCGACACCAATCAGCCTGCCGGGATGAAGATCCGGAGTTGTTTTTTCCTGTAGGAAATACTGGTCCAGCTTTGGCCCAAATTGAAGAGGCCAAAAAAGTCTGCGCTCGTTGCTCAGTAAAAGACCAATGTCTGGCCTGGGCCTTGGAATCGGGACAGGACGCTGGGGTATGGGGTGGCCTATCTGAAGATGAAAGAAGGGCGTTAAAGCGGAGAGCTGCAAGAAATCGCGCTCGTGCAATGGAACAAGCTAATCAGTTTGCAGCAACTTCATTTTCTAATCAAGAATAAAATTATTAAAAGTTTGAAATTGGAAATTCTAAAGTAGCAACTGTCTCATGTTCAACACTTTTTAAAGAGATACTGCCTTTTAATTCATTTTCAGTTAAGGTGCGAACAATTTGTAATCCTAAATTTGAAGATTTTTCCCAATCAAAATTCTCTGGTAAGCCCTCTCCATTATCTAGAACTTTAACTATGCACTGGCTCTCAGAGCGAGCAACTAAAACCCTAAGTTGATCACCTTTTTTATCCAAACCATGCTCCAAGGCATTGTGTATCAATTCAGTCAAAACAAGTGCAAGGGGCGTAGCAATTATTGACTCAAAGGTGCCAAATTTGCCCTCCTGAACAAGATTAATTGGATGAGTGCCCAGCTCGATTGCATTATGAATTATTCGACTAATTACTTCATCAAAATCAACTTTACCAGTAGTACTTCCGGCAAGTGTTTCATGAACAATTGCAATAGATGCAACTCGCCGTACAGCTTCTGCCAAAGCTGCACTGGCAGTTTCATCTTCCACTCGGCGTGATTGAAGCCTTAATATCGCAGAAACTGTTTGCAAATTGTTTTTTACGCGGTGGTGAATTTCTTTGATAGTTGCATCTTTTGATATTAAAGCTTTGTCGCGGCGGCGCAATTCAGTTATATTGTGAATTAAAACTACAACACCCACAATGTCCGCATTTTCAATTAAAGGAAGGGTTAATAAATCAAAAGTACCACGAGCATTTTCAAATTCAATTCTTCTAACATTTTTTGAAATAAATACATCTCCAAAGCTTTCATCTACTGCATTTGTTGAATGTGTTTTGATTGATTCAAATATATTTCCTAAATCCACTCCAATTAACTCTCCACTCCAACCTGCTCTGCTCAAAGCTGAGCGTGCATTTGGAGAGCAGTAGGCAATTTCTCCATTTGGATTTAATCTAATCAATCCATCGCCAACTCTGGGCGCTGATTCAGATACATAAATACTATTTGGAATCGGAAAATTTCCTTGCGCAATCATTAAATAGATTTTATGTGCTATTTCCCGATAATTGATTTCCAATCTAGAAGCAGAACGCATTTGTTCTGCGTTCCGATGGCGCGATATAACCGCTATAGTGCGATTTCGAAAATTTACTGGAATAGTTTCGACTTTAACTAATAAATCACCCACCATAGTTGGTTCTACATCTCGTAAAATATCTCCTGTTTTCATGGAGTGATCAATTTGGGGATTATCTCCCCATTTTATTTTCTCTCCAAGCATATCTTGAGTAAATAAAGTGGCAGCTGTAGTTGGTCTAATTTGTGACATTACTATATATCCATCTGGCCAATCATTGTAACTGCGACGAGTAGGTACCCAAAGTATTAAATCTGCAAAAGATAAATCAGATAATAATTGCCATTCTGATAAAAGATTGAGTAGATGATGATAATCAAAATCATCAAGTGCACTTTCACTTCTTACCAAAGACGCAATATCAACCACGGGGTTAGCCTAACATTTCAATTATTTGAGAGAGAGGCTTTTTACTACTACTGCGTATTCGAAGTGGCAGCGGGTACTTGTTCTCAATTTCATCCATTCTGGGGAAATTGAATGCTGGAAATTGACTGGTTAGGTTATGAAACCTCTTGCTTGAATTTCTAAAATTGCTTTTGTTCCCATATTCATTAAATATGAAATTTATCTTCCGGACGAATTCAAAATTTCCAATTTGATCCGCAAACTCCTCTAAAAGATTTAGACTCAAATCACTGCTATTTGCACAAAATAGAATTTCCGAACTTGCGGCAAGAGTTTGATAGATAAAATTTCCCCGCCACCTTCGATCATGAGATATATTTTGAATATTTGGAAGAGACCCCAAATCAATAAATATACTACTTGAATCTAATTCTAGATCTGAAAACTTTTCCTCTCCCATTAATTCTAAAATTTTAATTTTGTTTTCTTTGAAGTTTCTTCCAAGCGTTCTACTGCGATTACTATCTTCTTGGTTTATTAAAGAGTTTAAACTTCTTTTCTCAATATCTGCATCTACAAATAGGACTGAATTCGATTGATTAATTTGTTTACCCAGTAAAGCACAAATTGTGGATTTACCAATGCTATGTTCAGTGCCCGTTATAGTTACAATTTTTTGAAAACTTTGATTTGTTTTCCTTTGAATAGAAAATCTATTTACATTACTTTGGATTAACGCTGGTCTAGACTCCAGTTGCTTGTTTCTACAATGACCTTGGTCTACTATTTCGGTGCGAAGAAATTCTATTATTCCCTCTCGATCAAAAGGTAAATCTTTTTCCGAGAAGATTCTAAAATTTATCTCTGGAATATTTGGCAACAAAATCTTATTTACTTCAATAGTGACAGGTTCATAAAGTATAACCACTTCATTATTAACAAGAAAGTTTTTGGGTAATTCCTGAGATAGGAATGTATTCAAGGAATCCACATCAAGAGCTCGAAACAATATATTCCATCCATATTGAAATAAGGTTTGTGCCAAGAAATCTTCTCTAGTGGGATTTATAATCGCTGTTACTATATTTATTGGTGGAATCTCAATTTTCATCTGATATTACCTCTATATTTTTCCCAGAAAGTAAATTGAAGAAGTTAGATAAATCTGCAGGTGATATTTTTAGAGAGAAATTAATTTCGCCTCCTAGGTTTGCGCTTTGTAAATCAATATCTACTATTTGGGCATAACTTAATACCTTTTTTGCTCCCCCTGAACTTGTACCTGGGGAATTGGGATTTGGAATTACATATAAATCAACCCTGCTACCTGGCTTAATGTCAGAGGCAAAGTTGGCTTTAGGGGTTGATAACTCAATTACCTTAAAAGTTTGATTTTCTATAATTCCAATTGCAGAACTGCTAATCAACTCTCCTGGGGCGAGATCATGAGTAGCTGTTTTACCCAATATAGGTTGTCCTGCTTGTATATAAATAGGTGAAATCCCTGATTTCACCAATGAGACTGTTTGTATATTATCTATGGAAAATTGAGTACCAGCTAATAGCTCTTTTTTGACTTGATAATAATACGCTCGAGCACCAACTCGGTGTGTCAATACCAAGGCACTTGCTATAGAAATTATCAGAAGCAAGAAGGCAAAAATTATTCGTGGGTTAAATTGTAATTTGGGTACAGTGGGTCTGAAATTCATAGGAGATTTATACCTAGAAATTCGGGAACAAAATTATTTTCTCCACATATATTTTTCATACTTTTGGTTGATTTGCATTTTCCTTGGCTAGAGCAAATTTGGCTTATGCAAACATCTAATTCAACGATTGAGAAAACCGTAATTTACCCAAAAAAGGAATCAGCTTTGATTTCCTACTCTTATCCAGTTTTACAAATACACACTTTAAACAATATTTGGCATCATCCAGTATTGGATTTTTACAATGAAAATTCAGATGTTTTAGAAAATCAAATTTCAAGTAAAGTTAAATTTTTCCCAACTCCAAATAGTAATGATGAAGAGGACGGGGATTTAGTTCCTACTCCCATAAATCAATTGCCTAATCTAAATAACTGGGTATCTGCTTTTGCCCAAGGAATTGTAGAAATTTTTGCCCGCAGGCGAAATCCAGCTCAACTTTCTAGGTGGTGTCACAATATAGTTTTTACTAAATTAATTGAAAGAACTAAATTAGGATTTCCTAAAAATTCTCAAATCAAAATAAGAAGGATTATGATCCACCAACCAGTTGAAGGTATTGCCGAGGTAACGCTGGTAATAAATATCGATGAAAAGGTGAGAGCTATAGTTTTACGATTTGAAGGAGTAAATCAAAAATGGCAATGCACTTATTTTGAAATTATTGAGTGATTTCTAGGCCGCACCATGACAACGCTTGTATTTTCTACCACTTCCACAAGGACATGGTGCATTACGAGATGGTCCACTATCACTACTAATCACAGTTCCAGTTTCATCGGCTGCTGAGTATTGCAAATTGCTAAGTGGTTTGGCAGTTTCCACACCTTTAATAGAAATTTCTTCAGTTGAGGTAGAGGAATCTTCTGGAGATTGATTTATTTCAACTTCAACATTGAAAATGAAGCCTACAACTTCTTCTTTAATCGCTTCCATCATCGCCATGAATAAGTCATAGCCTTCTCTTTGATATTCCACTAATGGATCACGTTGGGCCATTGCCCTTAATCCAATGCCTTCCTGCAAATAATCCATTTCATAA
>OMHY01000131.1 GCA_900298985.1 Streptomycetaceae bacterium
AAAACATACGGTAGTGCCTTCCGCATCGCTAATTGCAGATGATCCAAACTTGCTATTAGTAAATGCAGGCATGGTTCCTTTCAAACCATTTTTCTTGGGTGAAATCACACCACCTTATTCCAGAGCCACCTCTGTTCAAAAATGTGTAAGAACTTTAGATATAGATGAGGTTGGTAAAACTACTCGTCATGCCTCTTTTTTTCAGATGTGTGGCAATTTTTCTTTTGGAGATTACTTTAAAGAAGGTGCTATTAAATTAGCTTGGGAATTATTAACTAAACCAGTTGCCAATGGCGGCTATGGTTTACCAGAAGAAAAATTATGGGTGACAGTTTATCTAGATGATGATGAAGCTATAGATATATGGCACAAAGTTATTGGATTGCCTCTGGAGAGAATTCAAAGAAGAGGGATGGCAGATAATTTTTGGTCTATGGGAATTCCAGGGCCATGCGGTCCTTGCTCTGAAATTTATTATGATCGTGGACCTGAATATGGAAAAGATGGCGGACCAGTTGCAGATGAGGATAGATATTTAGAGGTATGGAACCTTGTTTTCATGCAAAATATCCGGGGTGAAGGTGGTGGCAAAGAGAATTTTCCAATTGTGGGGGATTTACCAGCAAAAAATATTGATACTGGTTTAGGTCTAGAAAGAATGGCGGCCTTATTGCAGGGAGTAGAAAATATTTATGAAATTGACACTACTGCAAAAATTCTAAATAAGGCTACATTATTAACTGGTGTGAAATATGGAGCCGCAGCCAAAAGCGATGTGTCTTTAAGAGTGATAGCAGATCATGCTCGAACTGCGATGATGCTAATCGGCGACGGCGTGACTCCAGGTAATGAAGGTCGAGGTTATGTACTTCGAAGAATGATGCGCCGCACTATTCGAAATATGCGGATTTTAGGTGGCCCGGATAAAGTCATTGATGAATTAATTGTTTCAGCAATTGATGCTATGGGTCCACAATACCCAAACGTAATTGAGGATCAAGAAAGAATTTTAGGTATCGCGAACGCCGAAGAAGATAGCTTCTTGCAAACACTCAAATCTGGTACTCAGATTTTCGATCTTGCTGTATCTGACACTAAACAATCTGCATTAAATGAAATCTCAGGTGACACAGTATTTAAACTTCATGACACTTATGGTTTTCCTTTTGATTTAACTTTGGAAATGGCCAATGAAAACGGGCTCAAAATTGATGAAGAAGGTTTTCGTCGGTTAATGAGAGAGCAAAAAGATCGGGCAAAGGCAGATGCTAGGGCAAAAAAGAGCGGCCATGCAGATCTTTCTGAATATAGAAGGTTTTTAGATCAATACGGTAAGACCAAATTTTTGGGCTATAACCAAGTAGATGGAGAAAGTAGTATCCAAGGAATTTTAAAAGATGGCATACCTGTCAAAGAGTTGAGTACTGGTAATGATTGTGAAATTATTTTGGGTGCAACTCCTTTTTATGCCGAAGGCGGTGGGCAATTACCAGATGGTGGAAAAATCACATTAGATAATGGTGCAATTGTAGAAATTGATGATGTGCAACAACCGATACCGGGATTATTTATTCATCGTGGTGAAGTCATCAAAGGTAGTGTCGAATTGGGTCAAAAAGCATTTGCCCAAATTGATATTGAAAGAAGATTTGCTATAAGCCGTGCACATACCGCAACCCACATGGTGCATAAAGCATTTCGAGAAGCGTTAGGGGAAAGTGCTACCCAAGCAGGTTCGGAAAATTCACCGGGAAGATTTAGGTTTGATTTTTCAAGTGTGCAAGCAGTATCTCCTGCCACATTAAGTGAAGTTGAAGAAAGAGTTAATACTCTATTGTTAAATAATTATCCGGTAACAGCTAAAGAAATGAATCAAGCGGAAGCAAAAGCAATGGGCGCGATGGCATTATTTGGTGAGAAATATGGAGATGTGGTTCGAGTAGTTAGTGTGGGGGATTGGGCGCATGAATTATGCGGCGGCACCCATGTTAAAACTAGTGGCGAACTTGGAGTAATTAAATTACTAAGTGAATCTTCGATTGGATCTGGAGTTAGAAGAGTTGAAGCATTAGTAGGTCAGGATGCATATAAATTTTTAGCAAGAGAACATTTAATTGTGGAATCCATTTCCAGATTAGTAAAAGGGGTTAGACCTGAGGAATTACCAGGAAAAATCAATTCATTGTTAGAAAATTTGAAAAATGCAGAAAAAGAAATAACCGCATTCCGACAAGATAAAGCTCTTTCAGCTGCTAAGGAGCTATTAGAAAAGCGCAAAAAGATTTCAACCATTGAATTTGTGGTTGGTAAAGTGCCAGATAATTTAAGCAATGATGATTTAAGAGTTATAGCATTAGAGCTTAGAAATAAAATGAAGGATGGGATAGTTGTTTTGTTCTCAAAGGGCGAGAAACAATGCAGCGCGGTAGCAGCACTTTCCCCAGCACCGGTAGAAAAAGGATTAAAAGCTGGCGAAATCATTAAACTTGCTTCAACTATTCTTGGTGGCGGCGGTGGTGGAAAGCCTGATTTTGCTCAGGGAGGCGGACCGGCACAAGAAAAAATTACGGAAGCAATAGGTGCAGTTGGCCATTTAATTGAAGATCTTTTGAGCAAAAGATGAAAATAG
>OMHY01000132.1 GCA_900298985.1 Streptomycetaceae bacterium
GGCACTAAAGTTTGCATAGTAGTTCTATCTTCTATATCCATTTGCTCTTGGGCACAAATGCCCTTCGTTGCTAATTGGAAGGCCACAAAATGGACAAGGCTTTCGACCCTGAGCAACCAAAATCTTTGCTTGATTAATAAAGGCTCTAATGGCACTGATTGAGAAATTTGCCCGCAAAAAATCAGGTGCATCTTCCATTATCTCTAATTGTTCGTCACTATACATAGTTTGGGTAGCTTCATCTTGTAGCGCCTGTATTTCCAGTATCAAAAATTTCCGCTCGCTAGAAAAAGATATACTCATTAATCCAATCTGAAAATCTTCTTCCACTGGAAATAACAACCCGGGATTTTCTCCGGAGAAATTTAAATTCAAATCAAGAACATTAATCTCGCCACTCCTCTTAAGTTGCTCCAAAATCTCACTTGCCCTGGTAGCCAAAGCCAAAACCTGGTACTTATCACAAGCTAAAGTATTTACCTTATCTATAGAAACAATTTGTAAGAAAAACTCCCTCTCTCCTGGCTGACCTATTGCACCAGCGATTAATTGGGTAGCATTTTCATGAATATAGAAAATACGGCTCACTTCAATTTCCTAACGCCACTTGATTTGTGAACCTCTCCCCCTAAGGTAAAATTCCGGAAAACTGTTGAATGATTATGCAAATTGAAGTTAAGTTGAGAAACTGAAAATTGATTTCCAATGTAGTTGATTTGAGATATTGATGCGGTATCTACCCGAAATCTTTGAAAACTCGATAGTGGTAGATCAAGGGCATAAGTTATGGCCATTTTAATGATATCCCCATGAGATACAACAAGTATTTTCTTTCCAGCGAAATTCTTATCTGATACTAGAAAATTGATTCGATTTACGATTCGAGTCCAAGCAGATAGAAAACTCTCTCCCTTTGGAAAAGTAAAAGTTTGTGGACTGCCTTGTACTATTTTCCATTCTGGTTTACTTGCTAATGCCTTCAGTTTTTTATTGCTCCAATAACCATAGTTCATCTCTATGAAACTTGGATCAATCTGAGCATCGCAATTATGTGTAGCCAGAAACAACGCTGCGCTTTGTACAGTTCGTTCCAATGGGCTAGTTAATGCAACGTCGATGGGATAGGAAGCAAAGTACTCTCCGATTTGAGTAATTTGATCTCTCCCCTTAGCGGTTAAATCAATACCTGGGGTTTGACCAGCTAATAAACCTTTGGCATTAGCCACTGAATCACCGTGTCTTAAAAAATATAGGGAAGTTCCCCGCGCCACGTTTTTAGCCACTGGTAAAGGTTACCGAGAAAATCAGTTTTTGGTTGATAATCTCCGCTTTATGCAAATCAGAACAGTAGGTAATTCTGGTTTAAATATTTCTAGACTCGGACTAGGAACTTTAACTTGGGGCCGAGATACAGATGAAACCGAGGCTGCGGACCAGCTGAGGTTGTTCATTGAATCTGGAGGAAATTTCTTGGAAACCTCCAACTCTTACGGAAATGGAGATAGTGAGAAAGTTATTGGCGGTTTCTTAGGAACATTGGTTAAACGGGATGAATTGATTATTGCACTTCGAAGTGGTGGTAGTGGTTATGATTTTAATTATCCAGTGGTCAATAGTAAAACTAAATTAATAGAAACCTTAAATTCTTCACTTAAAAGATTAGGTACAGATTATGTTGATTTGTGGGCTATTTCTAATTGGGATCAACAAGTACCTATCGAAGAAACCTTAAGTGCAATGGAATACGGTGTTCAAAGTGGAAAAGTAAGGTATCTTGGGGTGAGTAATTATTCAGGTTGGCAATTAGCGAGAGTTTATTCCTTGCAAAATCCAATTTTTGGGAAATCATCAATCATCTCATGTATGAATGAATACTCTCTATTAAATCGATCTGCAGAAACAGAAGTTTTGCCGGCTGCGATAAATCTTGGAATTGGGTTTATTGCATGGTCACCATTAGCAAGAGGATTTCTAACTGGAAAATATTTGAATGGCATCCCAGCAGATTCAAGAGCTGCTTCAGCACATTTTGCTGGTTTTATGGCACCATATTTAAATAGCAAATCCAAAATAGTAATGGAAGCAGTAAATGTTGCTGCCTCCGGTCTCGGATATTCACCTTTGGAAGTTGCATTAGCCTGGGTTAGAGATAATTTTGGTGTTACCTGTGCATTGCTTGGTGCAAGAAATATGGCACAACTTCGAGGTGCGCTTACAGTTGAAGAAATTGAATTGCCAGATGAAGTTAGAGCAGCGTTAGATGAAGTGAGTTTTCCTAGGTCTTGATTTTAAGTGAGATTTGCTAAGAAATAATGCAAACTATGGACTCCAAAAATTAATCCAGTTATTGGAATCCTTTCATCCACTCCATGAAAGAGCGCAAAAAAATCTAGATCTGCAGGTAGTTTCAAGGGTCCAAAACCATAACCTTGAATTCCGAGTGCAGCCAAAGCTTTATTATCTGTACCACCACTCATTAAATAGGGCACCACCACCGCATGATCATCAAATTTGGTAATTGTTTCAATCATATTTTCCACTAATGGTCCGGAAAATTCAGATTCCA
>OMHY01000133.1 GCA_900298985.1 Streptomycetaceae bacterium
CACGTCCAGCGTGGACTGGTTCTGCAGACCGCATCCCGAGCAAGATTCCACCAGTCTCAACAACTGAGGAAAAAAACACTAAAGCAGCACCCAAAGCAAAGTCACCTGATGCAAAAACAGCTAGTGTAAAAATACCTAAGGCTAAAACACCACGAAAAACTGTTAAACCAAGTGACAATTCCCAACCTATTAGTGAATAAAAAGAAAACAAAATAATAATGAATCAGCCTAAATTTGACTTGGAAAAAGCGAAAAAAGCTATTCATGATTTGCTAGAAGCAATTGGGGAAGATCCGGAGCGTGATGGTTTAAAAGGTACACCGGAGCGGGTGGCAAACGCCATGAAAGAAAATTTTGCGGGGTTGTACCAAGACCCTAGTTCAGTATTAACAACAACTTTTGATTTAGGACATAGAGAATTAGTGATTTTAAAAGATATTGAATTTTATTCTCATTGTGAACATCATCTGACACCTTTTTTTGGTTATGCGCACATTGGATATATTCCAGGAGAATCTGGGAAGATTACTGGTTTATCTAAATTAGCTAGATTAGTTGATTTACTTGCAAAAAGACCTCAAGTTCAAGAAAGACTAACTAGTCAAATTGCAGATGCCATAGTTGATCATTTAAATGCCTCAGGTGTAATTGTAATTTTAGAATGTGAACACTTATGTATTTCTATGCGGGGTATTAAGAAATCAAATGCGCGCACCACCACTAGTGCAGTTAGAGGTGTTTTAAGAGATCAAGCAACTAGAGCAGAAGCGATGGCGTTAATAACAGCCCAAAAAGGTTAGTTAATGAATAGAACCTTGGTAATGGGAATTTTGAATGTTACTCCCGATTCATTTGCAGATGGTGGGCGCTATGAAAATTATGATAGCGCTTTAAAAAGAGCAAAAGAAATGATTGGAGAAGGTGTAGACATAATAGACATTGGGGGTGAATCTACTCGGCCCGGGGCCAAAAGAATCACGTTGGATGAAGAGATTCAACGAACTATTCCTTTGATTACAGAGTTAAGTGAATCCGGAATTCCAATAAGTATAGACACTATGAGAAGTGAAGTTGCAGCTGCTGCAATTTCTGCAGGTGCCACCATCGTAAATGATGTGAGTGGTGGAAAAGCTGATTCCAATATGGGAAGACTTTTAGCTCGAAATCCTCAAATTCAAATGGTAGTGATGCATTGGCGTGGGCACTCGGAAAATATGCAAGAGTTAGCAAATTATGAAGATGTAGTTACAGAGGTAAAAAAAGAGTTGGAAATTAGAGTAGAAGAATTATTAAAAGATGGAGTCCAACTAGAACAATTAATTATTGATCCCGGATTGGGATTTGCCAAAAACCCAGAAGACAACTGGGAAATATTGCGACATATTGATCGATTTTCATTATTAGGATTTCCACTTTTGGTGGGAGGTTCTAGAAAAAGATTTTTAGGTGAATTAGTAGGAGCCTCCAATCCAGATGATAGGGAAGCTGCATCTATAGCATTAACTACCTTACTTGCTGCAAAAGGAATTTGGGCAGTGCGTACTCATGGGGTAAGAGCACATAGAGATGCTATTGAGGTAGCAAATAAATTATGAAACATAAAATAATATTTCAAGAAATTGAAATTTTTGCCTTTCATGGTGTTTATGAAGAGGAAAAAAAAGCCGGGCAAATTTTTTTAGTTGATATTGAGCTAGAGGTTGATTTAGCAACTGCAAGTAATTCAGATAATTTAAGAGATACTATTGATTATACTGAGTTTGTAACCTGGCTTTCAAAAATTTTTACCCAAGAAAGATACAATCTATTAGAAAAATTAGGAAGTGTTTTGGCCTCTGCTATTTTGGAAAATTACTTATTAGTTAGTAAAGTAAAAATTGGAATTAGCAAACCCCAAATCCAATTTAGTGTGCCAGTAGAAAAGTTTTTAGTGCAGGTAGAAAAAGAAAGATGAAAGTAGTAATTGCATTAGGAGCAAATATTGGAGAGCCGGCTGATACATTAAAAAAAGTATTTCCGATATTAGAAGAGCAGTTAAAAAATTTTCAAAAATCAAGCATCTATATCACTAAACCAGTTGGATATTTAGATCAACCTGATTTTGCAAATGCGGTAGTAACTGGGGAAGTAGATTTAACTCCCAATGAATTATTAATATATTTACAAAGTGTAGAAAATGGATTTGGTAGAAAACGCACAATAAAATGGGGACCTCGTACACTTGATTTAGATCTTATAGATTGCGGAATACAAATCAAAGAGGAATTTTTGGAACTGCCCCATCCAAGAGCCCATGAAAGAAAATTTGTGTTAGAACCTTGGATGGAGATTGAGCCCAATGCAATTTTGACTGGGTTTGGCCCGATTTCAAAAATCTTAGAGAATTTGAAATAATTAATACTTACCTGCCCGGTACCATAAAAGGACTGGGGCTTTGAAAGTGATTTCGCAATTCAGTGAATTGGATATATTGCCACGTCCAATCGCTTATGTACCCACTATGGGAGCGTTACATCCGGGACATTATCAATTATTAATAGCTGCAAAAAAGTATGCAAAAAATTCTTTGCTTTCAATATTTGTTAACCCGCTGCAATTTGAAAATAGCTCTGACTTAATTAACTATCCAGATTCTAAAGATGCAGATATGGAACTTGCTTTGGCGGCGGAAGTTGATTACTTATGGTTCCCGAAAAGCGCAGAGCTTTATCCAGATGGTTATCAGATTATTTCTGCGGGAGAGATGGGAAATATTTATGAGGGAGCATCACGTCCGGGACATTTTGATGGAATGTTAACTGTAGTGGCTAGATATTTAGATTTAATTAAACCAGATTTTATGCTCATGGGGGAAAAAGATTTCCAACAGCTTTGTATAGTAAAGAAATATATTGAAGATAGAGATATACCAACTAAATTAATTCCAATACCAACTGTAAGGTTGGAATCAGGTTTAGCTTATTCCTCTCGCAATAGTAGGTTGAGTGAAAGTTCAATTAGATTCGCTGCTGTAATTTTTCAAGCTTTAGTCGCAGCCGCAAATTCAAAAGATAGAAAAGAAGCAATTTCCAAGGGAATGGAAATCTTGCATAAAGAGGAGAAATTTCAATTAGATTATTTTGAAATGATAGATAGTTCCAATTTCCAACAGGTAGCGGAGAATCAATTAGGAGATAGAGTGATTTGTGCTGGTTGGATAGATGGGGTACGTTTGATTGATAATTTACCGGTGCCAAGAAAATAGATGTATATGGAAGAAAAGTAGGATATAAGTAAATGAAATTATTAACAAGCAAACCCGGGTGGCGAGTGGAGTCAGATGCATTAGTAATTGGCTCTGGTGTTGCTGGTTTAACTACCGCATTAAATTTAAGATCATTAGGAAAAAAAGTTTTAATTATTACTAAATCAAATATTGATGAAGGTTCTACTAAGTGGGCGCAAGGAGGTATCGCCGCTGCACTTGGACCAGGAGACACTCCCGAAGAACATATGAAAGATACTTTAATTGCAGGAGCAGGTTTATGTGATCAAAACGCAGTTGAAATATTGGTTAACAAGGGCCCAAGTGCAATTGAGAAATTAATTTCCTGGGGTGCGCAATTTGATGTAACTGCTGAAGGCGGAATTGCCTTAACACGTGAAGGTGGTCATAAAAGAAACCGCATTATTCATGCAGGAGGCGATGCAACCGGTGCGGAAGTATCAAGAGCATTATTAGCAGCGGTGAAAGATGATCCCGGTATTCAAATTTTTGAACATGCAATTGCAATTGATTTATTAAAAAATCCAGATGGATCAGCTGCGGGAGTAACACTGCACATCATAGGTGAGGGAAGTAGAGATGGTGTAGGTGTAGCGCTTGCTGGTGCAGTGGTAATTGCAACTGGTGGTATTGGTCAGGTTTATTCCCAAAGTACTAACCCGGCTGTGTCTACTGGCGATGGAGTAGCGTTAGCGCTAAGAGCTGGTGCAAAAATATCTGACATTGAATTTATACAATTTCATCCAACAGTTTTGTGGCGAGATAACGCATCTCTTGGACAACAACCATTAATTAGTGAAGCGGTCAGAGGTGAAGGTGCATTTCTAGTAAATGATATTGGTGAAAAATTTATGGAAAATGCTCATCCCTTAAAAGACCTAGCACCTAGAGACATAGTGACAAAGGAAATTGTGAAAGAAATGGTTAGACGCAATATTTCCCATGTTTGGCTAGATGCAACAAAGATTGCAGATTTTCCCAAGAGGTTTCCTACAATTTATCAATCATGTTTGGAAAATGGAATTGATCCAACTAGACAACAAATACCAGTAGCACCAGCATCCCATTATGCAAGTGGTGGTATCAGAACAAATCTTCAAGGAGAAAGTAATATCAAGGGGCTATATGCATGTGGGGAAAGTGCATGCACTGGGGCACATGGCGCAAACCGTTTGGCCTCAAATTCTTTGCTGGAGGGTTTAGTTTTTGGATCATTAATTGCTCAAGACATAGCTTCAAAATTACCAACAGAAATAGAGTATTTATCAGATGATCAAATCGATGGATACCTAGATCAACAGACTCCAACTTTACTTTTAGACTCATCGATAAAAATAACTTTACAACTTGCAATGACTCAGGGGGCTAGCGTATTGCGCAGTGAAAAATCATTACAAGAAACTTTAAGAATTATTAACTCCCTTCAAATTCATAGTAGTAAAAATCCAAATATCTCAAATTGGGAAACAACTAATCTATTTTTATTGGCGAAAACTATTGTGCTAGCAGCGCTAGAGAGAAAAGAAAGCCGCGGCTCTCATTGGCGGGAGGATTACCCAGCCACAACCGAGGATTTCCATTTACATCTAAATCAAATCTTGCAAAGAGAGGAATGGAAATTTGAAAGAGAGGCGATTCAATGAGCCCAAATCTATCTCAACACTTAATAGAAGAATTTGATCGAGTAGGGCTAGATATAAGAGAAGCTATTCAAATAATTGAATTAGGTTTAACTGAAGATGTAACAAATCTCGGAGATGTCACAAGTCAATCTATATTTGATGAAAATCAAATAGCTACAGCTCAATATAGAAATAGAAAACCAGGGGTGGTGGCTGGAATCTTATTAGTGGCTTTAACTTTGGAATTAGTTGGAGAATGCAACTATGAGATTAAAGTTAAAGATGGTGAAAAAATGGATTCCGATACTTTACTCATTGAAGTTACAGGTAAAGTGAGAAATCTTTTGCGCGCCGAGCGAGTTTCTCTCAATTTGATTTCGCACCTATCTGGAATTGCCACCTTTACTAATAACTTTGTAGAAAAAATAGCAGGTTATAACACAAAAATTAGAGACACTAGGAAAACTACACCTGGTTACCGGCAGTTAGAAAAATATGCGGTTCGAATGGGCGGGGGAACAAACCATCGGTTAAATCTTTCCGAAAGTGCATTAATTAAAGATAATCATATTGAATCTGCCGGATCAATTACGAAAGCATTTCAAAAAGTTAAGGAAAAGTATCCAAATTTACCGATAGAGATAGAGGTAGATAATTTAGCTGAACTTAAGGAAGCGATTGATTGTAAACCGGATTTAATCATGTTAGATAATTTTTCAGTTGATAGTTGTAAACAAGCAGTAGAGTTAATAAATAATGAAATCCCACTAGAAGCTTCTGGTGGTATCACAATAGAAAACCTATTGGATTATGCAAATACTAAAGTAAATTTTCTAGCAATTGGAGCTATAACACATTCTGCACCAATTTTAGATATTGGTGTTGATTTCAAAGAAAGTGGTAGATGAGATGATACTTGCAATTGATATTGGAAATACCAATATTGTTTTAGGATTATTTGCAAAAGATGCTTTAGTAAAATCCTGGCGAATTAAATCTGACTCTAGAGATACCGCAGATGAACTTTGGATAAAGATTTCTGCGCTGTTAGAAGATAGTGAAATTACTGGTATTTCAATCTGTTCAACTGTGCCAGCCTTACTAAGTGAAATCAGAATTTTAGTTAAAAGATATTTTTCCCACATACATTGTGTGATAGTAGAGCCGGGAATTAAAACTGGAACCGCATTATTAGTTGATAATCCGCGAGAAATTGGTGCGGATAGAATTGCAAATACAGTTGCCGCTCATCATTTATATGGTGGCGGAGCAGGAGCAATAGTTGTGGATTTCGGTACATCTACTAATTTAGATGTAGTTTCTCCAAACGGTGAATTTATTGGAGGAGCACTAGCAGCTGGTATTGAAATTTCAATTGATGCCTTGGCAAGCAAAGCAGCACAACTTCGAAAAGTTGAATTAGTCAAACCTAAAAATGTTATTGGAAAAAATACAGTTGAGGCGTTGCAATCTGGAACTATCTATGGATTTGCGGGTCAAGTTGATGGTTTGGTGGAAAGAATAAGTGAACAAATGTATGAACTTTATCCGCAATTACAACGTATTAATGTAATTTCAACCGGTGGTTTAGCTCCGCTGGTCTTTGGAGTAAGCAAAAAAATTGAATTTTATGAACCAGATTTGACCTTGATAGGTTTAAAACTGCTTTTTGAACGAAATCCGAGCGCTTAATCTAATCCCAAATAAAGGTAGAATTAGTAAATTATGAATGCTAACAATCCTGAGCAGCCAAAGGCAATTGATCAAACAAATCTAATAGAGGAAGATCAATTACCAGAGCAACTTAAAGTGCGCCAGGGTAAGCGGGCTCGTTTGTTAGAAAATGGGATTGAACCCTATCCAGTCTCAGTTCCGATTACCGCTTCAATAAAGAGCATTAGAGAAAAATATCCAAATTTAGAAATTGATGCTCGCACTAGTGAAATTGTTAGCATAGCGGGTCGAGTCATTTTCAAAAGAGATACTGGAAAATTATGTTTTGCAAATTTAAGAGAAGGTGCGGGTGACTCAATTCAAGCAATGTTTTCTCTAGATCAAGTTGGAGCTGAAAAACTTGAATTATGGAAAAGTGAAATTGATTTGGGAGATATTGTTAGCGTCACTGGTGAAATTATTAGTTCAAAAAGAGGTGAACTTTCAGTATTAGTAACTGATTGGTCCATTGCTTCCAAAGCCTTGCGTCCGCTACCAGTGGAACATAAACCATTAAGTGAAGAAACCAGAGTTCGTATGCGATATGTAGATTTAATTGTAAGACCTGAAGCCAGGGATATGGCTCGCATCAGACCAAAAGTAATGAATTCTTTACGCACTACCTTTGCAAACCACCAATTTTTAGAGGTAGAAACTCCGATGTTACAGGTAATGCATGGAGGTGCAACAGCACGCCCTTTTAAAACACATAGTAATGCTTATGACATGGAATTATTTTTAAGAATTGCCCCAGAATTATTTTTGAAAAGATGTGTAGTGGGTGGCTTAGAAAGAGTTTATGAAATAAATCGAAATTTTAGAAATGAAGGCGCTGACTCCTCACATTCCCCAGAATTTGCCATGATTGAAAGTTATCAAGCATATGGAGATTGGGATTCAATTTCCCAAATAACTAAAGAGTTAGTACAAAATGCAGCTTTTTCCCTTTTTGGTTCTCATCAGGTAAAACATTTTGATGGTCGAATTTTAGATTTGGGTGGAGAATGGGAAGAGGTCTATTTATTTGATTTAGTAAGTGATTCCCTGGGAGAAAAGATCGGCCCTGAGACAAGTTTGGAAAAATTAAAAGAAATTGCGGCAAAACTTGGAATGAAAGTTGATCCTAAGTGGATTAAAGGAAAATTGAGTGAAGAGATTTTTGAACATCTATGCAAAGACAAATTAAGCGGTCCTATTTTTATTAAAGGTTATCCAGTTGACACCTCTCCCTTGGTGCGAGCTCATCGAACTATTCCAGGAATAGTGGAAAAATGGGATTTATATGTAGAAGGATTTGAGTTAGCAACTGGTTATTCAGAATTAATCGATCCAGTAATTCAAAGACAAAGATTAACTGAACAGTCCTTACTAGCAGCCAAAGGTGATTTAGAAGCGATGCAATTAGATGAAGATTTTCTAAAAGCATTGGAATATGGAGTGCCACCTATGGGTGGTATGGGCATGGGAGTAGATAGACTTTTGATGGCGTTAACTGGTTTAGGGATTAGAGAAACTATATTGTTTCCATTAGTAAAACCAGAATTTTAAGTTGGAGAATTGAAATGACAATAAAGATTCGTCAGGCGCAGACTAAGGATATTTCAAAAATTAGAAAAATTATTGATGCATATGCTGCAGGTGGGAGATTGCTTCAAAAGGAAACTGTAACTTTATATGAAAGTGTTCAGGAATTTTTTGTTGCAACTTGGGATGATGAAGTTGTAGGTTGTGGCGCATTGCATGTACTTTGGGAAGATTTAGCAGAGGTTAGAACTGTTGCAGTTGATGACAAAGTTCGAGGCAAAGGCGCGGGCCATGGAATTTTAGAAGCTATTATTAACAAGGCACGTGATGTTGGTGTGCAAAGATTGTTTTGTTTAACTTTTGAAACTGAATTTTTTGCAAAACATGGTTTTGTACCTATAGAAGGTACCCCGGTTGACCCCGAGGTTTATCACCAGCTGCTTCGTTCCTACGATCGAGGGGTAGCGGAATTTTTGGATTTAGAAAGCGTCAAACCAAATACTTTGGGCAATACCCGAATGTTAAAAATACTCTAGAACCACACCAGAAAGGCAGTGCAGAGGGCTATTTTCAGCTCAATTTCCTCAATTTGGGGAATATAAATCAGCCGCGAAAGCGTTCTACTAGTGACTGTTTTGGAACTGAAATCAATGGGACGTCGATTAAGGACAACCGCTAGAGTAAGGCCTGAGATTTTAGGCTTAATGAGAAGTTAGGTTTTAAAGGAGATATTGATGTTTGAGCGCTTTACCGATCGGGCTCGCCGAGTGGTTGTTTTGGCACAAGAAGAAGCCAGAATGTTAAATCATAATTACATCGGCACTGAACATATTTTGTTGGGCTTAATTCATGAAGGTGAAGGTGTCGCAGCAAAATCTCTCGAAGCCATGTCAATTTCTTTAGAGGGAGTTAGATCTCAAGTTGAAGAAATTATTGGACAAGGTCAACAAGCACCTTCGGGACATATTCCATTTACTCCTCGTGCGAAAAAAGTTTTAGAACTTTCTTTAAGAGAAGCATTGCAATTAGGACACAATTACATTGGAACTGAACATATTCTTCTTGGTCTGATTAGAGAAGGTGAAGGTGTAGCCGCACAAGTATTGGTAAAGATGGGTGCGGATTTAAATCGAGTAAGGCAACAAGTAATTCAATTACTTTCCGGCTATCCAGGCAAAGAAGCAGCTACCTCTGGTGCGCCAGCTGAAGGTCAAAGTGCAACCTCTTTAGTTCTTGATCAATTTGGTAGGAATTTAACTCAAGCTGCTCGAGAAGGAAAATTAGATCCTGTTATTGGCAGAGATACTGAAATTGAAAGAGTAATGCAAGTGCTTTCTCGTCGTACTAAAAATAATCCAGTATTAATTGGAGAGCCAGGGGTTGGTAAAACTGCGATAGTTGAGGGCTTAGCTCAAGCAATTGTTAAAGGTGATGTTCCTGAGACTCTAAAAGAAAAGCATCTATATGCCTTAGATTTAGGTGCTTTAGTTGCAGGTAGTAGATATCGTGGTGATTTTGAAGAGAGATTGAAAAAAGTATTAAAAGAAATTCGCACTCGCGGTGACATTATTATTTTTATTGATGAAATTCATACCTTGGTAGGTGCGGGTGCAGCGGAAGGTGCGATTGATGCTGCCAGCATTTTAAAGCCAATGTTGGCTCGCGGTGAATTGCAAACAATTGGTGCTACTACTTTAGATGAATACCGCAAGCATTTAGAAAAAGATGCAGCATTGGAAAGAAGATTCCAACCAATTCAAGTTTCCGAGCCTTCAGTAACTCACACCATTGCAATCTTAAAAGGGCTTAGAGACCGTTATGAAGCTCACCATAAAGTTTCAATTACTGATGATGCTTTAGTGGCCGCAGCTCAAATGGCAGATCGTTATGTTTCCGATCGCTTTTTACCGGACAAAGCTATTGATTTAATTGATGAAGCTGGGTCTCGGTTAAGAATAAGAAGAATGACTGTTCCTCCTGAAATTAAAGCCTTTGATGAAAAGATTGCACAAGTAAGAAAAGAAAAAGAATCAGCA
>OMHY01000134.1 GCA_900298985.1 Streptomycetaceae bacterium
CATCGAATTTGGTACTAAAGGCCCTTTTCGAGATGAACTAAATGCTTTAGTGCTTACTGGAACGAAAAAAGCTACTGCCGGGACACTTGAATGGGATTACCAAAGTGAAGGAGAAGAAATTGAAACAATCGGCGAACACCTAGCAGTTCTTAATAGCGAGGTATCTCAGGTTGCACAAATAAAAGTGGTTAAGGTAGAGGTTAGAAAATTTTCAGAAGTACCAGATGAATTTGCGTTAGCTGAAGGAGAAGGTGATTTAACTGGAGATGATTTTAGAAAAAGTCATATGAGCTATTGGACTAAGTTGGGACTCAAGATCAAACCAGACACAAAGATTGTCTTACTTTATTTTGAACTTATTTAGTTCTAGTTGTGAAACTTACGAATTTCTACAATTTGATTACAAGCTTTTGAAGCTTCCAACGCCCAATTTTTTGCAATATCGTCATCATCGAAACTTAAAATCCAAAATCCTCCAAGATAACGGTCACCTTTTATATAACGATCATGGTTGATAATTCCTCTATCTTCTCGATTATCAACCAGGATTGAATCTTTAGGATCAGAAATACCATTGGCATAGATGAAGTGACCACCCTCAATTAAACGTTGATTAAAGGCTCCAGTATCTAAATAAGACTGTTTCTCCCTCTCAGGGTTCATTTTGGGTTCTGTTAAATCATGATGGACGCTAAAAAGATATTGAGGCATAGTAGAAATCTACTAGGTTTTTGCATATTAGAATATCTAGTAATTGAGCCTTTTCATCTAGGGAGAATTTGTTGTTGGAATGAAAATTAGAACTCTATATAAATTGGTTGCTTTAGCTTTGACGGTCATCACCTTGAACATACCAACTGCTAAGGCAATTACTTATGCAGAATTCCCTGGTGATCGACCATTTGAAATTCAAGTTCCGACTAATTATGACTCAACAACACCTCTTCCATTAGTAATTGGGATCTCCGGATATGACCAAAGCAGTAGAGTGTTTAACAAAATTTGGGGTTTCCCAAAATTTATAGATGATAAAGATTTCTTATATGTTTCACCTGATGGATTAAAAGATAAATGGGGTAAACAATTTTGGAATGGTGCGGGATGTTGTGACAGTGGTAAGAAGAAAACAGATGATGATGCTTATTTTTTGCATATCGTTACTCTGGTAAAGCAACAATATGCAGTTGACCCGCAAAGAATTTATTTAATAGGGCATTCAAATGGTGGGTTTATGGTCAACGAATTAGCGTGTAGGCATTCAACTTTGTTTGCTGCTGTAGTGAATTTAGCTGGAGGTAACTACTCAAATTTGAATCTATGCAAACCTACTTCTCCCATAAATTACTTGGAGGTCTGGGGTAGCAAAGATGAAACCTACTCAGGCAACCATGCATTTGGAAAGAAGATTGCTAGTGCAAAAGATCTGATGAATTTTTGGGTTAAGAAAAATGGCTGTTCTACTAACCCAGTTTTAGACCCAGCGAAATATAGTTATGATCTTGATGTATCTGATTCCAATGAAATCAAGAAAACCTTTCCTAATTGTAAAAATAATGTTGCCACGCAGAATTGGGAATTGGAAGGCTCAAAACACCTACCAACTCCAAGTATGCAATTTACCTCTGACTTATTAGATTTTCTGCTTTCCCATGCAAAAGCTAATTATTGATAGGAGTTACGGGGCGAGACCAGGTACAACTTGAGATTTAACATCAGGCTGTTCGTAATCAAAAGCAATTACATTGGCTATAGTTGTAGCAGCACTATCCCAAGTAACTCCATAAATTTTCTTAAATGCTGTTGCAAAATCATCTCCTGATGCAACTAAAGTGTATAAAGCCATGGTGGGTTTAGGTCCAGCAATTGCAGATAAGGTTTCAATTGCTAACATTCCAACTGAGTATCCTAAATTGTAAGCAGTGGCAAGGGAACTTCCGGCACGGTTATGCATTCCAGAAGGGCGACATTGACCTGGGATTTGAGTTGTTAAATAAGTTTTAATTAAATCCGGGGTGTATTGCGGCATATTTGGATCTGTGGTGCGAATTAATTCGGCTAATCTAATTTGAGAGTAGGTTGCAAAATCATTTGATACCGCTGATGCACCTGCGAAATTAGCTTGTCCTTCTATAATCCAACATGGCATATTGTCATTCATTAATTGTCCAGCTTGATTGTGCGAAATATCTGGGTGAGCAAGTGACGCATTTAAAAATTGGGAACCTTGAACAGTATGAGTAAATTCATGCACATAATTAGCTCCCAATCTTCGATAAATAGGCGCACTGTTTGGATCTGTAACTTCATGATCTGAAATTCCATAATCACCAATCGCATGGCCACCCTTATCGCCAATGACTCCGGAATTATCTGAATTACAATTTTGAGGATTTACCGGTACATTGCAATTTTGTTGAATAGCTATTTCTAATCCTGCCGCATAATTAGGCATTGATTTAATTCTTGATTCCGCCCATTGTTCATCCTGTGCGTTATAAGCAGTGGCAAATATATTTGCCGGTAGAGTGAAACCAGACCAATACTTTTGCGCAGTTTTTAATCTAGCAACTATAGTGTCAGTTGTATCTGGAGTATTTGGGCCCTTTTCTAATTGAATTACTGTGGTGCCTTCGCTCCCTGTAGCTAACGAACTTTGTGCATTAGCCCAACCGTCTTGAGCTATTTCACTTTCTTTGCTTTCCATATTTGCAAATGTAATAC